>CAXUHK010000123.1:0-2380 GCA_964250775.1 uncultured Acetobacteraceae bacterium | reverse complement strand
GGGGCCGGCAGGTGGGCGAGCGGGGGCCCCCACCGCCCCCCCGGCCCCGGCGCCGGCGGCGGGGGCGCGGACGGCTGCAGGGTGGTGACGCTCGGCTGGCCGTCGGCGTAGGAAATCGCGACGTGGATCTGCTCGCCGCGCCACAGGCCACGGCTCTCATAGGCCGCCGGCGTCGCCGCCGAGCCGCTCCACCGGCCGCGCACGCTGCTCTGCGTGGCGCCGTGCATCACCGCGCCGAACAGGCCGACGGTGTGGACCGACAGCGCCACCGCATAGCCCTGCGCCTCCAGGTCGATGTCGGCCGTGACGTCGAGCACGCGGAAGCCGGTCGAGTAGGCGACGTAATGCAGGTGCTGCGGCTCGCCCGCCTGCGCCGCGGCCGGGGCCAGCAGCAGCGCCAGCGCGCAGCGCACGCGGGTCAATGGCTGCGGCCGCGTCCCGTCTTGCCCTGCAGCGCGTCGATGCGCTTCGACGCGTCGGCCTTGCTCAGCGACGGGTCGAACTCCTCGCCCGCCTCCTCGCACAGCGTCTTGAGGTACGACGCTTGGGCGCCGGTCATGGTTTCGTCGCCGGTGGTCCAGTCGTCGGGGTCCTTGACGGTGTTGGACGGGACCGTCTCCGAGGCGGCGGACTGGTCGGCCGCCTCGTCCTGGGGTTCGGGGGTCTGCTTCGGGTTCTTGCTCATCCCGCGTCTACGCGCCCGTTCGCGATTGGTTCCGAACACGTTGCGAGTGACTTTGTTTCCGTTTCGTTCTATGCTGCCGGCCGAATCGCAGCAACGGGTGTCCCTGCATGAACGCACCGGCAAGCACGCCAGCCTGGGCGATCATGGCCGTCCTGGTCGCCGGATGCGCGCCGAACTACTTGCCTGACACGTACGCCAGCCACGCGGTGCAACAGGCCAACCGGGTCGACCAGGGCGTGCTGATCGGGGTGCGCCCGGTCAAGGTCAGCGCCGACGTCACCAATGGCGGCGTCACCGGCTCGGCCGCCGGCGGCATCGCCGGCTCGCAGACCGCCACCGGCGCCGTGGCGGCGTTCAGCGCCCTGGGCGGCGCGGTGATCGGCGGCCTGGCCGGCAGCGCCATCTCGCACTCGATCGGCGACGTGCGCGCCTACGAATACATCGTGCGCAAGGACGATGGCGGCCTGCTGTCCGTGACACAGCAGGACCACGCCCCGCTGACCCTGGGCCAGCGCGTGCTGGTGATCGCCGGCGCGCAGGCCCGGGTGGTGTCCGACTACACCGTGGACCCGACCCCGCCGCCGCTGCCGCCGGCCCCGGTCGAACTGGCGCCGGCGCCCGAGCCGGTGATCGCCGAGCCGCTGCCGCCGGTGCAGTTGACCCAGCCGGCGACACCGTGAGGCGCGCTTGACACCCCGGCCCGCGCCGCCCTATCGCAGCGATCTCGGGATGGGCGCGTAGCTCAGCGGTAGAGCATCGCCTTCACACGGCGGGGGTCACAGGTTCAATCCCTGTCGCGCCCACCATCCCCGCCGCCGGAAAGGTCCGCACAATGGGCGACGCCCTCGAACGCGCCAAGGAAAGCATCGAAAAGGCGTACGAGGAGGATGTCGAGCACACCGACGGCGGCGCCCGTCGCATCGCCATCCTGATCTCGGTCCTCGCGGCCGCCCTGGCGCTGGCCGAGATGCAGGAAAAGGGCGCGCAGAACGCCTACATGACCAAGCACATCGAGGTCAGCGACGACTACGCCTTCTACCAGGCCAAGAAAGTCCGCACCGACCTGTACGGCCAGACGGCCGGGATGCTGGAAAGCCTTCCCAATGCCGCCGATCCCGCGGTGAAGCCCCGCATCGCCACCGCCCGCGCCACCTCGCAACGGCTGGACGGCGAAGGCAAGCAGCTCCTGGAACAGGTTGAGGCGCACAAGGTGCAGCGCGAGCAGCAGTTCCATCGCTACGAGCTGTTCGAGATCGTGGTCGGCGCGCTGCAGATCGCGATCGTGCTCGCCTCGGTCTCGGTGGTGACGCGCATCCGCGTCCTGGCGCACGCCGCCGGCCTGATCGGGGGCGCCGCGGTCGTCTGCGGGGTGCTGATCGCGATCGCGATCCTGTAGGGGTGCCGCGCCGCCCCAACATCCTGATCCTGATGGCCGACCAGATGACGGCCGGCATCCTGCCCGCCTACGGCAACACTGTCGCGCGCGCGCCGCATCTGGACGCCTTGGCCGCGGGCGGCGGGGTGTTCGACGCGGCGTATTGCAACAGCCCGCTCTGCGCCCCCTCGCGCGCCAGCTTCCTCGCCGGGCTGCTGCCCTCGCGGCTCGGTGCCTACGACAACGCCGCCGACTTCCCCGCCCAGGTGCCGACCTTCGCGCATTATTTGCGCGCCGCCGGCTACCGCACCGTGCTGGCC
>CAXUHK010000122.1:0-12290 GCA_964250775.1 uncultured Acetobacteraceae bacterium | reverse complement strand
CGGTGGGCGCGGGGGGTGCGGGGCCCCAGCAGGGGGGCTCAGGCCCGGGCCTCCGCCCGGCCCGCCGAGGCCGCGACCGCGACCGACGCGCCGGGCCGCGCGCACGCGCTGCGCGGCGTGATGGCGGAGATGGAGCGCGTCGCCAACCACCTGCTCGACATCGGCGCCATCCTGGGCGACGCCGCGTGGGCGATCGGCCCGGCGCGGTTCGGGGTGCTGCGCGAGGCGATGCTGGCGGCGGCGCAGGCGGCGTTCGGCCACCGGCTGATGATGGACGTCGTGGTGCCCGGCGGCCTGGTCGCCGACATCGCGCCCGGCGGGCCTGCCGCGATCCTGGCGGCGCTCGATGTCGTGGCGGCGGCGCTGCCGGAGCTGCTGCGGCTGTATGACGACGCGCCGAGCCTGGCCGAGCGCATGGTCGACACCGGCCTCGTCGCTCCGGCGATGGCCGCAGCCTACGCCGCCGGCGGCATCGTGGGGCGGGCCAGCGGCGGCGCGCGCGACCTGCGCCGGCGGCCGTCGTACCCGCCTTACGACACGCTGGACGTGCAGGCGCCGTCGCGGCCGACCGGCGACGTCGATGCCCGCGTGCGGCTGCGCATGGCGGAGCTGGCCGAGAGCGACCGCCTGCTGCGCGCCTTGCTATCGGCGCTGCCCGAAGGGCCGGTCTCGGTGTCGTTGCCGATGGCCGGCGGCGAGGGCCTGGGCTGGGCCGAGGGGTTCCGCGGCGACATCTGGCATTGGATGCGGCTCGACGGCGGGCTGATCGGCAGCGCCTTCCTGCGCGACCCGAGCTGGCTGCACTGGCCGCTGCTGGAAGCGGCGATGGAGGGCACCATCCTGGCCGATTTCCCGCTGGTCAACCGCTCGATCAACGCATCGTACTCGGGAGTGGACCTGTAGTGCCGTGGCGCCTGCTGGCCCGCGCGCTGCGCCACGGCCCCGACACGCTGCCGGCGTCGCCGGTGGACCAGCCGACCGTGGCGGCATTGGCGGAGCGGCTGCGCGCCGCCTCGCAGCGCCGGCTCGGCCGCAGCCTGGCGATCCGCCACGTCGATTCCGGGAGCTGCAACGGCTGCGAGCTGGAACTCCACATGCTGACGAGCACCGTCTACAACCTGGAGCGGTTCGGCCTGCGCTTCGTGGCCAGCCCGCGCCACGCCGACGTGCTGCTGGTCACTGGCCCGGTCGCGCGCAACATGCAGGAGGCGCTGCTGCGCACCTGGGCCGCGACGCCCGACCCGAAATGGGTGGTGGCGGCGGGCGACTGCGCCGTCGACGGCGGCGTGTTCCGCGGCAGCTACGCGGTCGCGGGTGGGGTCGAGGCGGCGTTGCCGGTCGACCTCATGATCCGCGGCTGCCCGCCGACGCCCGCGCAGTTGCTGGACGGGTTGCGGGCGTTGCTGGAAGCGAACGCGCGTAGCTGATGCGATGGTCGCTCAGGTCGCTCAGTAGGGGTAATAGTGGCGACCGCCGCCGAATAGCAGGAACAGGACGATCAGCAGCAGGATCAGCCCGATGCCGCCGCCGCCCCAGCCGCCACGCGCCGGCATCACGGGGTCTCGGCTGCCGCCGTACCAGCCGCGACGGTAGCCGGTGTGGCCGAAGCCGCCGAAGGCGAGGACGAGCAACACGATGAGCAGGATGGTCAACACGGGCCTTGTCCCTTCATTGCGGTCGGCATCGTAACGCCGCAGAGCGGCGCGGGATGCAGCGCGGTCACACGATCGCGGCGACCCTGGTGCGTGCCGCCATCTCGCCAACCGCCGCGGGCCAACGCCGTGCCGCCGCGAGGATCGCAGCCTGCCCGACCACCGACTGCCCCAAACGCTGTGCCGCCGTCGCCAGCCGGACCTGACCGCCGAGATCGCGCCTCATGCCGCGATGGAACGAGGCTGCCCCGTGGCCGGCCAGCACCGAAGCCGCCGCCGCCGAGGCGGTGTGCAGCGCCATCGCCATGCCATCGCCGCAGAACGACGGGATCACCGCCATCTGGTCGCCCAGCCGGAACAGCCCCGGCGGGTCGTCGGTCGTGTCGCGGTGGAGGAACCCGTACGGCACGCCGGAGATGCTGATCGCGCGCCGCAACAGCGCCTTGGCGCCGGCCAGGCGTTGCCGCAGATGTCCGCTCTCGGCCAGCAAGGAGTCGAGCAGCGCGGCCCAGCCGTTCTCCGACGCGCGGGCACGGGGCACCATCAGGCACAAATTGGCCCGGCCACCCTCGACCAGTTGCAACCCGGCATAGCCGCCGCGCAGCAGGATGACCTCGACATGGCCCTCCAGCGCCGCGCGCTGCGCGTGCGTGCAGGCGAAATACATCTTGAACCCGACCAGATCGGCGGGCGCCCGGCGCGGACGCCTGCGAGCGCCGCGCAAATCGTGCTTGCCGGTCGCGAGCAGCATCGTCTCGCTGGCAAGCTCCCCGCCATTGGTCTGCAGCGTGAGCCGGCCGTCGGTGGCCGTGAGCCGTCCCGCCGTGACGCCGCGCCGCAGCGTGACCCCGGACGCCGCTGCGCGCGCCAGCAGCGCCTCGTCCAGCACCCGGCGCGACAGGCCGGCGGCGCGGAACCCAAGCGCCGCTTCGGCGGTCCCCCCCGGCCCCACCAGGCGCACCCGCTCGATCGCCGAGGCGCCCAGGGCAGCGGGATCGAGGTCGAGCCGCGCCAGCGTGCGCCCGGCCTCGTGGCTCAGGAACTCGCCGCAGATCTTGTCGCGCGGCTCAGCGTCGCGCTCGATCAGCGTGACCCGGCGGCCGGCTGCGGCCAGCAGGGCGGCGGCGGCCGACCCCGCCGGGCCGCCACCCACGACGACGATGCCGCTCATCGCAAATGCCCCAGGCAGTAGCGGAACGGCAGCCGCCAGCGCAGCTCGGCGCGCACGCCGGCCACCGCCAGCAGCCGCTCCCACTCGGCGCGGCGGAAGCTGCGGGCGATCGACACCGGGCCGTCGTGCTGGACGAAGCGATGCCAGCCGGCGGCGCGCGCGAGCAGCCGGAAGCCGTGATACGACCAGGCGCTGCGGTGCAAGTCGTTGACGAACCAGCCGCGCACCGCCACCCGGTCCATCCAGCGCAGGAACTCGACCACCGCCGGGTCGGGCAGATGGTGGGTGAACAGCGAGCTCACGACGAGGTCGGGCGGCGGGTCCGGGCGGTAGGCGAACACGTCGCTGGTCACGTAGCGCACGCCCATCTCCGGCGGCGTGGCCGCGATGGCGGCGGCGGTGCTGAGCGGGTTGAGGTCGACCCCGGACAGGCTCAGCGCGAGGCCGCGCCGCGCCGCCCAGCGGTGGATGTGGCGCAACAGGTCGCCCTCGCCGAACCCCACGTCCAGCACCGACAGCGTGGCGCTCGCCGGCAGCGCCCGTGCCGCGCGGTCGAGCCAGGCCAGCGTCGGGCGGTGCGCCAGCGTCACCACGTTGACGGTCGCGAGGTCGCGCAGGCAGCGGGCGAAGTCGGCCGCGTCGACAGGCTCGGTGTCCATCAACTCGGTGAGCGCGCTGCGCCGCGACAGGTCCATCTGGTCAGCCGAGCATCCGGAAGCGGAACGTCTCCGCCACGACACCCGGCCCGAACGCCATGGCCATGCCCCGCCCCTGGGCCGCCGCCGGGTCGCGCAGCATCGCGGCCAACGCGAACATCACCGTGGCGGACGACATGTTGCCGTACTCGCGCAGCACCGCGCGGGAGTGGCGCAGCCCCGTGGGGCCGAGCGACAGGCCGATCTCCACCGCGTCCAGCACCGTGCGCCCGCCGGCGTGGACCGCCCACAGGTCGACCGCCTGCGCGCCCTCGCCGCGCAGCAGCCCGGCCTCGCCGTCGCCCAGTTCCTCGCGCAACGCCTGGCCGATGCGGCCGGGCACCTTGCCGGACAGGTGCATGTCGAACCCTTGGTCGCCGATGTGCCAGGTGATGAGGTCGGCGCTGTCCGGCAGCACCTTGTTGCGGAAATCGCGCAGCTCGAACCCGGCTGGGTCGGCGCTGACCAGGGCGGCGGCGGCGCCGTCGGCGAACAGCATGAACGTCAGCACGTTCTCCAACTCCGAGGTCTCCTGCAGGTGCAGCGAGCTCAGCTCGCAGTTGACCACCAGCACCCGCGCCGCGGGATCGGCGCGGACGATGTGGTGCGCCGCGCGCAGCGCCGGCACCGCGGACGAGCAGCCCATGAAGCCGATCAGCGTCCGTTCCACGGTGGCCGCCAAGCCGAGCCGCTCGCACAGCAGCAGGTCGAGGCCCGGCGCGCTGAAGCCGGTGCAAGACGCCACGACGAGGTGGGTGACGCGGTCCCGCTCGCCCTCGATGTCGAGCGCCGCCACCGCCGCCAGCGACAATTCGAGCGACCATGGCTCGTACAACGCCATGCGCGCCGCCGTCGTCGGGAACGCGCCCGGTCGGTAGAAATGCCCGGCGTCGACTTCGCCCGCGTCGAGGTCGCCGGGGACGAAATACGACCAGCGATGCGCGATGGCGGCGCGCTCGGCCATGCGGTCGAACACGGTCCGTGATTTCTCGTCGCGCAGCATGGTGCGGCCGAACGCCGTGAACGGCGCGTGGATGTCGTGCGTCGGCACGGCGGTGCCGATGCGGTTCACATAAGTGGCGATGTCACTTGCTCCGGTCATGGGACGGCCCGCACGGCGAGCACGGCATTGAGGCCGCCGAACGCGAACGAGTTGGACAGCGCGACATCGACCGATACCGTCCGGGCGGCGTTCGGGATGCAGTCGACGGCGCACTCCGGGTCGGCCTCGCGGAAGCCGATGGTCGGCGGCAGCACGCCATCGCGCAGCGCCAGCACGGTCGCCACCAGCTCGAGCGCGCCGCTGGCGATCATGCAATGGCCGATCATCGACTTGGTGGACGAGACCGGCAGTCGGGGCAGCCGCGCCCCGAACACCAGGGACAGCGCCGCCGCCTCGGCGCGGTCGTTGAGCCTGGTGCCGGTGCCGTGGGCGTTGACGTAGCCGACCGCGGCCGCGTCGAGCCGCGCGTCGTCGAGCGCCGCCCGCATCGCCGCCGCGGCGCCCTCGGCGTCCGGCGCGGTGACGTCGCCGGCGTCGGCGCTCATGCCGAAGCCCATCAGCTCGGCATGGATGCGGGCGCCGCGCGCGACCGCGCTGTCCCAGGCTTCGAGCACCAGGATGCCGGCGCCCTCGCCGATGACCAGCCCGCTGCGGTCGCGCGAGAACGGGCGGCAGGCGTCGGCGGCCAGCACCCGCAGCGCCTCCCAGCCCTTGAGCAGGCCGAACACCACCGGCGCGTCGCTGCCGCCGGTGACGGCCAGGTCGAGCATCCCGCCACGGACCATGTGGAACGCCTGGCCGATGGCGTGGTTGGACGACGCGCAAGCCGAGGCGGTGGCGAAGCTCGGCCCGCGCAGGCCGAACTCGATGGAGACCTGGCTGGCGGGGGCGCTCGGCATGGCGCGCGGCACCGTGAAGGGATGCACCCGGTTGGCTTGCTCGGCATAGACCGCGTGGTAGGCGGCGTCGAAGGTGCCGAGGCCGATCGCCGCTCCCAGCACCGTGCCGGCGCGGGACGGCTCGGTGATCGCAACGCCGGCGTCGCGCATCGCCTCGCGCGCCGCCACCAGCGCCAGTTGCGAGGTGCGGTCGAGCATCGCCAGGCGGCGGGCGTCGAAATGCGCCGCGGGGTCGAAGGCGGGGATTTCGGCCGCCAACGTGGCGGTCAGCCGATCGGTCGGGATGCCGGCGATCGGGCGCACACCGCACGCGCCGCGCCGCATCTCCGCCCATGAGGCGGGCGCGTCGGCTCCGAGCGCGCTGATCGCGCCCAGCCCGGTGATGGCGACCCGCCGGGCGGGCAATCAGGCGCCGGGCGCGGTTTGCGCGACCCGGGCGCGGTCCAGTGCCAGCAGCACGTGGTCGACCAGCTCGCCCACGGTGGCGAACTCCGCCCCGGCCCGCTCGGAGACCACCGGGATCTCGACGTCGAAGCGCGATTCCAGCTCGAAGATGGTCTGCACCATGTCGAGCGAGGGGATGCCGAGTTCCTCGATCGAGGCCCCTAGCAGCAACCGCGCGCGCTCCACGCCGGTCTCCTTCGCCACGATGTCGAGGATCTCGTCGCGTCGCGGATCGGTCATTGGCGGTCGGTGCATCCCGATTGTTGCGCACGATATGGTAATTTCGCCAGCCGATGCGAGATCGGTCCGGTTACGGTTGCGTCACGCTCGCCCAATTCACGCCCGCCCATCTCACGCCCGTTCGTAGACCCCGAACAGCGCGCCCCACCCGAGCACGTGGCCGCGCACCTGGGTGAGCGCCATGCGGCGGCCGGGCGGGCCGGGGAAAGACGGCACCATGTCCAGCGCCAGCATCTGGAACGCGTAATGGTGCGGCCCGTGGCCGGGCGGCGGCGACGGCGGCAGCCAGCCCGGCTTGCCGAAGCCGTTGCGGCCGCAGCGCAGCCCGTCCGGCCCCGCGCCGGACAGCGCCGCCGGGATCGCGCCCTCGGCCAGTCCGGTCATCCCGGGCGGGATGGCGTAGACCAGTGCATGCACCAGCGGCACCACGAACGGGATGTCGGCGTCCTCGACCAGCAGCAGCAGCGAGCGGGCGGTCGCGGGGACGCCGTGCCAGGACAGCGGCGGCGACAGCCCGGCGCCATCGGCGGTGAAGCGTTCCGGGATGTCGACGCCGCCGCCGAAGGCGACGCTGCGCAGCACGATGCTTTCGGGCGTCGCGGCCAACCAGGCGCGCTGCGTCGCCAGTCCGGCGGTGCCGGCGCGCACGCCGCGCAGCGCCCGGCCAAGCGGCCGCATCATCGCACTCGCCATGGCCGCGCGCTCCCGATCCTCAAGCCTGACGCGCGATCCTGGCGGCGGTTCCCGCGCGCTGCCGCAGCAGCAGTAGCGCCGCGATGCTGACCAGTGCCGCGCCGGTGATGTACAGCCCGACCGCGTCCAGCCCGCCACGCGCCAGCAGCAGTTCCGCCGCGTACGGCGCCAACGAGGCGCCCAATATGCCGCCCAAGCTGTAGGCGGCGGACGCCCCGGTGTAGCGCACCTCGGTCGGGAACAGGCTCGGCAGCAGCGCCCCCATCGGCGTGAACACCACGCCCATCAGCGCCAGCTCCAGGCACATGAACGCTCCGGTCCCGGCGGCGGTGCCGGCGCCCAGCAGCGGCGCCATGGCGAACCCCGACGCCGCCGCAAGCACCGCGCCGGCCAGCACCACGGCTCGGCTGCCGAAGCGGTCCGCGAGTCGGGCAGAAAGCGGCGTCACCGCCGCCATGACCACGATCGCCAGGCACAGCAGGCCGAGCGCCTGGCCGCGCGGCAGATGGCCGACCCGGACGCTGTAGCCCAGCGCGAACACGCTGGTGGTGTAGAAGATTGCGTAGCACACCACCATCGCCAGCGAGCCGAGCACCAGGGCGCGGCCATGGCCGCGCAACACCGCCGTGAGCGGCAGCCGCACCCGGGCACCTCGGGCGGCGAGCTCGGCGAAGGCCGGCGTCTCCGCCAAGCTGACGCGCACGTAGAGCCCGATCGCCACCAGCGCGCCGCTGGCCAGGAACGGGACGCGCCAGCCCCAGGCGTGGAACGCCGCGTCGGTCAGCGTCGCGGACAGCGCCAGGAACAGCCCGTTGGCCAGCAGGAAGCCCAGCGAGGGGCCGAATTGCGGGAACATGCCGAACCAGGCGCGCCGTCCGCGCGGCGCGTTCTCGGTCGCGAGCAGCACCGCGCCGCCCCACTCGCCGCCGATGCCGATGCCCTGGCCCAGGCGCAGCACGCACAGCAGCGCGGGCGCCGCCCAGCCGGCGCTGGCATAGCCCGGCAGGCAGCCGATCAGCGTCGTCGACATGCCCATCACCAGCAGCGACGACACCAGCGTCGACTTGCGCCCCAGCCGGTCGCCGAAATGGCCGAACAGGAACGCGCCCACCGGCCGCGCCACGAAGGCGATGCCGAAGGTGGCGAAGGCGAGCAGCGCCTGCGTCCCCGAGGCGCTGGGCGGGAAGAACAGCGGACCCAGCACCAGGGCCAGGGCTGTGCCGTAGATGTAGAAGTCGTAGAACTCGATCGTGGTGCCGATCAGGCTGGCGACCACGATCCGGCCCGTTCCTGCCCCGGTTGCGGTCCCGGCCGGCGCCGCGCCACTCATGCGTCGCGCCAGCGCGGGAAGCACGCGGCCTGGCCGTGCGCCTTGCCGTCCGCGTCGAGCAACTGCCACACCGTCCCGTCCTCGATCCAGAACCGCCGGCCGGAGCGGGCGACGCGCAGCCCGCGATAGCCGGAGGCGAAGCCCTGGCGCGCCACCTGGTCGAGCAGGCGCTGCCGCTCGTCCCGGTTCGGCGCCTCGGCGGACAGGCGGGACGGGAGTTGAATGAACTCGTCCCAGGAGTACTCGAAACAGCGCTGCGCCGCGCGGTTCGCGTAGGTGAAGCGCGGATCGGGCGCGGTGCCATGCGCCAGCACGCAGAACGGCGCCGCCTCGTACAGCCAGCGAACCGCCTCGATCCCCCCGGTATCGACCGGGACCAACGGCGAGCCGGTCAGCCGCGCGTAGCTGTCGAGGATCAGCCGCGGCAGCTCGCCGCCAGCGGCTTCGTCGCCAATCGCCTCGTCATTCGTGTGCCGCAAGCCTGTTCCCCTGCTCGGACCGCGGGGAGGCTTAGGCCAGCTTGCGCACCGCCGCCAGCGCCGAGGGCGTGCTCCAGTCGGTGCCGCCTTCCAGCCGCGCCCGCTCGCGCCCCGCGCGGTCGATCACCAGCGTGGTCGGGATGCCGCGCGCGCCGAGCGCCTGCGCGGCGGCGCTCATAGGGTCGAGCAGCACCGGCAGCCCGGCGACGCCATGCGCGGCGAAGTAGCGCGCCACGGCCGGCGCGCCGCCACGGTCCGACGAGAGCGCCAGCACCGCGATGCCGTCCGCCGCCGCGGCGCGGGCGAACGCGGCGAGGCTCGGCAGCTCGGCGACACATGGCGCGCACCAGGTTGCCCACAGGTTGAGCACGACGCCATGCCCCAGCAGTTCGGTCATGCTGTGACCGCGCCCGGACGCGTCCTGCCAGGTGAGCGGCGGCAGCGCGCGCGGCGTCGCCAGCACCTGCATCGCCGAGATGTCGTGCAGCGGCGGCGTCTCCAAGTCAGGGCCGGTGTTAGGCGTCAGCGTCGCCGTCCGCGCCGGTTTGCGCAGCCACAGGCCGGCGGCTACGGTTCCGCCCGCAAGCACGCCGAGCGCCGCCCGCCGCGCCATCGATCTCTGATCCATCGAAAGACTCCTCGTGACCGACGCGCCAGCCAACCCGGTTCCGGCCAGACTGCAATGGGGCGGGCGCTTCGCCGGCGGCCCGGCGGCGGTGATGGCCGACATCAACGCTTCCATCGGCTTCGACCGCAAGCTGTGGCGCCAGGACATCGACGGCTCGCTGGCCCACGCCGCCATGCTGGCCCACGCCGGCGTCATCAGCGCGGGAGATGAGCACGACATCCGCGCCGGGCTAGAGGCGATCGCGACCGAGATCGCCGAGGGCCGCTTCGCCTTCGACGCGGCGCTGGAGGACATTCACACCAACATCGAGGCGCGGCTGACCGAGCGCGTCGGCGACGCCGGGCGGCGGCTGCACACCGCGCGCAGCCGCAACGACCAGGTGGCGACCGACCTGCGGCTCTGGGTCCGCGACGCGATCGACGGCATCGACGCGCAACTCGTCGACCTGATGCGCGCCCTGGCTGATCGCGCCGCCGAGCACCATGGCGACCCGATGCCGGGCTTCACCCATTTACAGACCGCGCAGCCGGTGACGTTCGGCCACCACCTGCTCGCCTATGTCGAGATGTTCGCGCGCGACCGTGGCCGACTGGCGGACGCCCGCTTGCGGCTCAACGAATGCCCGCTGGGGGCGGCGGCGCTGGCCGGCACCTCGTTCCCGATCGACCGCGCCATGACCGCGAGCGCGCTGGGCTTCGACCGACCGGCGGCCAATTCGCTCGACGCGGTGTCGGACCGCGACTTCGCCCTCGAATTCCTCGCCGCCGCCGCCATCTCGGCCATGCACCTGTCGCGTTTCGCCGAGGAGATCGTGGTCTGGTGCAGCGCGCCCTGGCGCATGGTGCGGCTGTCCGACGCCTTCACCACCGGCAGCTCGATCATGCCGCAGAAGCGCAACCCGGACGCCGCCGAGCTGGTGCGCGCCAAGACCGGACGCGTCACCGGCTCGCTGGTGGCGCTGCTGACGGTGATGAAGGGGCTGCCGATGGCCTACGCCAAGGACATGCAGGAGGACAAGGAGCCGGTGTTTGAGGCCGCCGGCGCCTGGGCGCTGGGCCTCGCCGCCACCGCCGGCATGGTGCGCGACCTGCGGCCGGACCTCGGGCGGATGCGGGCGCTGGCCGGCGAGGGCTTCGCCACCGCGACCGACCTCGCCGACTACCTGGTGCGCGAACTCGCCTTGCCGTTCCGCGTCGCCCACCACGTCACCGGCCGCCTGGTCGCCGCCGCCGAGGCGCGCGGGGCCGACCTCGCCGAATTGCCGTTGGCGGCGATGCAGGCGGAGGAGCCGCGCATCACCGAGGTGGTGTTTGGCGTGCTGGGCGTCGATGCCTCGGTGGCGTCGCGCACCAGCTACGGCGGCACCGCGCCCGATCTGGTGGCCGCCCAGGCGGCGCGCTGGCGGGCGGCGCTGGCGTGAGGCTTCTGGTCGCGCTGCTGCTGCTCGTCGGGCTGGCGGCCTGCGGCAAGCGCGGCGCGCCACAGCCGCCCGGACCGCCCGGCCAAGTCACCTATCCGCGCGTCTACCCGGCGTATTGAGCGCCGCATGGACGCCGAAACGCCCGAGCCCACGGCCGCCGAGCTGATCGCGGCACGGCCGTGCCTCGCGATGCACGCCATGGACGGCCTGCTGCTGGAGGGCGTGCCGTTGGCCGCCATCGCCGACGCGCTGGGCACGCCATGTTGGGTCTACGGCGCCGGCACCATGCGCGCCCGGCTGGCGGCGCTCACCGCCGCGATGGCGCCGCTGGGCGCACGCATCCACTACGCCGCTAAGGCCAACGACCACCTGGCCGTGCTGCGGCTGATGCGCGCGGGCGGCGCCGGGGCCGACATCGTGTTCTCCGGGGTCGGCAAGTCGGCCGAAGACATCCGCCTGGCGCTGGCCGAGGGCGTGGCGCAGCTCAACGCCGAAAGCGCCGAGGAGCTGGCCACGATCTCGGCCGTCGCCACCGCGATGGGGCGCACCGCGAGCGTGGCGCTGCGCGTCAACCCGGACGTCGACGCCGGGACCCACGCCAAGATCACCACCGGACGGGCCGACAACAAGTTCGGCGTCGGCTACGACTCCGCAGTAGAGCTTTACCGCCATGCGGCGAGGCTGCCGGGCGTGGCCATGGTCGGGATCGCGCTGCACATCGGCAGCCAGATCGGCTCGCTGGCGCCGTACCGCGCCGCCTACGCCCGTGCCGCCGCCTTGGTGGCGGGGCTGCGAGAGGCCGGCCAGACGGTCGACGTGGTGGATTGCGGCGGCGGCTTCGGCATCGGCTACGGCGACCTGCCGGGCCTCCCGGTCGTGGCGTTCGCCGGGGTGCTGCGGACGGCGTTCGCGGGCCTGGGCGTGCGGCTGATGGTGGAGCCCGGGCGCTGGCTGGTGGGGCCGGCCGGCGTGCTGCTGGCCGGGGTCACGCTGGTCAAGCACACCGGCGCGCGGCGCTTCGTGGTGCTCGACGCCGGCATGAACGACCTCGTGCGCCCGGCGCTGTACGACGCCTGGCACGGCATCGTGCCGCTCTCGGCGGTGGCCGCCCGACGCGGGCCGACGGCGGCCGACGTGGTCGGGCCGGTGTGCGAGAGCGGCGACACGTTCGCGCGACTCCGCCGCCTGCCGCCGCTCGTCGCGGGCGAACGCGTGGCGATCCTCGACGCCGGGGCCTATGGTGCGGTGATGAGCTCCACCTACAACGCCCGGCCGCTGGCCCCGATCGCCATGGTGGATGGCGAGCGCTGGGAAGCGATCCGCGCCCGACAGCAGCCGGCGGCGTTGTGGGAAGGCGAACGAATTCCGGGTTTCGTGTCGTGATGCCTCGCCGCCTGCGCGTCCTGCGGGCGCTCGCCCGCGCGGCGCTGCTGTTCGAGCAGGTCTGGCCGGCGATCTGGCCGGCGCTGGGTGTGCTTGGCGCGTTCGCCGCCGCGGCGCTGTTCGGCGTGGTGGCGCTGCTGCCACCGGCGCCGCACCTGCTGCTGCTGACGGTCGTTGTGGCGGCTGCGGCGCTGCTGCTCGCTCGCGGCCTGCGCCGGGTCGCGGTGCCACGGGCCGGCGAGCCGGACCGTCG
>CAXUHK010000121.1:5471-12400 GCA_964250775.1 uncultured Acetobacteraceae bacterium | reverse complement strand
TGGCCGGCGGCTGGTCGTACGAGATGAGCCAGTTCAACCGCGCCACCCAGGCCAACCGGCAGCCGGGGTCGAGCTTCAAGCCGATCGTCTACCTGACCGCGATGGAGCAGAACATCTCGCCCTCGCAGCGCTTCCTCGACGCGCCGTTCGTGCTCAACACCAGCGCCGGCGAGTGGCGGCCGGGCAACTACGAACTCGACTTCAACGGGCCGACGCCGCTGCACGTGGCGTTGGAGAAGTCGCTCAACCTGGTCACGGTGCGGGTCGCCGACCGGGTCGGCATGGACGCGGTGGCGGCCAACGCCATCGCCACGCACGAGGTCGACCAGATGCCGCGCGTGCTGCCGGCGGCGCTGGGTTCGGTGGAGACCACGGTGCTGCGCGAGGCGGGCGCCTACGCGACGCTGGCCAATGGCGGGCGCGAGGTGGTGCCGAGCTTCATCGACACGGTGCAGGACCGCGACGGCCACGTCATCATGGCCGCTCCCGGCATCGGCTGCGACGCCTGCGGCGACGCGTCGCACCCGCCGGCGCTGGCCGACAGCCGCAAGCAGATCGCCGACGCCGACAGCGTGTTCCAGGTGGTGATGATGATGGAAGGCGTCGTGCAGCGCGGCACCGGCACGCCCGCCGTGGTCGGGCTGAACCGCCAGGTCGCGGGCAAGACCGGCACCACGCAGGACTTCACCGACGCCTGGTTCGCGGGCTTCACGCCCGACCTGGTGACGGTGGTGTGGATCGGCTTCGACGCGCCGGCCAGCCTCGGCGAGAAGGAGACCGGCGGCGCGCTGGCGGCCCCGGTGTGGCACGACTTCATGGCCCGCGCGCTGCAGGGCCGCCCCAGCCTCAAGTTCGCGCCGCCACCGGGCGTCACCGTCGCCTCGTACGACAGCGGCTACGGCACCGTGACCGACGCCTTCAAGCCGGGCCAGACGCCAGGGGCCAGCACCTCCGACAGCACCGCCTCGGCCGAGCAGGACGGCAACGGCGGCGTCACCGGCAGCGGCGGCATCCCTCAAGGCGGCGGCGCGTCGGGGGTCGACAGCGGGTTGGGCGGGCTTTATTGACCTCGCTTCGCAGAGGCACCGAAGGGCATGTCGACCGAATCCGATGCGTTGAACGAGCAGATCAAGCAGTCCGTGGCGCTGCTGAGGAGGCATCTTTGACTGGGAGGCCGCCCTCGCCTGGCTCGATGAGCTGAACCACCGCGCCGAGGACCCGGCGCTGTGGACCGACGCCGTCGCGGCGCAGGCGTTGATGCGCGAGCGCACCCGGTTGGCGGGCGCGGTCGAGGGCGTGCAGCGACTTGAGGCCGAGATCGCCGACACCTCCGAGCTGATCGCCATGGCCGAGGCCGACGGCGATGGCGCGATGGTGGCCGATGGCATCGCGGCGCTGACCGCAATCGCAATCGAGGCCAAGCGGCGTGAGATCGAGAGCCTGCTGTCCGGCGAGGCCGACGGGCGCGACGCCTACATGGAGATTAACGCCGGCGCCGGCGGCACCGAGGCGCAGGACTGGGCCGAGATGCTGATGCGCATGTACACCCGCTGGGCCGAGGCGCACGGCCACAAGGTTCAGCTGCTCGACAGCAACGAGGGCGAGCAGGCCGGCATCAAGTCGGCGACGCTGCAGGTCAGCGGCGAGAGCGCCTATGGCTGGCTCAAGACCGAGGCCGGCGTGCATCGCCTGGTGCGCATCAGCCCGTTCGACAGCGCCGCGCGTCGGCAGACCAGCTTCGCCAGCGTCTGGGTCTACCCGGTGATCGACGACACCATCGAGATCGAGATCGATCCGAGCGACCTGCGCGTCGACACCTATCGCGCGTCGGGTGCCGGCGGGCAGCACGTCAACAAGACCGAGAGCGCGATCCGCATCACCCACGTGCCTACCGGCATCGTGGTCGCCTGCCAGACCGACCGCAGCCAGCACCGCAACCGAGCCACCGCCATGGGAATGCTGAAGGCACGGATGTACGAGGCCGAGCTGCAGCGTCGCGAGGCGGCGTCCAACGCCACCGAGGCGGCCAAGACCGACATCGGCTGGGGCCACCAGATCCGCAGCTACGTGCTGGCGCCGTATCAGTTGGTGAAAGACCTGCGTACCGGCTTCGAGACCGGCAACCCGGCTTCGGTGTTGGACGGCAACCTCGACGAGTTCATGGCCGCGGCCCTCGCGGCGCGGGTCGGCGCCACTCGCAGCGAGGCCAGCGCCTCGGCGCAGTGAGGGATGCCGAGGCAAGGGGTGCCGAGACCCTGGCCCGCGCGCGATCAGTCCGCCTTCATCTCGAACACGTCGACCTTGTTGCTCTCGTTGCGGTAGACGTAGACGGCGTGGGTGTCGGTGTCGACAGCCAGGGTGTGCGCGTTCTTCTCTGACGGCAGCTTGGCGACCACGATGTCGCTGTCGAGGTCGATCACGTCGACCACGCCCGACTTATCGCCGACATAGGCGCGCCGGGCGGCGGCGTCGACCACGGTGGCGTCCACCGAGCCTGGCACCGGAATGGTGGCGACCGTCTTGCCGGTGTTGGCGTCGAGCACCAGGACCTTCTTCTCGCCGCTGCCGACGAGCAAATGGTCGGTCTTGGCGTCGTACGCCGCGGCTTTCGCCGAGCCGGTGAGGCCCAGCGTCCAGACATCCGACACCTTGCCGGTCGTGGCGTCGATCACGTTCAGCACGTTGTCGACCGGCTGGAAGATCTTGTCCTTGCTCGGCACGTAGACGGCGATGTCGGGACCGTCCTTCACCGGGTCAGGCCGCAACTTGAAGCTGCTCGCGGTCTTGAACGGCTGCGCCACGTCGAACTCGGTCGCCTCGCCGGTCCCCGACGAGACGTAGATGCGGCCTTCCTTGGAAAGATAGTTGACGGTATCGGGGCCTTTGCCGGACGGCGTCAGCGTCGCGAGCTTGCCGAAGGTGTTCTGGTCGATGACGACCACGGTGTTCGAGTCGTTGTCGGCGGCGAACGCATAGCCGCCGGCGAAGTCGATGCCGTTGCTGTTCGCCACGTCGGGGATGACGCCGGCGACGGCATTGGTCTTGGTGTCGATCACCACGATGGCGTGGTCGGGCGACTGCGACAGCCAGACCATGCCGGTCTCGGGATTGTAGGTGGTCCAGTCGCCATGGCCGCCCTTGCCGCCGGGCAGGTCGATGGTCTTGACCAGCTTGTAGCTTGGCTCTGCCGCCGTGGCGGCGACCGACGCCAAGGTCAACAGGCCAATGCCGTACAGGGCCTCACGCACCGCCATTGTTCTCTCCCGTTTACAGTTGCTTCGGTGCTCCTGGGCACCTTGACCGACATTATAGCATAAAACCTTCCTGCATAGTCGTCGCTCTACACACCTGCGAAGACGTCGAGATCATCCGGAAAACAGTTCTGAATTTCTAATCGCGCGATCGGATTTCTAGATTAAACTCTAAGTTACAATTCACCGCTGGAACTAGCCGGCGGCAGATTGGTGCGGCGCAGGACTGGTGATCTTGACGTTGGCTTCTTGAGGTGCGACGTCTGCACCCATCCAACGTAAGAAGGGAGGGAAACAGATGGACCCCAACAGCAGCCGACGTTCGTTCCTCGGCAGCGCCGCCCTGGGCGCCAGCGGTCTCGCGATGCTGGCCACCCAGGCCTCGGCTGAAGGCTTCAAGCCCGGCGACGGCGGCTTCGGCCGCAAGTCGATGCAACTGCCCGCAGGGCAGGACGTGGTCTACCACGATCCGACCGAAGTGGGCGGAATGCCCGAGTTCGTCCACGCGCTCGACGGCGGCAAGCCGAAGGTCACGTCTGGCGGCTGGGCCAAGGAATCGACCGTCAAGCAGCTCCCGATCATGAAGGGACTGGCCGGCGTCCACATGTTCCTCGACCCTGGCGCATCGCGCGAGCTGCATTGGCACGCCATCGCCGCCGAGTGGGCGTTCATCATCGAGGGACAGTGCCAGACGATGGTGCTGGACCCGTCGGGACAGAGCGAGGTCAACAATTTCGGCCCGGGCGACCTCTGGTACTTCCCCAAGGGCCATGGCCACGCGATCCAGACCATCGGCGACAAGCCGTGCCACTTCCTGCTGTCGTTCGACAACGGCGCCTTCTCCGAGCACGGCACGTTCTCGATCACCGACTGGGTGGACGTGACACCGAAGGATATGTTGGCGCTGAACTTCGGCATCCCGAAGGACCTGTTCGACGCCTTCCCCAAGGGCGAGACCTACATCAAGTCCGGCCCGATCCTGCATTCGGCGCAGGCCACCGACTCGCCTTGGCCCAAGGACTCGACGCACAAGTTTGCCCTGATGCGCGAGGCCAAGGCACGCCGCGAGTTCGACGGCGGCTCGTTCCGTCTCGCCACCGTCGACGAATGGCCCGCTTCCAAGGACATGTCCGGCGGCCTCATGATCATCAAGCCGGGCGCCATGAAGGAACTGCACTGGAACCCGAACGCCAACGAGTTCAACTACTACTTGCGCGGCAAGGGTCAGATCGCGGCGTTCGGCTCTGGCGGGCGCGGCAAGGTCTCGGACGTCAAGGCTGGCGACTCGGCCTACCTGCCGGCCGGGTTCGGCCACGCGATCCGCAACACCGGCGATACCGACCTCGAGATCGTCCAGACCTGGGACGCCGGCCAGTTCCAGGAGATCACGTTGAAGGACTGGATCAACGCCAGCCCATCCTACCTGGTCGCCAACAACTTCGCCGTGCCGGACGCGACGCTGTCCAAGATCCGCTCGTGAGCTGACTTGCCTCCGGCCCGGCGCCTCACCGGGCCGGAGGCGGCGTTTCAATACATATGCTGGCCGCCGTTGATCGACAGCGTCGAGCCGGTGACGAAATCGGCGTCGTCGGCCGTCAGGAACACCACGCCGCGCGCGATGTCCTCGGCATGGCCTAGCCGTCCGACCGGGATGCGCGCCACGATCTTCTGCAACACGTCCGGCGGCACCGCGCGCACCATCTCGGTGTCCACGTAGCCGGGAGCGATGGCGTTGCAGGTGATGCCGAACCGTGCGCCTTCCTGCGCCAGCGCCTTCGTGAAGCCGTGGATGCCGGACTTGGCGGCGGCATAGTTTACCTGGCCGTACTGTCCGGCTTGGCCGTTGATGCTGCCGATGTTGACGATACGGCCGAACTTCGCCGCGCGCATGGCTTCGAACGTCAGCTTGCACAGGTTGAAGCAACTGCCGAGGTTGGTGTCGAGCACCGAGTCCCACATGTCGCGGGTGAGCTTGGCGATGGTCGCGTCGCGGGTGACGCCGGCGTTGTTGACCACGATGGCGATGGCGCCGATCTCGGCGGCAATCGCCTCAACCGCTTCCTCACAGGCCGCGTAGTCGCCGGCGTCGAAGCGGCGGACAGCGATGCCGGTCTCGGCGTGGAACGCCTTGGCGGCGGCGTCGTTGGCGGCGTAGTTGGCGACCACGGTGCGGCCGGCGGCTTTCAAGTGGCGGCTGATCTCGGCCCCGATGCCGCGCGTCCCGCCCGTGACCAATGCGACCCTGCTCATCTTCCTGTCCCCCGATGTCTTCTTGTTGGCGCCTAGCGTTTCACCGCTCGACGCACATCGCAACCCCCATGCCGCCGCCGATGCACAGGGTCGCCAGGCCCTTGTGCGAATCCCGCTTCGCCATCTCGTGCAGCAGCGTGGCCAGCACCCGCGCACCCGAGGCGCCGATCGGGTGGCCCAGCGCGATGGCGCCGCCGTTCACGTTGACCCGCTCGGCGTCCCAGCCGACATCCTTGTTCACGGCGCAGGCCTGGGCCGCGAACGCCTCGTTGGCCTCGATCAGGTCGAGCTGGTCGGGCTTCCAGCCGGCCCGCTCCAGCGCGCGGCGGCTCGACGGGATCGGGCCTGTGCCCATCAGCGCCGGATCGACGCCCACCGTGGCGAAGCTCGCGATGCGGGCCAGCGGCGTCAGGCCGCGCCGCGCCGCCTCGGCCGCCGACATCACCACCAGCGCCGCCGCGCCGTCGTTGAGGCCGCTGGCGTTGCCGGCGGTGACGGTGCCGTCCTTGTCGAATGCCGGCCGCAGCCGTGCCATCGCCTCGGCGGTGCTGTCGTGGCGGATGTACTCGTCGTCCGTCACCACGGTGTCGCCCTTGCGGCCCTTGATCGTCACCGGCGCGATCTCGTCGCGGAAGCGGCCGGATTTCTGCGCCGCACTGGCCTTCTGCTGGCTGGCCAGCGCCATCGCGTCCTGCTGCTCACGGGTGATCTGGTAAGCCTTGGCGACATTTTCGGCGGTGATGCCCATGTGGTAGCCGTGGAAGGCGTCCCACAGGCCATCCTTGATCATGGTGTCGACGAGCTGCAGGTCGCCCATCTTGGTGCCGGCGCGCAGGTAGGCGGCGTGCTGCGCCTGGCTCATGCTCTCCTGACCGCCAGCCACGATCACCGTCGCCTCGCCGCCACGGATCTGCTGCGCCGCCAGCGCCACGGCGCGCAGGCCTGAGCCGCAGACCTGGTTGATGCCGAACGCCGTCGTGGTGTCCGGCACGCCGGCGGCGTGCGACGCCTGGCGCGCCGGGTTCTGCCCCTGCCCGGCTGTCAGCACTTGGCCCAGGATCACCTCCTCCACCTCGGCCGGCTCGACGCCGGCGCGGGCCAGGACAGCCTGGATCGCCACGCTGCCGAGCACATGCGCGGGGGTCGACGCGAACGCGCCGTTGAAGCTGCCGACCGGCGTGCGCGCCGCCGCCACGATCACGATGTCTTCCATGTCCGTCCTCCCTGTCAGGTTCAAATGAGGCTTCGGCGCCGTGGTTGCATCATCGTCCTATGACGCCGGTGATCCAGTCCCGCAACGGCCGCCACAGCTCGGCCTCGGCGGATCGTCCGGCGATCATGCCGACATGGCCGGCGCGCGGACGCAACAGCGTGGCGCCGCCGATCGCCCGGGCCAGCGCCGCCGCCGATTCCTGAGGCACGATGCGG
>CAXUHK010000121.1:0-5461 GCA_964250775.1 uncultured Acetobacteraceae bacterium | reverse complement strand
CCCGGCACGACGGCCGCGCCGGCGACCCGCCAATGCCCATTTGCCGGCGTGTTGCCGCCGTACCAGCCGGCCAGGCACTCGCGCGCCACCGCCGCCGCAAGAGGCACGCCGTCGTTCAGCCAATCCTCGAGCGCCACGAATTGGATCGCCCGCTCGCTGTCGGGGTCCAGGCCAGCGAAGGCTCGGTACTTGGTGGCGACCGCGTCGGGGTCGGCCAGTGCGAACAGCATCTGCAGCGCGTCGACCGGCAGCGCGCCAGTGGCGTGCATCGCCGGCTCCAGCCATGGCAAGGTGGCGGCCAGCCGCAGCGCCAGGCTCGGGTCGGGCGCGTGGAAGTCCCAAGGCGTCGCCAGCAGCGCCAAGGCGGCGACCCGCTCGGGCCGGCGCTGCGCCGCGGCCAACGCGAGCAGCCCACCCATGCAGTAGCCGGCGAGCACCACCGGCGCCGGGCCGCAGGCGGCCAAGGCGCGTTCCAGCCGCCCGGCCACGTAGTCGGTCAGGCCGAAGCCGAGCGCCAGGGCATCGGGCCAGCCCCAATCCAGCAACAGCGGCCGCATCCCCTGCCCCGCCAGCCAGCGCAGCAGCGAGCGTCCCGGCATCAGGTCGAGGATGTGCGCACGATTGATCAGGCTCGGCACGAACAGCACCGTGGGCATGGCGGCGGCATCGCCATAGGCCAGGACACGCGAGCCGCCCTCCCGCCAGAGCACCGGCGGCTCGGCCATCTCGCGCTGCCAGGGATGCCGGCGGTAGGCGGCGATGCCGCCGATCAGCGCCGGATCAACGGTCCCGATCGGGAGGTCCGGCCCGCCGGCGCTCCAGCTCGGCCACCCGCCGCTCGAGCCGCTGAAGGGCGGCATCGCGCGCATCAGGTGCAGCAGCAGCGGTCGTGGGCCGCGGCGGCGCATCGGCCCCGGCGGCGTATGTTCCCGCCCTATGGAACGCCGCCGCCGCTCGCACGGCAGCCTCCAAGGCGTCGTGCGCTTCGCCATCCCCTGCCAACGCCTGCAACTCGCTGCGCCAAATGGTCTGCCAGTCGAGCGCCAGTCGTCGCAGCGCCGCGTCCGCCGCGTCTCCGGTCATGGCGACCGATTTGTTCCACGGCCGTGGCACATGCTATAGTAGTGATCCTGCATCGGTGAGGAGTTGCGATGTCGAGTTCGAGCCCAAGCGAGACCGGCACTCCGGACGGCGCGGAAGCGGCCGCCGGCGGCACGCCGGTGGTGGTCAAGAAATACGCCAACCGCCGGCTGTATAACACGGAGAGCTCCAGCTACATCACGCTGGACACGCTGGCCGACATGGTGCGGGTCGGGCGCGACTTCGTGGTCTACGACGCGCGCAGCGGCGACGACATCACCCGCGGCGTGCTGACCCAGATCATCGTCGAGGAGGAGAGCAAGGGGCGGGCGATGCTGCCGACCGGCTTCCTGCGCCAGCTCATCAGCTTCTACGGCGACAGCGTGCAGGCGGTGGTGCCGCGTTACCTCGAACAGGCGATGACCAGCTTCGCGCGGCAGCAGGAACAGGTCCGGGTCGCGGTGCAGCAGACGCTGGCGCCGTTCCTGCCGTTCGGCATCGAGGAAGTGAGCCGGCAGAACCTGGCGATGATGGAGCGCGCGCTGAGCCTGTTCACCCCGGCCAAGCGCGACCCGGAACTGCCGGAAACCCCGGAGGCAGCCCCCGAGCCGGATGCAGAGCTGCTGGCGCTGCGCGGCGAGGTCGAGGCCCTCCGCCGCCAGTTGGCCGAGGCGAACGCGTCCGTCCCGGCCGCCTCCAAGGTCACGGCGCTGCCGACCCGCGCGAGAGGCAAGCCCACGGCCTGACCCGGTTCAGGCCGCAGCGGGCACGCCGTCGGGGTTGAGCCGATAGCCGCCGCCCTCAGTGACCAGCAGGCGCGCGTTGGTCGGGTCCGGCTCGATCTTCTGCCGCAGCCGGTAGATGTGCGTCTCCAGCGTGTGCGTGGTGACAGCGGCGTTGTAGCCCCAGACCTCGTTCAACAGCACCTGCCGCGCCACCGGCCGGGTCCCGGCGCGATACAGGAACTTCAGGATCGCCGCTTCCTTCTCGGTCAGGCGGATGCGGCGGTTGCGCGACGGCTCCTGCAACAGCTTGGCCGCCGGGCGGAACGTGTACGGCCCGATGGTGAACACCGCGTCCTCGCTGTTCTCGAAAATGCGGAGCTGGGCGCGTAGCCGGGCCAGCAGCTCCGCCAGGCGGAACGGCTTGGCGATGTAGTCGTTGGCGCCGGAATCGAGGCCGCGCACGACGTCGATCTCGTCGTCCGAGCCGGTCAGCATGATGATCGGAACCTTGACGCCATGGCGCCGCAGTCGTGCGCACAGGTCGCGGCCGTCGCCGTCCGGCAACCCGACATCGAGGATCACCGCGTCGAACCGAGCCTCCTTGGCCAGCATCCGCGTCTCGGCCTCGCCCGCCGTCTGCGCCACGCTGGCGTAGAACTCGCCATCGACGGCGAACTGCTCGATCAGCGTGTCGCGCAGCGCCTGGTCGTCGTCCACGATCAGGATCGGCCGTTCACCCGCCATATGGGCGCTCCTCGTGCTGGGTCGGCTCGCCCGCCTGCCGGCATGGTCTGCGTCGATGTCCACCGCCGCCGATCCTTTGACGTGTGTTGAATCCGTCACGTTTCATCTTTAGCACAATCGCGTGAGGCGCGCCCAAGTTGCACGTCGGCGGGCGCCATATAGCAGCCTTGGCCATTGCCTGTGGTCGCCGTGGAAGTCCTTCCGCGGAACTGACCTGCGTGAATTGTCTCTCCTCGCATCCGGAACGGTATGTCTCATTCGGCCATGGGCGACGGCGGCATCCCCTCTGCGTTGACGACGCAGGCGTCCTTCGACCGGCTAGGGCCGGTCCGGGCCGCCATCCTGGCGCTGCGGCAAGGTGGCGCGGTGGTGCTGCGGGCCGCGACGCCGCTGATGATCGTCGCTGCCGAGACAGCGTCGGATAGCAGCCTGGCCGGGCTCGCCGCTCGGGGTTCCGGCCCCATGCGCGTGCTGTTGACAGGATCGCGCGGCGGCACCTTGCTTGGCGACGTTTTCGGTGCGGCCGATCCGGTGGCGCTTTGGCTGCCCGCATCCGACCGGCAGCCCGACATGGTGCGCGGCCTGGCCGATCCCGTGCTGGAACAGGCCGAGCAGCGATGGAGCCGGGCGCCGGTGCCGGAGGCCGCCGCCGCCGCCCTGACCCTGGCCAAGCTGGCGCGATTGCTTCCGGCCCTGGTCGCGACGCCGGTCGCCGCCGTCGCCGAAGCGGACCGGCGCGAACTCGCCGTGGTGACGCCGGCCGAGGTGCTCGACTTCCGGCTTGCCTCTGACGCCACCCTGCGCCTGGTGGCCGAAGCCCGCGTGCCGCTGGAAGACGCCCCCGACAGCCGGGTGCTGGCGTTCCGCGGCGCCGATGGCGGCCCCGAGCACCTTGCCATCCTGATCGGCCAACCGGAGGCCGTGGCGGCCCCGCTGGCGCGCATCCATTCCGAGTGCTTCACCGGCGACGCGCTCGGCAGCCTGCGCTGCGATTGCGGGCCGCAGTTGCGCGACGCGATCCGCCGGATGGCGCAGGAGGGGAGCGGCGCCGTGCTTTACCTGGCGCAGGAGGGGCGCGGCATCGGGCTCGCGAACAAGCTGCGCGCCTATGCGCTGCAGGATCGCGGCCTCGACACCCTGGAGGCCAACCGTGCCTTGGGCTGGGAGGCCGACGAGCGCGACTTCGTGGTCGCGGCGGCGATGCTGCGGGCACTCGGGATCGTCCGGGTCAGGTTGCTGACCAACAACCCCGACAAGGTCGCGGCTTTGGCGGCGCACGGCATCGCGGTCGAGCGGCATTCGCTGCTGGTCGCGGCCAACGGCGTCAACGACGCCTACCTGGCCACCAAGGCGACCCGGTTCGGCCACTTCACCACCTGAGCGGCGGCACGGCGGTTGCTCGGTGTCGGCCGGCGACAGTGCCGGCACGCAGGAGGTATTTTGTCAGCGAACGCAGTCTCCGGCCCGCATGGCCGCGATATCGGGCCTTCCGAGGCGACCAAGCCGGCGCAGAACCCGGCGCCCTCGTTCCACGACGCGCTGTCGGCGTTGAACCCGCTGCAATATCTGCCGGTGGTCGGCACGATCTACCGGGCCGTCACCGGCGACCAGGGCAGCCCGCCGCTGCGCATGGCGAGCTCGCTTGCGGCAGGGTTGGTGACGGGCGGGCCGATCGGGCTGCTCACCAGCCTGGCCGGCATCGTGGCCGACCATTTCCTGCACTTCGACCGCATCGCGGCCTCGCTGTTCGGCGCCACTCCGGCCGCCGCTGCGCCGGGCGACGTTGTGGCGGGCAACGCGCCGGCAAGCGCTGTGCCCGCTTCGGCCGCCGTCGCCGCGGCGGCCGCTTCCGCCTATGCTCGGACCAGCGGCCTCGTGGCAGCGGGCTGAACCGGGGAGCGGCAAGCATGGAAGCAACGGTCTGGCCGGACGGCACCCTGACCTGGGCGGGCCGCCGCACGCGCGCGGCCCTCGGTGCCGCCGGCGTCGTGCGGCACAAGCAAGAGGGCGATCACGCGACCCCGTCCGGGCCGCTGCCGCTCCGGCGTGTGCTCTACCGGGCCGACCGGATCGGAGTGCCGCCGCGCGCGGCCGTGCCGCGTGAGCCGCTGGCGCCGGATGACGGTTGGTGCGACGACCCCGACAGCGCCGACTACAACCGCATGGTCCTTCTGCCGCACTCCGCGCGGCATGAGGCGCTGTGGCGCGACGACCCGCTCTACGACATCGTGGGCGTGCTGGGCTGGAACGACTCGCCACCGGAGCGCGGGCGCGGCTCCGCCATCTTCCTGCATGTGGCGAAACCCGACCTTACCCCGACAGCCGGTTGCGTGGCTTTGCCGCTGCCCGACCTGCTCGAATTGCTGGCGGCTGGCCTGACGGGCCTGCGGGTCCATTTGCCCGGTTAGCGGGTCGCGACCGAGGGGGGCATGCGATGCTGGACCATGTGACGCTCGGCGTCAGCGACATCGCGCGAGCCAAAATGTTCTACGACACCGCGTTGCGCCCGCTCGGCATCGAGCGACTGTACGCGGAGGGCGCGGATTTCGCGGGCTATGGCCGGCTCGGCAAGGCGTTCTTCTGGATCGGGTCACGACCCGCCATCCACAGCGGCGCGCATGTCGCCTTTGCCGTCCCGGATCGGGGAACGGTCGACCGATTCCATGCGGCGGCGGTGGCAGCGGGCGGCCGCGACCATGGGCCGCCCGGCCTGCGGCTACATTACCATCCCGACTACTACGGAGCGTTCGTCCTGGACCCCGACGGCCACAACATCGAGGCGGTCTGCCACCACGCCGCCGGATGACCCTCAATCCCGGCTGAAGCCCTTGGCCGCCAGCGCATCGAGGTAGTCGCCCCACCGTCGCGCCTGCTCGACGCCGAGCTGGCGCAAGTAATCCCAGGTGTAGATG
>CAXUHK010000120.1:0-12466 GCA_964250775.1 uncultured Acetobacteraceae bacterium | reverse complement strand
GTCGTAGCGCGCCGGCTCCAGCAGGCAGGTCGCGGTCAGCCCGGCGCCGGCCAGCAACCCGAGCAGGCGGGTGACGGTGAACGCCTGGTCGCGCGGGTTCAGCAGCAGGTCGTAGAGCCCGGCGTCGCCGCCCGCCAGGTGGTCGGTGACGGAGCGGTTGGCGCGCAGCGGCGCGCTCTCCGGCAGGTGCGCCAACAGGCGGCGCGCGACGTCGAGGCGGGCCGCCGGCGGCAGCTCGGGGGGCGCCAGTTGCCGCAACGCGTCCTGCAGCATGTAGACGCCGCCGCGCCCGTGCGGCGCGTAGACCATGAGGCCGAGGCCGCCGCCCTGCGCCAGCACGGCCGTCAGCGCCGCCAGCCCCGCCGCCGGGTCGGGCAGATGATGCAGCACGCCCACGCAATCGATGTAGTCGAACGGGCCGAGCCCGCTGCGCGGCAGGTCGAGCAGCGAAAGGCTGTGCCACTCCAGCTCGAGACCGCGCGCCACCGCCCGGGCGCGCGCCACCGCCATCGCAGCGGCCGAGCGGTCGAGATAGGTGACGCGGCCGGGCCGACCGTCGCGCGCCATCTGTGCCGCCAGCATGATCGCCGCGTCGCCGGTGCCGCCGCCGGCGATCAACGCGCGCAGCGGCAGGCTGCGCGGGCGGCGGGCGGCGAACACCCAGTGGTCGACCTCGCGCAGGTGGCTGGGGCTGCCGATGATGAGGCGGCTGGTCTCGTGACGCGGGTCGCGCTGCGGGTATGGGTACGCCTCATACTGCGCCACGAGCCTGGCGTCCGTAAGGCTGGCGTCAGTTGCGTCGTCCATGGCGGGCGGCATAGACCATCCTCCATGCGGCAGGCGAGGCCCGACGCGACGGCGCTTGTGGCAGGCGGCGTCCACCCGTATCTCTGCACCCATGCGTGTCCGTTGCATCCTGACTCTATGGCTGGGCCTGGGCCTGCTGACGCCGGCGATGGCGCAGCAGCATAAGCAGGCCTTGCCCGCGGCGCGCGCTCCCGGCCTCGCCGCCATCGGCCGCTTCGAGGACTGGACCGCCGCCACCAACAGGGCGGCAGGACAGACCGAGTGCTACGCCTTCACCCGCGCCGCCGACTCGTCGCCTGGCCTGGCCGGCCGCGGCGACATCGTGTTGACGGTGACGGAGCGCCCCGGCGGACGCGATGCCGTGGCGGTCAGCGTCGGCTTCGCCTACCCGGCCAACGCCGTGGCGGCGGTCGCCGCCGACGCCGCGACGTTCGACTTCTACACCGCCGGCCGCTCCGCCTTCGCGCGCGACGGACATGCCGTCGCCTTGGCGTTCCAGCGGGCACGGCAGGTGCAGGTCCGCTCGCCGGGGCCGAAGGGCAGGATCGTGACCGACAGTTTCGGCCTACGCGGGTTCCGCGCCGCTTATGCCGCGATCCAGAAGGCCTGCCCGGCGGGCAGGGGCGCCCAAATGAGTTCAAGGCCATGAGCGCGGCCCTCGACCTCACCGACGCCGAGAGTGTTCGCATCCTCGCCAAGACGGCGCGGTTCGAGGCTCCCGCCGCCGTGCTGTCCGACGGCAGGCGCGAGCTGATCGGGCTGTCGCGCGCCGAGCTGGCGGCAGAGCTCGCGGCGATCGGCGAGGCGCCGTTCCGTGCCAAGCAGCTCTGGCACTGGTTGTACCACCAGGGCGTCACCGATTTCGCGCGCATGTCGAGCGTCGCCCGGCCGTTGCAGGAGAAGCTGGCGCGACATTTCGTCGTCGGCCGGCCGGAGGCGGCGTTGGTGCAGACCGGCGCCGACAGCACCCGCAAGTTCCTGTTCCGCTTCCGCGACGGCCAGCAGGCGGAGACGGTCTACATCCCGGACCCGGTGGCGGACCGGGGTGCGGTGTGCGTCTCCTCGCAGGTCGGCTGCACGCTGTCCTGCCGCTTCTGCCACACCGGCACGCAGGCGCTGGCGCGCAACTTGGGCGCCGCCGAGATCGTGGGGCAGTTCATGGCGGCGCGCGACAGCTACGGCGAGTGGCCCAGCCCCAAGGGCGAGACCCCGCGCCTGCTGTCGACCATCGTGCTGATGGGCATGGGCGAGCCGCTGTACAACTACGCCAACGTCGCCAAGGCCATGGCCATCGTCATGGACGGCGAGGGCATCGGCCTGTCGCGCCGGCGCATCACGCTGTCGACCTCAGGCGTGGTGCCGATGATGGACCGCGCCGGCAGCGAGCTCGGGGTCAACCTCGCGGTTTCCCTGCACGCCGTCACCGACGAACTGCGCGACGAGATCGTGCCGCTCAACCGCAAGTATCCGCTGGCCGAGCTGCTGGCGGCCTGCCGGCGCTACCCGGCGGCGTCGAACGCGCGGCGGATCACCTTCGAATACGTGATGCTGCGCGGGATAAACGACAGCGAAGCCGAGGCGCGCGAGCTGGTGCGGCTGATCGCCGGCATCCCGGCCAAGGTCAACCTGATCCCGTTCAACCCCTGGCCGGGCAGCCCGTACCAAACCAGCACCCCAGAAGCCATCGACCGCTTCGCGCGGATCGTGATGGACGCCGGGTTCTCGTCCCCGGTGCGCACGCCGCGCGGGCGCGACATCCTGGCGGCGTGCGGGCAGTTGCGCACCGAGAGCGAGCGGAGGCGGGCGTGATCGACCTCTACGAAAGCGACGCCCTGGCGTGGTCTGAGCAGCAGGCGGCGCTGCTGCGCCAGGCGATGGTGTACCTGCTTGAATTGTAGGCTTGGCCGGACAGCCAGGCAGTTCGGGCTCGAAGAAATCTATGCAGACGCGCTGGACCGAGTGCGCGCCGAAGCCGGCCAAGGCAGCGACTCGCTTCCCGAGACCTGCCCGTGCTCGCTCGACGATCTCCTCGCCAAAAGGCTCGTGATCGCCGAGTTGGCGCAGCGGTTCGCCAGCGTGGACCGGCTTGCAGCCCCGTCCGAGGGCGCGTAACGAGCGCGCCTCAGGCAAGCCCGGGGACCGCCGCCGATGGCCACCAAGGACGTGAAGAAGGTCGTGCTCGCCTATTCCGGCGGGCTGGACACCAGCGTGATCCTGCGTTGGCTGCAGGAGACCTACCGCTGCGAGGTCGTCACCTTCACCGCCGATCTCGGCCAGGGCGAGGAACTCGAACCGGCGCGGCGCAAGGCCGAGACGATGGGCGCCAGCGAGATCTTCGTCGACGACCTGCGCGAGACCTTCGTGCGCGACTTCGTGTTCCCGATGTTCCGTGCCAACGCCTTGTACGAGGGCCAGTACCTGCTCGGCACCTCGATCGCCCGCCCGCTGATCGCCCAGCGCCAGATCGAGATCGCCGAGTTGACCGGCGCCGACGCGGTGGCCCACGGCGCCACCGGCAAGGGCAACGACCAGGTGCGGTTCGAGCTGTCATACTACGCGTTGAAACCCGATGTGCGAGTGATCGCTCCCTGGCGCGAATGGCAACTGACCAGCCGCACACGGCTGCTGGAGTTCGCCGAGCAGCACCAGATCCCCATTGCCAAGGACAAGCGCGGCGAGGCGCCGTTCTCGGTCGACGCCAACCTGCTGCACTCCAGCTCCGAGGGGAAAATCCTCGAGGATCCCGCGGTCGAGGCCGACGAGTCGGTCTACCAACGCACCATCCGTCCGGAGGACGCGCCGGACGCCGCCACCGTCATCGCCATCGACTTCGAGCGTGGCGACGCCACCGCCATCGACAGCGTGGCGATGTCGCCGGCCAGCCTGCTCACCCGGCTCAACGAACTCGGCCGAGCCCACGGCATCGGCCGGCTCGACCTGGTGGAGAACCGCTTCGTCGGCATGAAGTCGCGCGGCGTCTACGAGACCCCCGGCGGCGCCATCCTGCTGGCGGCGCATCGCGGCATCGAGAGCGTCACGCTGGACCGCGAGGCCGCGCACCTCAAGGACAGCCTGATGCCGGCCTATGCCGAGATGATCTACAACGGGCTGTGGTTCAGCCCGGAGCGGCGGATGCTGCAGGCGCTGATCGACGCCAGCCAGGCCTCGGTCTCGGGCCGGGTGCGGCTCAAGCTGTACAAGGGCAACGCCACCGTGGTCGGCCGCGAGAGCCCGAACAGCCTTTACTCGATGAAGACCGTGACCTTCGAGGACGACCAGGGCGCCTACGACCAGGTCGATGCCCAAGGCTTCATCAAGCTGAACGCGCTGCGCCTGCGCCTCGGCGCCATGGCCGGCCGGCGCGGCGGCGCGCTGTAGCGAGCCGTCGCCTTACGGCCGCCGCGGATTGCAGTCTTGTCACGAAACTCAGGAAAAGCCGCGACGTAATGAGCGTGACACAGCCCGGGAAGAATTTATTCCATCGGCGTGTCGACACAACTCGCAGCGAGCTTAACCAGCAGCCGGGCCCGATACGCGGCGGCCGGCGTTTCAGAGCGGAAGCCAATATGGCGCAGGATACGAAGCAACCCGTCGGAACCTCCACGGAAACGGAGGGCGCCGGCATCAGCCGACGCGCGATGCTGGGCAGCACCGCGACGCTGGCCGCGCTGCCGATGGCGGCGATCGGCACGGCGTCGCCGGCCGAGGCGCAACCCGCCACCAAGGCTCCCGCCGCCGGAACCAGGGCCAGTGGGCCGACCGGCGGCGTGGTCGAGTCCGGCTCCACCCTGACCACCAACCAGGGCCTGAAGATCAGCGACGACCAGAACTCGCTCAAGGTCGGCGCGCGCGGCCCGACGCTGCTCGAAGACTTCGTGTTGCGGGAGAAGATCAACCATTTCGACCACGAGCGCATCCCCGAGCGCGTCGTCCACGCCCGCGGCACCGCGGCGCACGGCTATTTCGAGCTGACCGAGAGCCTGGCCAAGTATTCCAAGGCCGACATCTTCCAGCGCGTCGGCACGCGCACCCCGGTGTTCACCCGCTTCTCGACCGTCGCCGGCAACCGCGGCTCGACCGACGTGGCGCGCGACGTGCGCGGCTTCGCGGTCAAGTTCTACACGAAGGAGGGCAACTGGGACCTGGTGGGCAACCACATCCCGGTGTTCTTCATCCAGGACGCGATCAAGTTCCCGGACCTGATCCACTCGGTCAAGGAGGAGCCCGATCGCGGCTTCCCGCAGGCCGCCAGCGCGCACGATACGTTCTGGGACTTCATCTCGCTGACGCCCGAGAGTATGCACATGATCATGTGGGTCATGTCCGACCGGGCGATCCCGCGCTCGTTGCGCATGATCGAGGGCTTCGGCGTGCACACCTTCCGGCTGGTCAACGATGCCGGCCAGAGCACCTATGTCAAGTTCCACTGGCGCCCGAAGCTCGGCCTGCAATCGCTGGTGTGGGACGAGGCGCTGAAGATCAGCGGCGGCGACCCCGACTACCATCGCCGCGACCTGTACAACGCGATCGACGAGGGCACGCCGCCGGAGTGGGAGTTGGCGGTGCAGTTGTTCGACGAGGACACCGCCAAGAAGCTCGACTTCGACGTGCTGGATGCCACCAAGCTGATTCCCGAGGAGGTGATCCCGCTCAAGGTGATCGGCCGGATGGTGCTGGACAACAACCCGACCAACGTGTTCGCCGAGACCGAGCAGGTGGCGTACTGCACCACCCATGTCGTCCCCGGCATCGACTTCACCAACGACCCGTTGTTGCAGGGGCGCAATTTCAGCTACCTCGACACCCAGATCAAGCGGCTGGGCGGCCCCAACTTCGCGCAGATCCCGATCAACCAGCCGCGCTGCCCGATGCGCAACCTGCAGCGTGACGGCCACGCGCAGTTCTCGCTGCAGACCGGCCGCGTCAGCTACGAGCCGAGCGCGCTCGGGACGGACACGCCGCGCGAGGACTCCCGCCAGGGCTTCCGCAGCTTCGCCGCCCACGAGGAGGGCGACAAGCTGCGCACCCGCCCGGAATCGTTCGCCGACCATTTCAGCCAGGCGCGGCAGTTCTTCATGAGCCAGACCGCGCCGGAGCAGAACCACATCGTGGCTGCCCTGACCTTCGAGCTGAGCAAGGTCGAGACCGCGCATGTGCGCAACCGCATGTTGGGGCAGCTCGCCAACGTCGACGCCGACCTGGCCAAGCGGGTGGCGGACGGCCTGGGCCACGCCGGCCCGATCGAGACCGTGCAGGCGACGGTGCCGGCGCGCACCGACCTTGCGGAGTCGCCGACGCTCAGCATCATGCGCAAGACGAAGCCGACGCTGAAGGGGCGCGTGATCGGCTGCCTGGTCGGCAACGGCGCCGACCCGGCGACGGTCAAGGCGCTTGCCGCCGGGGCCAAGTCGATGGGGGCCAGCATGAAGGTGGTGGCGACCAAGCTGGGGGGAGTCCGCGGCGCCGGCGGCGCGCACATCCCGGCCGACGCCCAGCTCGCCGGCTCACCCTCCGTGATGTTCGACGCGGTGGTCGTCGAGGCGTCCGACCAGGGCGCCGGCGAACTGGCGCAGGACAGTGCCGCGGTCGGGTTCGTGGCGGACGCGTTCTCGCACCTTAAGGTGATCGGCTACAGCGCCGGCGCCATGAAGCTGCTGACCCGCGCGGGTGTGGCCAGCGGCCCCGGCGTGGTCGCGACCGATGGCGCCGCGGCGGAGCCGTTCCTGGTCGCGGCCGGCAAGGGCCGCATCTGGGAGCGCGAGGCGGACGTTCGTCCGGTCTACTGAACGTCTCGCGACCGGGCGCGGACCGTGGTAGCCTGATTGGTGGATGCGTCCATCAGCCAGGGGAGCCATACATGAAAGCGACATGGAACGGGCAGGTCATCGCCGAGAGCGAGGACATCGCCACCGTAGAGGGCAACGCCTATTTTCCCGCGGCCTCGGTCAAGCGCGAGTACGTGGCCGATAGCGCCACCACCAGCGTCTGTCCCTGGAAGGGCACTGCCAGCTACTATTCGCTCCAGGTCGACGGCAAGACCAACCCCGACGCGGTGTGGTATTACCGTGAGCCGAAAGCCGCCGCGTCCGAGATCCGCGACCGGGTGGCGTTCTGGAAGGGCGTGCGCGTCACGCCGTGACGGACGGAGAAGCGCCATGACCGAACGGTTCGAGGGACGGCGGGCGGTCGTGACCGGCGGCGTGTCGGGCATCGGCGCCGCCGTGACCGCGCGGCTGGCACGTGAAGGAGCGCGGGTCGCGATCTGGGACGTCAACGCCGAGGCTCTGGCGGCCAGCGGGGCCGCGCATGTCGAACGCCTCGACCTTGCCGATGCCGACGCGGTGGCACGCGCCGCCGATGCCACCGCGGCGGCGCTGGGCGGTATCGACGTTCTGGTCGCCAGCGCCGGCATTACCGGGCCGAACGCGACGTTGTGGGATTACCCGGCCGATGACTGGAAGCGGGTCATCGACGTCAATTTGAACGGCGTGTTCTACTGCAACCGCGCCGTGGTGCCGCACATGCAAGCCGGCGGCTACGGCCGCATCGTCAACATCGCCTCCATCGCCGGCAAGGAGGGCAACCCGAACGCCTCGGCCTACTCGGCCTCCAAGGCCGGGGTGATCGGGTTGACCAAATCGCTCGGCAAGGAGTTGGCGCGCTCGGAAATCCGGGTCAACTGCGTGACCCCGGCGGCGGTGCGAACGCCGATCTTCGACCAGATGAGCCAGTCGCACATCGACTTCATGCTGGGCAAGATCCCGCTCGGCCGGTTCGGCACCACCGAGGAGGTCGCGGCGCTGGTGTGCTGGCTGGCCAGCGAGGAGGCCTCGTTCACGACGGCGGCCGTGTTCGACTGCTCAGGCGGGCGCGCGACTTACTGAGTTCGGCGTGAGTGCTGTTTTAGAATGGCAGTTGCTTCGACAAGGACGTGCAACAAGCGTCTGCCCATCACTCTAAAATGTCGCGAGCGCCGCCACCAGGATAACGCCGAGCGGGCCGAGCAGTCCCAGCCGGTAAATGCGGGTTATGCCCGATGCGCACTGCGGTGCCCCGTAGCCGCCAACGTGGCGGGCGCGGCCGCACGGTATCGTTTGATCATGTTCAGCGTCACGGTCGAGATCGCCGCCCGACGGGTGAGCGCGGCCTGGGTTTACATCAACAGGCAACGTGCCGCCCTGATTTGCGCGCTGGCGATCACCCGCCACGCGTTAGCCCGAACTTGAAGAAACGTAAAGGTTGCCGTTGACGACCAGCAATGAGTGCGGGCACATCGCGCGTCGATGGGCCGGATCGGGTATCGTCGACGAGCCTATGGTTGCCCGGGTAGGATCAAGGGTGCGAAAGGAAGCCGCCGTGACACGACCAATTCGACCGCGACACAAATGCGGCGTGTCCTGTAGCTGCTTTGGCCAACCCTATCGGCGCCAGCCCAATTAGGCATGAGCATCCTTCCAGACACTACTCCGGCGGGCCGGAGAGTGAGGATCGGCGGCTGCGCGGGCTGACGCCGGCGGCCTGACCCTCACCGCCATCGTGCCCGCCGGTCGTTCGCGACACGAGGCAGGCCATGACGACCTACCTGAACATCCTGACGCGCCGCATGGCGGTGACGCCGCCATGGGGACCGATCGCCAGCCCCGTGCCCAACATCGCCAGTGGCCAGTCCTTCCCGGTGCTCGGCCCCGAGTGCCCCAGCTATTGCGTGGGCGACGCCGCGCTCACGCGCGACAACGCCGAGGCCGGTGGTGAACTGGTGTCGAACGGGTTCAGCATCGTCCACTCGGACGACGCCGGCGGCGCCCGTCGCGGCGCTGCCGGAGCCTAACCCTCGAACCGAAAGGAGGCGGCCATGCGTCGCCCGAGTACCTTCGAAGCGCGTGCCCGCGAGCTGGCGGTCGCCGCCGGCGTCGATCCCGACAGCCGCGTGGCGCGGCCGGGCGAGGCCGTCACTGAACAGGGTGTCGGCCGTGGGATGCCGGCCTGGTGCGGCTTCCGCGACGCGGCGAAGGCCGAGCGCATCGCCGCGGTCGAGCTGCCGCCGCAGGACGCTGGCTACGCCGACGCGCCGCTCACGGTGTTCGGCGAGCACGACGCCTCGACGCTGGGCCAGATGCGCAACTGCATGGGCGTCGGCCGCGTGGTCGCCGGCGTGGTCTGCGCCGACGGCCATCTCGGCTACGCGCAGCCAGTCGGCGGCGTGATCGCCTACGAGCGCCAGGTCAGCGTCTCCGGCGTCGGCTTCGACATCGGCTGCGGCAACCTGGCGGTGCGGCTGGACACGCCGTTCGCCGCGATCGCGGACCGGGTGCCGGCGATCCTGGGCGATGTGCGCCGCGCGGTCTCGTTCGGCGTCGGTCGCAGCAACGCCGAGCGGGTCGAGCACCCGCTGCTCGACGACGACGCGGCGTGGGAGGCGAGCGGCATGGGCGACTACCGGCAGAAGGCGGCGGCCCAGCTGGGCATAGTGGGCGGCGGCAACCACTATGTCGACCTGATGGCCGACGAGGCCGGATACGTCTGGATCGGGGTGCATTTCGGCAGCCGCGGCCTGGGCCACACCAGCGCCATCCGCTCCTTGAAGGCGGCCGGTGGCCAAGACGGGATGCACGTGCCGCCCGCGTTGGTGGACGAGGATAGCGAACTGGGCCGCCGCTACATCGCCGCCATGGAACTGGCCGGGCGCTACGCCCATGCCGGACGCGAGTGGGTGGTGGAGCGGGTGCGCCGGATCGTCGGCGGCGCCGTCACCGACAGCGTGCATAACCACCACAACTACGCCTGGCGCGAGACGCATGGCGGCCGCGACCTCTGGGTGGTGCGCAAGGGTGCCACCCCTGCCTGGCCCGGCCAGCGCGGCTTCGTGGGCGGCTCGATGGGCGACGACGCGGTGATCGTCGAGGGCCTGGACTCCGGGGCGTCGCGGGCGGCGCTGCACTCGACGGTGCATGGCGCCGGGCGGCTGTTCAGCCGCACTACGGCCAAGCGGACCTTTACGCAGGCGCAGATGGACGCCTGGCTGCAGGCGCGCGGCGTCATGCTGGCGGGCGGCGACCTGGAGGAGAGCCCGATGGCCTATCGCCGGCTGCCCGAGGTGCTGGTGCGGCACGCTGGCACGATCCGGGTGCTGCACACGCTGCGCCCGTTCGCGGTCGCCATGGCCGGAGCAGGGGAGTTCGACCCATTCAAGGACTGATCCGCCGGGTCGGGAGGGCGTCCCGGTGGCAGTCCTACTACGGACAGCGATACGGTCGGGCCGAGAGAGCGCGCCATGGACACCCCGCCGCAGCGACACGATGCAGGCGATCGCGACCACGATCGGGGGGTATCCGCATGGTTGGCGTCGGAAGCGTTCACCGACTTCGAGACGCTGACCTTCGGCGCCCCTGGATCACACCATGCTGTTCAAGGCGGTCGAGGGCTCGCCGCGCGAGGCGCTGGTGTACACGCTGGCGGTGGGCCGCGACGGCGCCACCGGCGACGCCTAATCCGACGAGAACCGCTTCGTGGCCGACCGCATGGGCGAGGCGGAGAGCGTCTCCGCGCGCAAGGCCACCCTGCTCAACCCGACCGAGGACGACGAGACGGTGCGCCAGGAACTCACCACCCGGCTCGGGCGGTGGGATGTACGTGCCGGCGATCCGCGCCGACGTGGCGGGCGAGGGGCGGCACTGGTGTCGGCGCAGGAGATCGACCGGCGCCAGCACCACGGCCTGCCGCCGTACGCGGCCTACGTGGCGCGCGGTGCTGCTGCATAGCTTGGCGTTCAACGAGCGGTTGAAAGGGGTAGCGCCCGAGCGGCTGCGCTACAGCCTGCTCGGGCCCGCCTGCGACATCTCGTTCATCGAGCAGGCGCGCCAGGAGTTCGTGCAGCGCTCGTCCTACCTCGACGACCGGCCCGGAATGCCAATGCGCTTCCTGGTCGAGGTCAACCTCGCCCAGACCATCCGCCGCGAGGCGGAGGCCGTCGACGCGAACGAGGTCCGTGCCGGCCTGCGCGACAAGATCCGGAAGGTATTCGAGGGTCGCGCGCTCGAACTGGTGCCGTACCCGGCCGGGCCGTGGGACGCTACGAGCCCACGGCGTCGCCGGCCATTTCGGTCGCACCGCCGATGCTGCGCGCCGAGGGTGTGCTGAAAGCCGCCCTGGCCGACATCTTCGACCAGGCGCGCGGGCGCAAGCTGGCCGCCCTGGCCCGCCTGCATATCCATGCGTCCGAGGCGGCCGACGGCTTCAAGTTGCTGGGGGCTGCGGGCGTGGTGCGCGCCGCCTCCACCCGCGCCAGCGTCACCGGCGAATACGAGACCACCGCCGGCAGCGGCGTTCGCATCGAGTTCGAGGGCATCGCGGCGGACGCGCAGCCGCTGCGCGAGTTCCTGGAATCGCAACCGTACGCGACCGCGGAGAAGAACTTCAAGGTCGCGTTCACCCTGGCCTTCAAGGACGGCTTGCTGGCGTCGGGCGAGGCTTCGACGGCCCTGGCCGAGCAACTGAGCCGCTACGCGAGCGGGAGCGTCTGCGTCGAAGCGACCGCCGAGGCGCGGCCGTGAGTGCCCATGCGCTGCGGACGCTGCCGCCGCCCGCCTCGGCGCCGGCGACGCCGCGATCGAGATCTGGCAACTGCCCTCGCCCGCCAGCCCACGGCGCGCTGCGCCGACCCGCGTCGCCGGGCTGCGTGGGCGTAACCTGGAGCTGGTCGAGCACCGGGTGCTGAAGCTGCTGGCGGCGGCCGGGATCGGCCTGTTGCCGCGGGCGCAACGCAGCGCCCGTTGCCCGTTGCCGGAGCACGCGGCGCTGCGGCTGGGCCTGCTGTTCCGCGCCCTGGCGCCGATGCGCTCGCGCCAAGCCATGCGCGCGAGGAGGCCGGCTACTGGCTCGGCATGGCGGTGCACCGCCGCCCCACCCGAGGCCGGTGCTGACCGCGCTGCGGATGCTGCTGACCGATCCGGCGCGGCCGGGTGCGGGACGCTGAAGCCGGCCACCTGCACACCACCGACACGACCAGAGTGCCGCACGTTGAAACCAGCTTCCATCAACGTCATGGCCGGGCTCGATCCACGAGTGTCCAGTTCAAAATAACTGCTGAATTCACTATGTTGCGTCATAGCCGAGGTAACAGGGGCGAAACTCCTGGCTGGCCAAGAGGTTTTGCTGGCGCGATGCGGTTGGTTCTGAATCCATGTGCGGGTGTCATTCCCGCCCGACCTGGACGCGCTGACGTCCGCCGAACTGAAAGCTTTGGTGATCGCGCTGTTGGAGCGCGTGACGGCGCTGGAGCGCACGGCCGCGGCGCAGCGTGGCGAGATCGTGCGGCTCAAGGGTGCGCCGAGCCGCCCTGTGCTCAAGGCAGGCGGGATGGAGCGCGCGACACAGCCGAAGTTCCGTGGGTGGCAAGGGCAAGCGCGGCGGTGGCGGCAAGAAGACGGCGCGGCGTGTCATCCAGGAGGACCGGGTGGTCAAGGCGGCGGCGCCGGCCGGCTCGCGGTTCAAAGGCTACGAGGATTTCGTGGTGCAGGACTTGGTGCTGCGTCCGCACGTCGTGCGCTGCCGGCGCGAGCGCTGGCTGGCGCCGGACGGGCAGACCGTCACGGCGTTGTGAGTAAGCGTGGAATAGGAACCCCGTTGGTGGGGTGATCGGCGTCCAAACGGGACCCCTCTG
>CAXUHK010000119.1:9731-12482 GCA_964250775.1 uncultured Acetobacteraceae bacterium | reverse complement strand
AAATCTTCAAACTCAACCCACGTCACTTCACCCCGGGACCAAACAACTAGGAAAAAACTAACTTTTGGAGCTTCATATGCTCTACGCCAGTGCCAAAATGTTCAATAAACGTATTAGTAACCACTAGCGAGCCGCACTGAAATTCAGACTGAGGTGGCTCGACGTTTTCTGCGGTTGCGTTGGCGAGATCCATGTATATCATATAGTCTATCGCAAATGGTAATTAAGCTCGCTTGGCTCACCGAGCGACCTCCCAAAGCACGAACATTCCCGGCCCCTGTTGCGACTGCACGGTGCCGTTCGCCCGCTGCGTCTGCAACGCCACCCCAGCCCGCTTGGTTATAAGCCGCAGCAGCTTCACGTCGCGCTTGTTATAACAAGTTCCAGTGAGCAGAACCTATCCGCCGCCATGGGCTGCCATCATTTCCGGCTCGCCACCGTGCACAGATGGGTTCTGGTCAAAGAGATCTGGTATTAATCGCCCGTGCGACCCGAAGCTCCAGGGCAATGTCGCGCGTGGTCAACGGCTCGGCGGCTTGCCGCAGGATAGAGAGCACGATGCGCGACATCTGCCCCTTTCCACCAGTCGGCCGGCAGGCGCAGCGAACGCGGCCGGATCGCTTCGACGCGGTGCGACGGATCGAATTGCAGGATGGTGGCGTCCAGCGACTCCAGGTCGCTGAACAGCCCGCGCTGCCGCTCGTGGATCGCCTCGATCTCGCCAGTCAACGCGGCGCGGCGTTGCACCAGTCCGGTCAGCCCGTAATCTGTCATGGCACCCTCGGTTGCGAGGGTCAGAGTATAACGTCATCGTATTCCGATGGCCTCTTGGCCTCAACGATGAGGTGTGCTTGCCACATAATACCGAGATTTCCACACCCGACTGATCCCTCTCGTGGGCCGGCGGTATGACGACCATCTCGCGGAACTCGCCGGCGAAGCGGCAAAGAAGGAACAGGGCGATGGCGGGTAGACACTCATTTTGCCAATTGCATAGCGGCCTTTCGGCGGATGCGTGTGCCACGGCCGGCGCCCTGACCGACGAAATGGAACGCGACCTGTCCCCGGCGGAGCTGCGCCGCGCGCGGATAATGACACAGGACCAGTTGGCAGCCGACCTGCACGTCAACCAGACCTCGATTGCTAAGCTGGAACGGCGGACCGAGATGTACGTGTCGACCCTGCTTCGCTTTGTCGAAGCGATGGGCGGCGAACTGGAGATTGTGGCGCGGTTCCCGAACCAGCCGCAGGTGCGGCTGCGCGGTATCGGCGAGCTGACCTAAGCCCGCACGCCCAGCTTCCGGTACAACGTGCTGCGGGAGATGCCGAGCAGGCGCGAGGCGGAGGCGATGTTGCCTTGCGTCTGCCGCAGCGTCGCTTCGATCGCCTCCTGCTCCGCCTCGTGCAGGCTGCCGGGTCGCTCGGCGGTCGGCGGCAGCCTCTCGCCCCGAGGCGAAGCGACGTCCAGCTCCCGCAGGCCCACGACAGCATCGCCGCCGGTCAGCAACAGCGCCTCGACGACGTTGCGCAGCTCGCGCACGTTGCCCTCCCACGGCCAGGAGCGAAGCGCCGCCATGACGTCCGGGCCGAACACCCGCCGCGGCATTCCGTGCCGACAGGCGAGCTGCTCGTTGAAATGGGCGACCAGCAGGTCGGTGTCCTGGCCCCGTTCGCGCAACGGCGGGACCACCAGCCGCGCGACGTTGATGCGGTAGAACAGGTCGCGGCGGAACCGCCCGGCCGCCACCTCGCCATGCAGGTCGCGGTTGGTGATGGCGATGAGCCGGACGTCGACATGCCGGGGCTGCGTGTCGCCCAGGCGATACACCACGCCCTCCTCCAGCACCCGCAGCAACACCGGTTGCAGGTCGAGCGGCAGCTCGCCGATCTCGTCCAGGCACAGCGTCCCCTGGTGCGCCAACTCGAACCGTCCCGGACGGCCCTCGCCGGTGGCGCCGGTGAACGCGCCGCGGACATGGCCGAACAAGTCGCTGGCCAGCAGCTCGCGCGAGGCGGCGCCGCAGTTGAAGGCGATGAACGGGCGGGCGTCGCCGCCGTGCAGGGCACGCGCCACCAGCTCCTTGCCAACGCCGGTCTCGCCCTCGATCAGCACCGGCACCCGGCGCGGCGCCAGCAGGCGGGCGCGCTCGACCATCGCCGCCATCGGCGGGCTGCGGCCCACGATCGCCTCGAAGCCGCTGCGCGCCGGGTCGCTCTCCGACGCCTGGATGCCGGCGCGGACGGCGACCGAACGCGGCTTGGACGGCACGACCAGCATCGCGCCGATGTTGCGGCCCTGGACATGCACCGGGTTGAACCACTCCGCGCGCCAGTGCTCGGGCAGCCGTTCCGCCCACTTCTCCACCGCCAGCGTGGCGTCGAGCCCGGGGATGCGCTCGCCCAACCCGACCGGCGCCCCCACGCGCCCGGTGGCGTGCACCAGCCGGCCACTGCGATCGATCGCGACCAGGCCGGCCGCGTCGGCCGAGGTGAGGTGCTGCAGGCACGCCTCCAGCAACTGCGCGTGCTCCCGCGCCGCCCGCTCGGCGATGACGCTCTCGACCTGCCGCGCCGTGGTGACGGCCAGCGCCAGGTTGTTGCGCTGGTAGGTGGCGGGCGGGCCGGAGACGTCGACCACGCCCAGCACCACGCCGCTGCCCGGCTCGTAGACCGGCGCCGCGGCGCAGGTCCAGCGCTTGATGCCCTCGGAGCAATGCTCGGCGGCGTGGATCTGCGCCGGGCGGCCGGTCG
>CAXUHK010000119.1:3164-9721 GCA_964250775.1 uncultured Acetobacteraceae bacterium | reverse complement strand
GGTCCACGCGGCGGCCGCCCGGTTGCCAGCGCCGTGCCGATGCCGTTGGTGCCGACGGTGCCCTCGCTCCAGTCGCCGCCCGGCATCAAGTGGATGCCCTGGCCCTGCTCCAGCGTGCAGAGGTCGCCCACGACTTCCAGCACCACGCCGTCCGGGTTGGTCAGCAGCATGATCGAGCCGGAGCCGGCGAGCAGGTCGGTGAGGTCGGCGAACACTTCCGAAGCGGCCGCCAGCAGCGCCCGGTGGCGCAGCCGGAGCTGCCGCATCGCCTCGCCGCGCGCCGAGAGCGGGGCGGTGCGGCTGCTCGGGTTGACGCCCAACGCGAGGCTGCGCTGCCACGACGACACCACGAAGTTGCAGGCCGGCACCAGCTCCGACGCCTGGCCGGTGAGGAACTGCTCCCAGGCCAGCATGGTGCCGCCGACCTCGCCACGCGGCGGCGGCGGGAGCTGACGGTTCATGCCCGACCGAGACGCTCGGAACCGCCGCCCAGCGCCGGGCCGGCGGTCGGGTCGAAATCGTCCGGCTTGCTGGCGATCAGCGTCTGCGTGGTCAGGATCAGCGCCGCCACCGAAGCGGCGTTGCGCAACGCTGTGGCGCTCACCTTCACCGGGTCGATGATGCCGGCCTCCAGCATGTCGACGAAGCCGCCGCTGCGGGCGTCGAGGCCACGGCCGGCAGGGCCTGCCGCGACATGCGCCACCACGGCGTCGGCGTCGAGGCCGCAGTTGCCGGCGATGCAGGCCAGCGGCTGCGCCAGCGACCGCTGCACCAGAGCGGCGCCGTCGCGGACGCTGCCGGTGAGACCCTCGGTCACCACCGACAGCGACGGCGCCAGTTGCAGCATCGCGGTGCCGCCGCCGGCCACCACGCCCTCTGCGGTCGCGGCACGCACGGCGTGGACCGAGTCCTCGATCAATTGCGCGCGGCGCTTCTGCTCGACCGGGGTGGCGCCGCCGACCCGGATGATGGCGGTCCCGCCGGACAGCCGCGCCAGCCGCTCCTGCAACTTGTCGTGCTCGATGTTGGGCGGGGCCGCCGCCAGTTGCCGCGACACCTGCTCGCGCCTGGCCGCCATCGCCGCGGCATCGCCGCCGCCGCCGCTCAGCACCGTCTGGTTGGCGGTAACGCGGGCCTGCCGGGCGCTCCCGAAGTCGCGCAGCGCGATCGCGTCGATACGCCCACCGAGGTCGCGGGCGATCACCCGGCCGCCGGTGACGATGGCTAGGTCCTCCAGCATCGACTTGCGCCAATGGCCGTAATCGGGCGGGTGGATCGCCGCCACCGCCGCCCCGCCCTGCTCGCGCGCCGCCAGCAGCGCCACCACGGCGGCCGGCGCCACCTCGTCGGCGATGACCAGCAGCGGCCGGCGGCTGTCGCCCAACGCGGCGCGGATCGTCGCAACCTCGTCCGCGGTCTGCAACTTGAGGTCGGTCATCAGGATGTGCGGGTCGTCCAGCACCACCCGCATCGCCTCGACATCCGTGACCATGTGGTGCGACAGGAAGCCGCGGTCGAAATGCATCCCGTCGACGATCTCGAGCCGGGTGTCCACGCTGTCGCCGTACTCGACGCTGACCACGCCGCCGGCGCCGACCCGCTCCAGCGCCTCGGCCACCAGGTCGCCGGTGACGCGGTCGTTGGCGGCGATCACCGCGACGGCGCGCAGCTGCGCCCCGTGTAGCGGCCGCGCGCTGGCCTGCAACGCCGGCAGCAGGTGCGCCACCGCGAGTTCCAGGCCGCGCACCAGCTCGACCGGGTTGGCGCCCTCGGCCAGGCATCGCAGCCCCTGCTGCACCAGCGCGTCGGCCAGCACCGTGGCCGTGGTGGTGCCGTCGCCGGCCACCTCGTTGGTCTGCATCGAGACCTCGCGCACCACCTGCGCGCCGATATTCTCGAACGGGTCCTCCAACTCGATCTCGCGCGCGATGCTCACGCCATCGCGCGACACCAGTGGCGTGCCCACCGGACGGTCGATGATCGCGTTCATGCCGCGCGGCCCTAGCGTACCGCGCACCGCCTTCGCGAGCTTGGCGACGCCACGGCCCAAGGCTTCGCGGGCCGCCTCGTCGTGCAACATGATCTTGGCCATGGCGCCGCTCCCTGTCGCCTCAAGCCGCTTGCCGCGCCGGCCCCATGCGCGCGAAGTCGAGCAGCGTCGGTTCGCCATCGGTCGATGCAGCATCGACCCCGAACCGCGCCGCCAGCAGCCCGCTGCAGATCGCGCCATTGAACTCCGCATTGGTGTTCACACGTCGCAGCACCCGCAAATGCTCTACGAGGCCCGAGGCGGGCAACGCCGCGCCATTTACGTCCACGAACGCCGGGGTATCGACCGACCACGGGCCAACCACACTCCTGCGTTCGACATAACGTGTGCGCAAACGCCGACCGGCCTCGTCCAGGGAAAGCCCATCCAGCGCACCCATGGTGAGCGCTACCAGCGTCTCGTTCCCATGCGCCTGCAGGTGGCGCAGCAACGCCTCCTGCCGGCGCTGGAACGCCTTCACCAGGAACGTGAGGCGCAGTTGCTCCAAGTCGCCCGCGGCCTCGTCCCCGAAACTGTCCTGGAACGACAGGCCGTTCCGCACGCCATGGTTGATCTTCTCGGCGTACATGTGCTCGCCCAATCGCGGCGTCACCCCAGTCACCCAGGGCAGCACCGCGACCTCGCGCCGCATGTCGTCGGCCATCATGAAGGCGAAGTTGGCGGCGCACCAATAGGTCGGCAGCCGGAACTCGACCGTCACCGCGCCGTCAAGATCGACCGTGACGTCGGTGACGAAGCCGAGCTCCGTCACTGGCTCGTCCAGCTCCGGATCAGTGACGTGATCCAACCGCGCCAGGACCTCCGCCGTCCGGCTCATTCGGCGGCGACCAGTTCCCGCGTGCGGAACTGCCGTAGCTTGGCCGCCACGTCGATGTCGTACAGCTTGGCGGCGTTCAGGCCGAGGATCTTCTTCTTGGCCTCCAGCGTCAGGTTGACGCCCTTGTCCTTCGCCGTCTGCTCGGGCAGCTCGTAGGCCATGAAGCGCTCGACCAGCCAACGCGGCGTCCAGATGCCGTAGTCGCTGCCGAACAGCAGCCGGTCCTCGCCCAGCCAGAACAACAGCTCGGACATCACGTTGGCGAAGTAGTCCGGCCGCGAGTGGATGAACGGCAGCGCCACCGCGAGGCCGCCGTAGACGTTGCGCTCCTGCACCGCGATCCAGCAGAAATCGTCCAGCCGCGGCAGGCCGCAATGCTCGACGATGAAATTCAGGTTCTGGAAGTCGGTGGCGCAATGGTCGATGTCGGCCACGTCGAACGCGTCGCGGTCGAGCGGGGTGATGGTCGGCCCCTTGTGGACGTGGATGTTCTTGATCCCGAGCTTCTCGGCGTGCTCGAGGTACTTGTACGCCCACGGATCGGAAAGCTTGTAGCCGCGGCTGCTGCCCTTCCACTCGGCGGTATAGAGCTTCACACCCTTCGGATGGTGCTTGGCGACCATCTCCTCCATCGCGTCGAGCCCGGCCTCCTCGTCGCGCGGGTCGAACGAACCGTTCAGGATGAAGCGGTCGGGATGCTGCGCCTTCAGCACGGCGTTCTGCTCGACGGTGTTGAAGCCGTTGTTGTAGAACTCGGTCAGGTGGGTCGGCTGCAGGATCGCCATGTCGTCGGGACCGTCCACGAACAGGTCGCGGACCATCTGCTCGGCGCCATATTTCTGGAACTTCTCCTTCGGCCAAACCTGCTCCTTCGGGCTGAGTGCGGTGTGGTAGCCGTAGAAGCAGTCGATGAATTGCGTGCCGTGGATGTTCTTTTGGTTCTCCGGGCTGGCGTCCCAGTTATGCGTGTGGCCGTCGAGGATGAAGATGTCTTCGCCGTCCTTGGTCCTGAACATCGCGTCTCTCCTTAGACTGTTTGTTATTCGTACTTGATGTATTCCATGGCCTCGTTCATGTCGCCGAACAGCACCACGGTCTCGTCGTCCGGCATCACCATGCGGCCGTAATGCGTCGAGGTGCAAATCTCGAACAGGTACGGCGTCATCGGGCGGCCCAGCGCCTCGCTGATCTCGTCCATCCGGAAGACGATCTTGCCCTCGCCGTCGATGCGGATCATCGCCGGCATGTAGGTCACGGTGATGCCGGGCTTCTCCGCCATAACCTCCGCGATGGCGCGGGATTCGACGCTCTCGTTCATCGTCACCCCGCACTGGTGCGAGACGGTGCCCTCGAATTTCATGTCCTTCATCGACTTGAAGATGTTGTCCTGGTGGGTCTGGCTCATGCTGGTCTCCAATATATGCGGCGGATCAGCCGATGATGGCGCGGACGTCGAAGCCGATCTCGGCGGCGATGGCGCGCAGCCGGTTGTGCGACAGCTCCAGCGCGTCGGCGAACTGCGCCACCTTGACCCGCGGCTGCGACCAGATCGGCTGCAGGTGGTTCGCGGCGTCGACCGCCAGCCTGCCGTGCTTCTCCGCCCAGCCGAGCAGGACTTGCCGGTTGGCATTGCCGTGCTCCTGGTCCTGGGTCAGCATGGTGAACAGCTCGACCGTGTTGGCGAGGTTGCGCTCGTAGTCGCCCTCCGCCGCCGAGACCACTGAGGGCGTCATGAAGTCGTTCTGCGACGCCGCCAGTTGCAGCACCATGCCGCTGCGGAACAGCTCGCCCACCATCGGCTCGAAGACCACGTTGGTGGCGAAATACTGCTCCAGGAAGTCGGTGGCGCCCATGACCGATTCGATGGCGAGCCGGGTGCCTTGCCAGATCGGGTCGTCCATCCAATGCGCCTTGCCGGCATCGAGGTCGAAGCCCTCGATGTCGAGCGCCAACTCGCCGAGGTATAGCGTCAAGTCCTGCGAGAAGCGCAGCTTGTACGAGGAGTTGGTCAGGATCGCGTTGTTGATCATCTGCGTGTAGCCGTAGCGCTGCGCCTGCATCAATGAGGTGGCGAGCCCAAACTCGGCGTGCTTGAACGCGCCGAGATGGTCCTGCAGGACCTTGACCCAGGCCCGGTCGAACCGCTTCGGCGCGCCGGCGCGGCGGCCGTTCTCGATCACATTGCCGACCATGCCGACGATGGTCGACTGCCGCTGGTAGTGCGTGCGCTCCCATTCCTGGTCGACCGCGCGGTATTTGTGCCAGTCGGAGCTTTTCAGCGCGGTCCAGGATTCCGAGTAGGTCGGCGTGCCGTCGGCGAACGAGATGATCCAGTCCTGCAGCAAGTACCGCTTCGGGTCCGGCTGCACGTCGACCGTCATGTCCTCGTAGTGCGTCGCCTTGCGGCCCTTCGGCTCGAAATAGTTGTACTTGCGGCTGTTGGAGCCGGCGAACACCGCCGAGCCCGCGGCTCCCGACTTTACCGGCGCGACCTGTTCGGTAGCACTCATTGTCTTGGCTCCCTCAATGAAACTGGCATCAGGCGGCCGCCATGGTGAGCGGGCTGGCCGGCGTGAACTTGTCGAAGTAGATGCGTTCGGGCTCGACGCCGGCCATCTGCAACACCGGCAACACGGCGTCGATCATCGGCACCGGCCCGCACGAGTACGCGTCGATCTCGCCGTCGAACGCTTCCGCGCGCAGCGTGCGCGCCACGACGTCGTGGATGAAGCCGGTCTCGCCGGCCCAACCCTCTTCTGCCTCGGCGTGAGACAAGGCCGGGATGAACCGGAAGTCGTCGATCCTGGCCGCCAGCTCGGCGAACCTGTCCTGGTAGAACAGGTCGCGCGTGGCGCGGGCGCCGTAGAAGAACCGCACCGGCCGCTGTTCGCCGCTCTCGACATGGTCGCGCAGGATCGACCACAGCGGCGACATGCCCGATCCGCCGCCGATCAGCAGCAGCGGTCCCGGCCGCGCCTCGCGCCGGAAGCAGGTGCCGTAGGGGCCTTTGGCCAGCAGCCGGTCGCCGGGGCGCAACCCATTGGCCAGCAACGACGAGAACGCGCCGTCCGGGTACCGCTTGACGATGAACTGCAACCGGCTCTGCTCGCTCGGCGGATTGGCCATCGAGAACGCGCGGGTGATGCCGGCGGACGGGATGGTGAGGTCGACGTACTGCCCGGCCCAGAAGCGCAGCGGCGCCGCCAGCTCGACTTCGAGCAGGCGGATGTCGTGGGTGAGGTCGGTGATGCCGGTGAGCGTCGCCTCGATCGAGCGCACGGCGATCGAGCGGCGCATCAGGTCCTCGTCGTAGTTCAGCAGCTCGACGGTGATGTCGCTGTAGGCCAGCGTGCGGCACAGCAGGATGTGGTTGGTGTCGCGCTCGTAGTCCGGCAGCGCAAAGGTGGAGTACTTCAAGAGTTCGATGTCGCCGTCGACCAGCAGCGACTTGCAACTGCTGCACTGGCCTTCCTTGCAGCCGTGCATGACCGAGATGCCCTGGCGGAACGCGGCGTCGAGCACCGTCTCGCCCTCGCTCACCTCCATCTCGATGCCGACCGGCTCGAAGCGAACCGTATGCGATTCCGTGGCCATTTCGTTCCCTCGCCAGTAAAGCCGCCAGGGGGCGGGGCGGGGGCGGCCCCGGGGGGGGGCCCCCGGGGTGGGCGTAGCGCCCGTGGAGCCGCGGCG
>CAXUHK010000119.1:0-3154 GCA_964250775.1 uncultured Acetobacteraceae bacterium | reverse complement strand
CGTACCGCCGCCAGGGGCCGGCGCGAGGCCGGCCCCTGGTCTCGCCAGCCTAGTTGAACTTCGCGACCTTGAAGCCGCGGCGGTATTCCGCCACGGCGACGTCGCGCTGCTCCGGCGTCAGCGCCCGGAATGCCTTCAGCGGGCTGCCGAGCTTGTGGCCGCGGATGTCGTCGAGCGTCCACATCTCCTTGTCCTCGAAGCGCAGGTGCGGCTGCGGCACCAGCGTCTTGCCGTCGTTGCGCACGAAGCCGAGGTCGACCAGCGCGTCGGCCACGTCCACGCCGTCGTAGCAATCCTCCCACTCGCGCCGGCCGCTGAAGCGGCCCATCGCGGGCGTCGGACGGCCCTCGTACTCGGCCGAGAACGCGACCTTGTGCGTCCAGCGGCAGATCTCGGAGCAGTAGGTGTACATCTTGCCGTCGACCTCATCGCAGCAGAAATCCTCGCGGATGAGGCACGGCACCATGCAGCTCCAGCAGCGGTGCGGGTAGACGTAGCCCACATCCGCGTTGAACAGGATGCTGGTCTCGCCCTTGTGGCTGAGCTTCTCGTACCAACGCCAGAAGTCGCCGAACTCGTTGTACCAGCCGGGATACTTGTGCTCGAACCACTCGAAGTCCTTGTCGGTCTGGGCCTCCTGGCGCCAGAACGCCACCGGCCAGCCGACCGCGAAGAACTGCGCCGTCTTGTGGACGTAGTTACCCTTGACCATCCGGTCCCAAGCCGCCGCCACGTCGTCGTGGTGGATCTTGATGCCGTACTTCTCGAGCGGCAGCATGTAGGTGCGGTAGTAGTCCTCGTAGATCCAGCGGTGCCACAGCTCCGCGTAGGATTCCTTGTTCTTGTCGCGATCGGTGGTGCCGTACTCGACGATGGTGCCGACGGCGGCGTCGACGATGGCGTGGTTCTGCCAGAAGGCGTATTTCAGGTCCCGCTCGATCAACTGGTGGTTGTCAGGGTCGTTGATCAGCGACATCAGCAGCGAGTGGCCGTTGCCGATGTGCCGGCTCTCGTCGGACTGCACCGACAGGAACACCGTGGGCAGGGCGTAGTCGCCGTTGCGCGCGGCCTCCGACGGCATGGCCACGAACAGCGTGTTGGTGAACGCCGTCTCGGCCACCACGGTCAGGTAGATGTTGGCCGACGTGATGGCGTCGCCGGTGACGAAACCTTCCGCGAACTGGCGGCCGATGGTGCTGGCGTAGCACTTGCCGAACGCCGCCTCGGTGATGTCGAACCCGGCCGGGTCGACGTAGTTCTCCATGTACCACTTCTTCAGGTTCATCTGGATGGTGGAGTGGCGGAACTCGTCGATCATCTGCATGGCGAAGCCGGTGCGCAGCTCCTCGCCCGGCGCGAGCTTGCCCACCATCGCCATTGAACGGGCGGCGGAGATCTCCGGGAACGGGATGATCGAGAGGAACAGCTTCATCCACTCGACCCAGCGCGGCTGGACGTTGCGGAACATGTCGCCGCGCAGCGCCGCGTCGAGCGCCCCGTAGACGCGGTTGTCCTTCTCCTCCTGCATCGGGAAGTAGGAGCGCAGCACCTGCTTCATCGGGTCGCGCGGCGACTTCTTGATCTTGTAGTCGGTGGGGAAGGTCATCGCCTCCTGGACGTAGCTCGGCGTCCAGCCGAGGTCGGCGATGCGGCGCGTCGCTTCGCCGATGCTGATCCCCTTCTGCGCGGTGATCTTGTTGAGGTTCAAGCCATCAGGCATGGGTGGTTTCCTCCTGCTCGACAGTTGTCACATCGCGACGCGCCGGCGCGGAGCCGGGCGGCGTCGTTTCAATGGTCAATGCAGCAAAGCAAAACTCACATCGGAGAAATGTATCCGCTATCACTCTAGCAAGACAAGTAGCTGAATAAAGGCCGCATGTCCGACAATACTTTTGTGACAAGCATCCGGCATAAGTTTGATTGAAGCGGGTTCTGCATATTAGCGCCCGGCATTGACCGAGTGGCGCAACGCAAGCACCGTGCCAAGCATCGACGCGGTGTTTTCTTTGGATTTGCAACCGTCGGCCAGACCAGCGGCGACGCACGGTGTCGCGTTGTGAAACAGCACGGCGAGCGACCGTCCCAAAACGCGACACCGGGTGAGACGGTCACGATGCGTCGCCGCTCGGTGGACGACGGCCGAGCGGCTTGCCCTCGGCGATGAAGCGCGCCGCCAGCACCAGCGTGCCCATGGCGAAGTCCTTGCCGTGTGCCTCGATCATTTCCTCCGCAAGTTGCCCGAGGCGTTCGAACATGCGGTCCTTCGAGGTGTCGACTTCGCTCATGCGCTTGGCTTCCGGAACAGGAGTTCGGGAAAGGCGACGACGCCGATCTCGCCGGCCGCGGCGCCGTAGGCGAGGAAGCCGCCGTCGGGCGACCAGGCCAGCGTCGTGGCCGCGCCGCCGCCGGCCTCGCGCACGAACAGGATGTCGGCGCTGTCCGGCTGGCAGAGCAGCACCGCCCCGTTCTCGTAGCCGGCGGCGACCAGCGCCCTGGTCGGATGGCAGGCGACCCCGCTCACCGCGATGGCGCTGCCCAGGCCGCACTCGTCGCGCCGCGCGGCCTGGCCCGCCCGGTCGAACTGCCAGCACACGACGCGGGAGCCGCCGCTGCTGGCGCAGAACCCGCCCGGCGCCGAGAACGACAGCGACAGCGGCGGGCCGGGGGATGGCCCCATGGCGATGCCGACGCCGTCCGCCACCCGCCAGGCTTGCGCCGCGCGCTGCTCCAGGCCGCAGGCCAGGATCGTCCCGTCGGCGTTCCAGGCCAGCGCCCGCGGCGTGCCGGCGCAACCCAGCCTCGTGGTCGCGCCAGAGGCGGACCACAGCGTCACCCCGTCCGCCGCTGCCACGGCCAGCCGGCCGCCGGCGGGATCGAACGCCAGCGCCGCCACCGGCCCGGCCAAGTCGAGCGCTGCCGCCGCCGGTCCGAACCGATGCACCTGCCGGCCCACGACACAGGCGCGGGCGTCCTGCCTCGCCGCCACGTGCTCGACCGCGCCGCCCGGAAAGCTGGCCAGCGTGACGACCTCGCCGTTCGCCTCGATGCCGGCGAGCCGCCCGTCGGCGCCGCCCGAGATCGCGCCGTCGCCGGCGGCGGCGATGGCCAGGCAGGCGCCGGCGTGTACCCCTGCCCCCGTCACCGGCGGCGGCGG
>CAXUHK010000118.1:2292-12652 GCA_964250775.1 uncultured Acetobacteraceae bacterium | reverse complement strand
CCCGCCCGCCCAGGCCGCAGCCGGCGGCCGTAGCCGCCGCAGCGAGGCCGGCCCGCGCGCCGCCAGCACGACGATGCTGGCGGCGAAGGCGACGGCGAAGCTCAGCGCCAGCAGCTCGAACGGCGGGATTCCGGCGGTGGCGGTGGTCAGCAGCGCCAGCGACGCCCAAAGCAGGATCGCACCGCCGCCGATCCAGGTGGCGCGGTCCACGCCTACGCGGTCGGCAGGTCCTTGAAGTATGGCTTGACCTCGCCCGAGAACTTCATCGTCAGCGGCGCGCCGTGGCGGTCCACCTTGTTGCCGAGCGACAGCCGCACCCAGCCCTCGCTTACGCAGTATTCGTCGACATTGGTCTTCTCGACGCCCTTGAAGCGGACGCCGACGCCGCGCTCCAGCACCGCCTGGTTGAAATGCGGGTTCTTCGGGTTGGTCGAGAGCCGGTCGGGCGGGGTATCGGACATCGCGCCGTGATAGCCAAGCAGGCCTGCGCCTTCAAGCCGCGCGGGTCGCCATCGCCGGCGGCTCGTTGAACATCAGCGACACCGCGCGGTCGGCCAGCGCCAAGGCCGGAGCGTTGGTGTTGCCGGACGGGATGGTCGGCATCGCGGCGCAGTCGATCACCCGCAGCCGCTCGATGCCGCGCACCCGCAGCCGCGTGTCCAGCACCGCCATCGGGTCGTGGTCCGCGCCCATTCGGGCAGTGCCGACCGGGTGGTAGTTGGTTTTGACCATACGCCGGCAATGCGCCGCGATCTCCGCGTCGGTCTGCGCCGCCGCGCCCGGCAGCAACTCGCGCGCCACCAGTTCCGATAGCGGGCGGGTCGCCAGCACCTCGCGCGCGAAGCGGATGGCGGCGATGGTGAGGCGCAAATCCTCGGGGTGGCCGAAGAACTGGCTGTCCACCAGCGGCTTGTCGGCGGGGTCGGCCGAGCGCAGCCGCACCGTGCCGCGCGCGCGCGGGCGCAGCAGGCAGGGCGTCAGCGTCATGCCGTAGGTCGCCTGCACGTCGGTCACATCGCGGTCGAGATAGACCGTCGGCACGCAATACAGCTGGATGATCGGCCGGTCCGACCCGTCGGGGTCGAAGAACGCGCACGCTTCGACGCCGGTGGTGGTCACGAGGCCGGTGCGGGTCAACAGGTATTGGAGGCCGTGGCGGACCATGCGCCAGCCGCGGTCCTGGCCGTAATAGCCGAGCCGCCCGCGCGCGGCGCTGACCACCGGGACCTCGTGGTGGTCCTGCAGGTTGCTGCCGACGCCCGGCAGGTCGGCGCGCACCGCGATGCCGTGCTGGCGCAGATGCTCGGCCGGCCCGACCCCTGAAAGCATCAGCAATTTCGCGGTGTTGTACGTGCCTGCGGCGAGCAGCACCTCGTCGGCCATTGCCCGCACGACCTTGCCGCCGTGGCTGTACTCGACGCCGACCGCCCGGTCGGCGTCGAACAGGATGCGCAGAACCTGCACGCCGGTCGCCAGCGTCAGGCGGTGATCGTGACGCACCTGCGACAGGAACGCGCCGACCGCGCTGCTGCGGACGTGGTTGCCGATGGTGTGCTGCATCGGCCCGACGCCGGCTTGGCGGGCGCCGTTGAAGTCCGGGTTGTACGGGATGCCCGCCCCTTGCGCCGCCAGCATGAACGCCCGCGTCACCGTGTCGAGCCGGCCGGGATCGGACACGTCGAGCGTGCCGGCGACGCTGTGATACTGGTCGTTCAGCCGGCTGTTGCGCTCCATGCCACGGAAATGCGGCAGCATATCGTCGTACGACCAGCCGCTGTCGCCGCCCAGCGCCGCGTCCCAGCCGTCGTAGTCCTCGCGCTGGCCACGCATGTAGACCATGGCGTTGACGCTGCTGCCGCCCCCCAGCAGCCGCGCCTGGGGCACGATCGGAGCCCGCCCGCCAAGCTGCGGCTGCGGCACCGCCTGGTGCATCTCCAGGTAGTCTTCGCGCGCCAGGAACTTCATGTAGCCGGCAGGCATGTCGAGCAGGCGGGAGTGCTTCTCCGCGCCGCGTTCCATTAGCAGCACGCGCGCGCCGTGATCGCGCACCAAGCGGGTGACGGCGACGCAGCCGGCCGAGCCGCCGCCCACGATGATGAAGTCGAACTGGGGCAAGGCGACTCCGGGGAAGGGGCGGGGAGCGCCGCAGCACTCCCCGCAACGGGTCAGTACGACAAGGCGACGTTGGCGGCGGCGTTGCTGATGTCGTAGAACTTGTCGGTGTTGACGATCATCGGCGGGATCTTCTTGCCTTCGCCGTACGCCTTGGCGGTGGCGAACGCGGACGGCCCGAACTTCGGGTTGCACTCGACCGTGGCCCCCATCTTGCCGTCGGCGACCGCCTGCAGCCCGTCCTTCTCGCCGTCGACCGAGACGATGGTGATGTCCTTGCCGGGGTGGCGGCCGGCGGCCTCCAGCGCCGCGATGGCGCCCAGGGCCATCTCGTCGTTGTGGGCGTAGACGGCGGTGGCTTCCGGGTGCGCCTGCAGCAGCGTCTCCATCACCTGCCGCCCCTTGTCGCGGGCGAAGTCGCCGGACTGCGAGGCGATGATCTGCATCCCAGGATGGCCGGCGATGGCCTGGGCGAAGCCCTTCTTGCGGTCGTTGGCGGCCGAGGCGCCGAGCGTGCCCTGCAGTTCGATGATCTTGGCCTGCCCGTTGGTCGCCTTGGCCAGCCAGTCGCCGGCGCGCTTGCCCTCGAGGATGAAGTCGGAGCCGATGAACGCCACGTAGTCGCGTCCGGCCTTGGCCAGGGTGGGGTCGACGCTGCGGTCAATCAGGAACACCGGGATGCCGGCGCGCTTGGCCTTCATCACCGCAGGGATCAGTGGCTTCTCCTCGCGCGGCGACAGGAAGATCACATCGACCCGCTGCGCGATCATGCTGTCGACGTCCGAGACCTGCTTGGCGGCCGAGCCGGCGGCGTCGGTATAGACCAGTTGCCAGCCCATCTTGGCCGCTTCGTCCTTCATGCTCTGGGTCTGCGCCAGGCGCCATGGGTTGTTCATCTCGGTCTGCGCGAAGCCGACCTTGTAGGTGGGCTTCTCCTTCAGCTTCGGCAGGCCCTGCGCCAACGCGGGCTGCGCCACCAGCGCCAGCAGCGGCAACGCGGCAAGAGTCTTGAGGAATGTCCGGCGCATGGTTCTCTCCCTGTGGTCGTTCGGTTACGGTTCACACTAGGCACGTCCATCCTGTCGGCCCTTTGGCGGGGGCTCTAGAACAGGAAGCTCTGGTACGCCTCGCCGGGCGGCATTTGGTCGAGGCTCTCCACGATCGGGTTGAAGCGCAGCAGCCGCCGGGCGCGCTCCGATAGGCCGGCGACGGCCGAGCGCGGCACGTGGATCGCGACTTCCGGGCGGAACAGCCAGCGCCGGCTGTAGCCGATCACCACCATCGGCCGCGGCTCGTCGGTGGTGTTGGGCGTGCCGCGATGCAGGCCGCGCACGTCGCGGATCATCAGGTCGCCCAACGCCATCGGGTACGGTTGCAACCGCACCAGGCCGGCATCGATCATCGCCACTCCTTCGTCGCGCGGCAGGCGATGGGTGGCGGGCGCGATCTCGACCGGGCCGTGCGCCGCCGTCACGTCGATCAGCGGGAAGTTGACCGCGAGTTGATAGCTCGGCGGCTCCTCCTCCCGCTCGGGGAACAGCGGCGGCGTGTCGCGGTGGATGTCCTGGTAGTCGGAGCCCAGCATCGGCGTGTCGGTCGCGAGCTGGCACATCACCGGATCGGGCCCGGCGACGCGCTCGACGATCGCCAGCACGTCGGGATCCTCGAAGAAATGCGGGTCGTCGAACGGGGCCGCGAACGGCAGCGTCACGTAATGCCGGTTGGCACCCCGGTTCGGGTTCTCCGCCTCGCGCGCTAGGTGGGCCACGAACAGCGGCTGGAACGCGTCGCGCCAGGCCCGCAGCCGCTCGCGGTCGAGATGGCCGCGCAGGATGACCAAGCCGTCGCGCTCGAAATCGGCCACGAAACCGGCGATCTCGCCTTCGCTGTAGCGTCCGGCCATCGCAATTCCCCTAACCCGGCCGCCGCTGCGCCAGCCGGCTCTGCAGCACCACCACCACCAGCAGGAACGCGCCGCGGATCACCGACTGCCAGTAGGCGCTGAGGCTGATGACGCCGAGACCGTTCTCGAAGTTGAGTATGTTGAAGATGAGGCCCAGCAGCAGCACGCCGGTCAGGCTGGCCAGCACCGAGCCGACGCCGCCGGTCAGCAGCGTGCCGCCGACCACAACCGAGGCGATGGCGAACAGCTCCCAGCCGGCGCCCTCGGTCGGCTGCCCGGCACCGAACTGCGACGCCAGGATCACCCCGGACAGCCCCGCCAGGGCGCCGCTTATGACGTAGACGATCAGCTTCACCCGCTCGACCGGCAGGCCCATGAGGCGCGAGGCCTCCTCGCCGCCGCCGACCGCCAGCGTGTTGCGCCCGAAGCCGGTGAAGTTCAGCGCCACCGAGCCGATCAGGAACGCGACCGCGCCGATCAGCGCCGGGATCGGGATGCCAAGCCAGTCGCCCTGGCCCAGCACGGTGAAATCGGTGTCGTAGGACACCGAGACGCTGACGTTGTTGGCCAGCAGCAGCCCGGTGCCGCTGGCCGCCAGCATGGTGGCCAGTGTCGCGATGAACGGCAGCACGCCGAGCCGCGCGATCACCACCCCGTTGAGCAGCCCGGCCAAGGCGCCCGCGCCGATGCCGGCGGCGACCCCGGCGGCGAGGCCGTACGGGCTGGCCATCGCCGCGACCACGCTGCTCATCGCCACCACGGAACCGACCGACAGGTCGATGCCGCCGGTCATGATGACGAACGTCATGCCGAGCGCGATCAGCGCGAACATCGAGTTGTAGCGCAGCAGCTCCAGCAAGTTGTAGGCGCTAAGGAAGTGTTCGTAACGCAACGAGCCGAACAGCAGCAGCGCCAGCAACGCCACCAGCACCCCGGAGCGCGAGACGATGGCGACCAATCGGGCGCCCGAGGCGGCGCGGCGCGGCGCGGCCCGCTCCCCGGCGGCGACGGTGGCGCTCATGCCCCCACTTTCACGATCCGACTTTCATGAACGATGCTGCCGTTGCAGGTAGACGGCGACCAGGATGATCGCCGCCTTGATCACCAGTGCCGCGCCGTCCGGCACGCCGTTGGCCAGCAGCGTGTAGCGCACGAGCTGGATGATGAACGCGCCGAGCAGCGTGCCGACGATCGTGGCGCGCCCGCCGGTGAACGGCGTGCCGCCAACCGCGACGGCGGCGATGGCGTCCAGCTCCATGCCGAGGCCCACCAGGTTGGCGTCCGACGACGAGTTGATCGAGATCACGATCAGCCCGGCGACTCCTGCCAATAGCCCGCTCACGCAATAGACCGCGAGCTTGACCCGCGCCACCGGCACGCCGGACAGCCGCGACGCCTGCTCGTTGCCGCCCACGGCCAGCACCTGCCGGCCGAATAGCGTGGCGCGCAGCACCCAGGCGGCGACGGCCACGAACAGCGCCATCAGGATCACCTGGAACGGCACGCCCAGCGGCCGGCCGAGGCCGATGTACTGGAAGGCGGGCCGGTGGAAGTCCTGCAGGCTGCCGTTGGTCACTACTTGTGCGATGCCGCGCCCGGCGATGAACAGCACGAGTGTCGCGATGATCGGCTGGATGCGGAAGCGGGTGATGAGCCAGCCGTTGAACAGCCCGAACGCGCCCACCACCAGGACCGGCGCGACCCAGGCGAGGAGGGTGCCCAGCGACGGCGAGACGCTGGTGCCGAAATGGCTGCCGAAGATCAGCGGCGCCAGCGCCCCGGAGATCGCCATCAGCGAGCCCACCGACAGGTCGATGCCGCCGGTGGCGATCACCAGCGTCATGCCGACGCCCACGATGACGATGTTGCAGACCTGCGTGAGGTTGACGTTGAGCGTCTGCAGCGAGACGAAGTTGTGCGTCACCGCGACGTTGAACGCGACCAGCGCCAGCAGCGCCGCGAGCGCCCCCCAGCGCTGCGTGATCCGGCCCCAGTTCCGCGGCGGACGCGGCGCGGTCGCGGCCAGCGCTTCGCTCACGCGGCGGCCTCCGCGTGCCCGTGCGCCATCGCCTGCAGCACCGCGTCCGCGTTGACGCCGTCGCCCGCCAGCTCGGCCACGGTGACGCCGTCGCGCAGCACGGTGATGCGGTCGCAGCCCTCGACCAACTCGTCGAGCTCCGACGAGATCATCAGCACGCCCAGCCCGTCGCGGGCGAGTTCCTCGATCAGCGACTGGATCTCGGCCTTGGCGCCGACGTCGATGCCGCGCGTCGGCTCGTCCAGGATGAGCAATTTGGGGTTCATGCACAGCCAGCGCGCCAGCAGCACCTTCTGCTGGTTGCCGCCCGACAGGTCGCGGATGCGCTGCTCCGGCCCGGTGGTCTTGATGCCGAGCCGCTTGATGAAGCGGGCGACGATCTCGCCCTGCCGCGCGGTGTCGACCACGCCGGCGCGGGTCAGCTGCGGCAGCAGCGCCAGCGTCATGTTCTCGCGCACCGACATCTCCGGCACGATGCCCTCGACCTTGCGGTCCTCGGCGCAGAACCCCATGCCGAGCCGGATCGCGGCGTCCGGCGTCGGCACCGTGACGGCGTGGCCGGCGACACTGATGCGCCCGGCATCCGGCGGGTCGGCGCCGAACAGCGCCCGCGCGGTCTCGCTGCGCCCGGAGCCGAGCAGGCCGGCCAACCCCACGATCTCGCCGCTGCCCACATGCAGGCTGACATCGCGCACGCGCCGGCCGGAGCGCAACGCCTGGCCTTCGACCACGGCGCTGCCGGCGGCGTGCGCGCCCTTGTGGAAGCCGGTCGAGCCCTGCTGCGCCACGACTTCGAGGTCGCGGCCGAGCATGGCGGCAACCAGCTGCAGCTTGCCGATGTCGGCCATGGCGCTGGTGGCGACGGTGCGGCCGTCACGCATGATGGTCACGCGGTCGCAGACCACGTACAGCTCGTCGAGCCGGTGGCTCACGAACACCACCGAGACGCCCTCGGCCTTGAGCTGGCGGATCACCTCGAACAGCACCGCGACCTCGCTGTCGTCGAGCGAGGAGGTCGGCTCGTCCATGATGACGAGCTTGGATTGGAACGACACCGCGCGGGCGATCGCCACCATCTGCTGGATCGCGATGGTGTAGGTGAGCAGCGGCTGGCGCACGTCGATGTCGATGTGGAAGCGCGCCAGCAACGCCGCCGCGTCGCGGTTGGTGCGCCGCCAGTCGATCAGCCCGAAGCGGCGCGGCTCGCGACCGAGGAATATGTTCTCGGCCACCGTGCGGTACGGCACCAGGTTGATCTCCTGGTAGATCGTGCTGATGCCGCCCGCCTGGGCCGCCTGCGGGGTCGCGAAGGCGATCGGCGCGCCCGCGAACACGATCTCCCCGGCGTCGCGCCGCTGCGCCCCGGTCAGGACCTTGATGAGCGTGGACTTGCCGGCGCCGTTCTGGCCGACCAGGGCGTGAACCTCCGCGGCGGCGACCGAGAGGCTGGCGGCGCGCAAGGCGTGCGCGCCGGAGAAGCTCTTGTCGATGCCGTGCATCGCGAGGAGGGGAGCGCCCTGGCCGCCGGTCATTCCGGTGCGACCGCCACTGCCGTCGTCATCGTCACGTCGCTGCTCCCGCCCGCGCATCCACCCTGCCGGTGGTTGGGCCATATGTAGGACCAATCGCGCGGGCGGTCGAGAGGCATCTCGGCGCAGTGCCGCCAGCTCAGCTGGTCGCAAGTCGCGGCCATTGCCGGATGGTGAAGCCGCGGCCGACCGCGGTCTCGATCATCTCGCCCAGTCCCGCGCTGCGCAGCTTGCGGCGGAGCTTGAACAGGAACACCGGCAACACCCGGCTGGCCGGGCGGGCGGCGTCGCCGTAGACCGCCGCGAGCAGGTCGTAGGCCGGGATGATGTCGCCGCGGCGCTGCCACAGGGCGGCGAAAATGCGGTATTCCGCCTGGCTCAGCGGCAGTGGCTGGCCGCCCAGCCGCACCATTTCGGTCTCCGGCTCCAGGCTCAGCGACGCCGCCTGCTCGACGGAATGGGCCGCGCCGAGCAGCCCGCGTTGTCCCCCGACCGGCTCCGCGCCCGATTGCCAAGCCAGGCCGCCGGCGTCGCCCACGAACAAGTCCGCGTCGCGCTCGGTCGCGGGATGGCCCAGCCCGATGCGCGCGTCGGCACCGTTGCCGCCATCGAGCGGCGCGGCGCCGGCTTCGCCCAGTTCTGCGAGCACCATGATGGGCACCCTGCCGGCATCGCGACGCATCCGGGCCACGGCGTCACGCACACGCATCCGACCGTGGCCCATGATCACGACGGCAAGGTCGTACTCGGCGCCACGTAGCAGGCGCAGGCAGCTTTCTAGGTCGGTCGCGACATCGGCGATGTCGTGCTCGGAGTTCATGGCCACCGAGACGCTTTGCGCCGCGGCGCTGGCCAGCTTGGCGATGAGAAGCCGCATGGTTGACTCGGCTGCCTGGGTGCGGCGGACTCCGCGTTAAGTGGCATTACCAGTTTGTGAGCAAAAACATAAACATAAAGTGTCTATTTTGGTAACGGCATATTATCCATGCCGACTCGTTGCTAAAAAGCAACCGACACGATAACGTTACGTATAAGCATTGGACCGACACGATGGCAGACCAGAACGCGCTTCCCGCCTCGCCTTCCGGGCTCAGCTCCGACGCGCAGGCGACCGTGACCTTCCTGACCGGGGTCGCCGCCGACGGCAGCCTGTCGACCGTCGACGGCAACGAGATCACCTTCGGCGAGCCGCAGCACAAATGGCAGGGCGGCGCCGCCGGGACCGGCGGCGGCACGGTCGGCTACGGCTTCGCGCCCGGCGCCGCGCTCACCGCCGCCGACGAGGGCTTCATCGCCTCGGCGCTGGCGCTGTGGTCGGCCGTGGCGAACGTCACCTTCGTGCCGAGCGCCACCCCGCAGGCGGTGTTCGCCACCGGCTCGACCAACAGCAGCGCGACGCTGGACCAGACCTCCGGCACCGTCAGCGGCGGCACCCTGGCGCAGACGACCTCCGGCACCACCACGATCGACACCAGCATCACCGGCTGGACCGACCTTTCCTCGTTCAGCCTCACCGGCGGCTACGGGCCGCATACCGTGGTGCACGAGATCGGCCATCTGCTCGGCCTGTCGCATCCGGGCAACTACAACGGCGGCGTCGGGCCGAGCGACCAGTACAACTCGACCGACAGCGAGCAATGGTCGATCATGTCGTATTTCGACCCGGCAACCGATGCCGGGCAGGCGGCCGGGCAGTACGCCAGCCAATACAGCGTCACCGGCACGAAATGGGGCGTCTCCGCGGACGGCTACGCGCAGGTCTCGCAGACCTGGATGCCGCTCGACATCCTGGCGGCGCAGCGGCTGTATGGCGTCGCGGTCGACACGCCACTGTCCGGCGGGCAGGTGTTCGGCTTCAACTCCAACATCGCGGGCGCGATCCGGCCGTTCTTCGACTTCACCCAGAACCCCACGCCGATCGTGACGCTTTGGGACAAGGGCTCCGGCAACACGCTCGACCTGTCGGGCTTCGCCAGCGACGCCTCGGTGAACCTCAACCCCGGCACCTTCAGCAGCGCCGACGGCCTGGTCAACAACATCGGCATCGCCTACGGCACCGCGATCGACCGCGTCGTGGCGAGCGGCGGCAACGACACCATCCTGGGCAACGCCGACCCGGACACGGTGGCGTTCGCCGTCGCCGGCCAGACCTACTTCGTGAGCGACAAAGGCGGCGGCGGCAACGCGGTGTACTGGAACGGACACGCCGACGCCCTGACCGGCATCGCGACGGCGGAGTTCGACGGCGGCGCCAGCACCGTGGTCGCGGCCGAGAGCGGCGGCCTGCGGCTCCTGGGTGGCGGCAACGTGGCGTTCCTCACCGGACCCGCGATGCAACTGGGCCTGGGCAGCGCCGATACGGTGGTGGCGCAGCACGGCTCCGACAGCGTCACCGGCGGGGGCGGGGGCTTGCTGTTCGGCGAAGCCGCCGCCCAGGTCCACTACACCGGGACGGCGGCGGCCGACACCGTCGTCGCGACCTACGCCACCCTCTCGGGCGCCGGCGGCGGCGTGGCCGCGTTCGGCGCCAACCAGGGCGCGCTGAGCTATTCCGGTGGCTCGGGACGGGCGACGGTGGTCGGCGGCAGCGCCGCGGTGAGCGTGACGGGCGGCGCCGGCGGCGGCCTGTTCGCCGGCGGCAGTGCCGGCAACAACGACATCGAGAGCGGTATGGGCGCCATGACTGTGTTCGGCAGTGCCGCGTCCGACCGCATCGTGCTCGCCAACGCCGCCGCCAACGTGGTCATCGCTGGCGCCGGCGCCGAGCAGGTGCAGGCG
>CAXUHK010000118.1:0-2282 GCA_964250775.1 uncultured Acetobacteraceae bacterium | reverse complement strand
GGGCCAACGCGCTGTATGCCGGCAGCGGCAGCGACACCCTGGTCGGCGGCCTCGGCGACGACACGCTGTTCGCCGGCAGCGGCAACGCCACGCTGACCGGCGGCGGCGGCAACGATTATTTCGGCTTCATCGACGGTCACGCCGGCGGCCAGGTGGTCATCACCGACTGGAACAACGCCACCGACGTGCTCGGCCTCGACGGCTACGGCAGCAGCGCGGTGGCCGCCGCGGCGGCGCGCGAGCAGCAGGTCGGCGGCAACACGGTGCTGCAACTGGCTGACAACACACGGATCACCTTCCTCGGCGTCGCGAACGTCACCGCCGCGCGATTTGTTTGATTAACAAAGCCCGCGTGACAAAAAATCACCCTGACGGGCGCGTTCCGCCACCGTATAGGTTACGGCTCGGTAGCCGTTCTGTGCGACATTCCGTTCACAGGCTCGTGAATCGGAGGCGCGATGACCATCCAGGTCGCGATCATGAATGGCTACGGGCTGGCGATGGCCAGCGACCGCCATGTGTTCCGGGGCGGCGAGGCGCGATCGTCGGGCCAGGACACCAAGCTGCATCGCCTGCGCGGATCGGTGCCGGCGGCGATGATGGCGTCCGGCCCTTTCGCGGTGTTCGGCCGGCCGGTGTCGCGCCTGGCGCTGCGGCTGGAGCGTGCCATCGCCGACTGCGGCGAGGATTGCGGGCCGGAGGCGTTGGCCGAGGCCGCGCTGCGCTGCCTTGACGTGCCGCTCGAAGGCCCGCCACGCGACAGCGATGCCGACCTGCTGACCGAGGTGGCGGGCCAGGTGATCGACCAGGCCGCGCGCTTCGCGGACAGCCACGCGGTCGGCCTGGAACGCCTGCTCGACGAGTTGGAGCGCATACCCGGCTGCCGCGACCATGCCGCCGTCGAGGCGCGTGGCCGTGCCGCCTGGGACGCCGCGGCGCCGGCGCTTTCGGAGGCGCTGGGTGGCGAGCGGCCACACGCCGCCGCCGCGATGCGCGCGGCCCCCGAGCTGTACGGCCGCGCGGTGGCCGGCGCGCTGGCGCGCGACTGGCGCCCTAGCCAGGGCAGGCGGAACGACGAGCTGCTGCTGACCGTCGGGCTGTGCTGCCCGGACACCGGCGTGCCGGCGATGATCTCGCTGCGGCTGTGGCGCGGGCTGGGCCAGCGGCTGCACGCGGTCTCGCGGCTGGAGCGCGACTACGAGGTGTCGTGGCAGGCGGGGCGCACCGTGATGGCGGCGCAGGGCTCCGGCCGGGGCGTGATCGAGGCGATGGTCGATGGATTGGACGAGGACCACTGGGCCGCGATGCCGCCCGAGCGCCGCCTGGCGCTGCGTCCGGCGCTCGAATCCCGCTGGCTGCGGGCGCATACGAGGCTCGGCGCCTCCAGCCCGCGCGAGCTGGGCTTGGCGGCCAGCGGCCTGGTTCGCGGCGCCGAAGTGGTCGGCTACCTGACGCAGCAGGCCGAGGCCACCGTAGCGCCGGTCGATTGCCTGGTGCTGACGCATCGCGAGGTGTTCGACCTGCCCCTGGCGGCTTGAAGCGGCGCGGGCCGGCCGAGACCAAACGCCCGGTTGTTCTCGTGGGCCCGGGCTCCCCGCCGGCGTTCCCCGTCCGGGCCTTTCCGATCACAACGTCCGCAGCATCCCGCCATCGACGAAATACGCCGCGCCCACCGAGTAGCTGGCCCGTTCCGAACACAGGAACACGAAGAAGTCGGCGATCTCCTCGGGTGTGGCGAAGCGATCGATGGGCGCCAGGTCGTGCGCCACGCCGGCTAGATGCGCCTCCCAGTCGCCGCCAGTGGACGCGGTGAGCTGCTTGGCGGTCTTGATCCAGTCGGGTGTCAGCACCAGGCCGGGGTTGATCGCGTTCACCCGGATGTTGTCGCGCACCACCTCGTTGGCGAGGTTCTTCGAGAACATCACCAGCGCCGCCTTGGTCACGTTGTAGATCGGCTCGTAGCCGAGCGGCTGGGCGGCGCAGATCGAGCCGTTGTGCAGGATCACGCCACCGCCGCGCCGCCGCATCGACGGCACCACGCCGCGCGCCAGGCGCACCGCCGCCATCACGTGCAGCTCCCAATAGGCCTGCCACTTGTCGTCGGCAGCGTCCATGATGGTCTCGTTGCTGCCGGTGCCGGCGTTGTTGACCAGGATGTCGACGCCGCCGAACTCGCGCTCGCTCGCCGCCACCAGCGCCGTGGCGCCCTACGCCGTCGCCACCTAGCCCGCCACCCGCACCCCCCCCCCCTTCGCCGCGCGGTGCCGGGAGCAGTCGGCCCC
>CAXUHK010000117.1:0-12913 GCA_964250775.1 uncultured Acetobacteraceae bacterium | reverse complement strand
CGAAGGTCGGCTTGTACTGCGGCGAGGCGGTCGAGATCAGCCAGCCGTTGTTGCCAATCGGGATGAAGACGCCGATGTCCATTCTGGGCACTCCGCCGCTGTCCGACGGCAAGGCACGCAAGGCATGTGCCAGCTATGCGGCCCCGCGTCGGAGCACCGCGCGGACCGCCAGGCCGAGTGCCGTCAGTGCGATCAGCACGACCGACATCGCGGCGATGGCGGGGTCGATGTTGTCGCGCAGCCCCATCCACATCAGCCGCGGCAGCGTCACCGCGTCGACGCTGGTGATGAACAGCGTGACCCCGATCTCCTCCCAGGACAGCACGAAGCACAGCAGCGCGCTGGCGGCGAGGGCGAAGCGGATCTGCGGCAGGACCACCCGCCATGCGCGCGCCGCCACCGACGCGCCCATGCCGCGCGCCGCGAGGTCGGTGCTGCGGTCCACCTGGCTCAACGCGGCCAGCAGCAGCACGACGGCGAACGGCGCCGTCACCACGACATGCGCCAGCACGACGCCGAGCCAGGTGTCGTAGCCGACCCAGTCGTTGGCCCGGCTCAGCGCGGTCAGCAGGAAGTACAGCGCCAGCGCCGAGATCACCGGCGGCACCACCATCGGCAGCAGCACGAAGCCGACCAGCACGCCGGCGAAGCGCGGCCGCTGCATCCACAGCCCGACCGCGAACGCGGCCGCGAGCGGCACCGCGATGGCGGTGCTGGCCAGGGCCACGCGCAGGCTCAGCAGGATGCTGGCGCTCCAGTCGGGGTTCTCGATCAGGGTGCGGTAGTGCCGCCACGACCAGTGGGCGCCGGGCATGGAGAGGAAGCGCATCGGGGTGAAGGAGACCGGGACGACGGCGAGCAGGGGGAGCAGGAGGAAGGCGGCGACGGCGGTGCCGAGTAGGACGCCGGGCGGGCCGGGGCGATACGATCTCAACCGCGCGGCTTCATGGATGTCTGCCCAACGCCCTACTGGTTGCGAGCGAAATAGGCGCGCAGGCCAGGAGTCTTGAACAACGAGGCTGCCGGGAGCGCCGACCCAGACTCGGCGGCAGCGACCAGCCGGCGGATCGTCTCAGCCTCGTCGTGCCGTCTGTCGGCGTCGCGATGATAGTGGGTCGAGACCTCCTGATCGGGCGAGGCCAGGAGTTCCAGGGTGAGCGCGTCCAACAGCGCTTCCAAGTCCTGCTCGGGAAGCCAATCGGTGGTGATGCGCTCGGTCATGACATGTCCCGAGACAAGCCGACGCGATGCAAGGCGCGCCGCATCCGGCGACGCGCGCTGTCGTATTCCTGCGCGGATAGCCCGTGGGCTCCCCGGATGTCCTCGGCCGACAAGCCGCCCTCAAGCCCGGAGATGATGCGCAACGCAATCCCGTCGCCGGCGAACAGGCGATAGATCGCGGCGATCGCTTCGCAGGCGGCGAGCACGCGCTCCGGGTCCGGCGCCGGGCAGACGGCTTGCGGGCCTTCGGACTGGCCGCGATCGTCCAGAGAGACCAGTTCGCCTTCGCGCCCACGGCGGCGCCAAATCTCGGTGCAAACGCTGCGCATCACGCCGGCGAGGAACGCCAGCAGCGGCACGCCCGACGGCCACTGGCGCGAGCCGTCCAGCGCCCGCGCCAGCGCCTCGTGCAGCAGGTCGGCCCAGCCAATGCCGGAGGGCAGCCCTCGCCCGCGCAGACGCGCCAGGGCCTGGAGCCGCAGCAAGTCGGTCTCCGACAGCTCGGCGAGGGCACGCGACACCGCGACAGCGGAGTTCGCCGCGTCGACAGCGCTTCGTTGCGGGCGTTCGTCCAGCTTCATCATGGGGTGTATGCGCCTCTGCGAACCTTGCGCGGACAGTCCGACGCAGAAACTCCGTTTGTCCGCGTCGGCCGCCGGTTCGCGCCTGCTCGTGTGTAAGGATGAGGAGAGCCGGCGTGGACATCGAAACGAGACGTGCGGCGTTCGCCGAAGAACTGCGCTTCGTGGCGCACGTGCGATCGGATCGCGTCATCGCGGCTTTCGCGGCAGTGCCGCGCGACCGCTTCCTGGGCGAACCGCCTTGGCAGGTTTTCGACCTGGAGCAGGGTATTTATTGGGAGGTTCCAGGCGTCGAGCCGGGTTCGGCCCACCACAACGTGCTGTTCGCGATCGACGCCGCGCGCGGGCTGAACAACGGCCAGCCGGAATTCTGGGCGCGCCTGCTCGACAGCATTGAAATCCGTCCTGGCGACCGGGTTTACCATCTTGGCGCTGGCATGGGCTATTATACCGCCATCCTGGCCGAGCTGGTCGGTCCCGATGGGTCTGTCGTCGCCACCGAGATAGACCCGGGCCTGTCCGAACGGGCACGCGGCAATTTGGCGGCCTCGGCGAACGTCCAGGTCGTCAATGCCGACGGCGCAGCTTTCGACCCCGGCCCGGTCGACGTGATCGTCGTGAATGCAGGCGCCACGCACCCTATGCCTGTGTGGCTGAACGCCTTGATGCCCAAGGGAAGGATGCTGCTGCCGCTCACCGCCGAGAACGGCCGCGGCACGGTGTTCCGCATCGACCGCTTGGCCGAGCCGGTCCGGTTCAGTGCTGCGGCCGTGTCCGGGGTCGGCATCTATCCGTGCGCGGGGGCACGGACGCCGGAGGCTGAGCGACGTCTCAGCCGAGCACTTGGCGAAGGCGGGCAGCGTTTCGTGCGGGCACTCCGTCTCGACCCGCATCCGCAGGACTCCTCCTGCTGGTTGCACGGCAGCGACTATTGCTTTTCGGTCCGCCAACTCAAGCGCTGAACCGAGCCCGATACTCCTGCGGCGTCGCCGCCAGCAGCCGCAGGAAGCTCCGCCGCATCGTCTCCTCCGACCCGAAGCCGCAACGCCGCGAGATGCGCTTGACCGGCATATGCCCCTCCGACAGCAGCCGCCGCGCCGCCTCCACCCGCAGCCGCTCGACCGCGCGCGCCGGCGTCAGCCCGGTCGCCTCGGCATAGCGCCGACTGAAGCTGCGCTCGCTCATCCCCGCACGGTCCGCCAGCACCGGCAGCGAAAGGTCCTCCGCCAGGTGCGAGGCGGCCCAGTCGTGCAGCGGCGCGAACCTGTCCTCGCCCGATTGCAGCGACAGCGCCGTGCTGAACTGCGCCTGCCCGCCCGGTCGCTTGAGGAACACCACCAGGTAGCGCGCCACCGCCAGCGCCACGGTGCGGCCAAAATCCTGTTCCACCAGCGCCAGCGCCAGGTCGATGCCGGCACTCACCCCGGCCGAGGTCCAGACCGCGCCGTCGCGCACGAAGATCGGGTCGGGCTCGACCCGCACGGCGGGGAAGCGCCGCGCCAACTCGGCGCAGAACGACCAGTGCGTCGCCGCCCGCCGCCCGTCCAGCACGCCCGCCGCAGCCAGCAGGAATGCCCCGGTGCAGACGGAGGCCACGCGGCGCGCCCGTCCGGCACGCCGCCGCACCCAGTCGAGCAGCGCCGGGTCCGCCGCCGCCGCCTCGACGCCGGGGCCGCCGGCCACCATCAGGGTGTCCAGCGCCGCGTCGACCGGCGGCAGCGGCGACGGCAGCAAACCCAGGCCAGACGAGGCGGTCACGGTATCGCCGCCCTGCGCCACGACCCGGATCGCATACGGCGGGGAGTCCCTGGTTCCGGCCACGATGTCGTTGGTGGACGCGAACACCTGCAGCGGCCCGGTGACGTCGAGCAACTGCACCGCCGGGAAAGCCAGCACCTCGATGACGCGGACGACGTTTGGCGCGGAGCGAGGGGGATTTGGCATTCGCGCCACAGCCTGCCGGGGCAGCGTGGCCTTGTCCATCCAGCCGCAACCCGGAGACGCCCTGACGGCGCACGGCATCCCGCTGCGGATCGGCTCGCTGCTGTTCGAGGGAGCGGACCACATCGCGCCCCCTCGATTGGCACGAAACGAGGGTTAATTGGCGTTTCCGCCGCCGCCTGCCGCGCTAGTTTCCGATCACCGCATAGGAGAACCCTCATGGACTTGACCCATATCCACGCGTTCACCGCCGCGATGGAACGCCGCGACCTCGACGCCATGCTCACGCACATGAGTGAGGACATCACGCTCCGGACCCCGCTGCTCGGCGGCGCCTTGCGAGGCAAGTCGGAGATCAGGCCGGTCGTGCAGGCGCTCCTCGGCGTCGTCGACAGCTTCGACTTCCGCGAGATCATGCAGGGACCGGAGCACGTGTCCTCGTTCTTCCTCGTCAAGGTCGGCGCGGAGGAACTGGACGGCATGGACTACTGGCGCCTCGACGCGGCGGGCATGATCCGGGAGATGACGGTGCTGTGGCGGCCGCTGCCGGCGATCGCGGCGGTGCAGGAGAAGCTGGCCCACGGCCGGTAGAGGCCGGTCAGCCATCACCCGACCAGCCGGTCGAGCCGCGTGAACCGGGCGGCGAGGGCGATCAGTGCCGCCACGACCGCCACCAGCGTCACGCTGAGCGCCGCGCCCATTCCCCAGTCCGGGCTCTCGAAGATGCGCAGGTAGACAAGCTCCGCCACCATCACCGCCCGGCCGCCGCCGAGGATCGCCGGGGTCACGAAGAAACCGAGCGAAAAGACGAACACCACCAGCGCCGCGCCCACGATCCCCGGAGCGGTGATCGGCACGAACACCGTCCAGAACACCCGCAGCCGGCCCGCCCCCAGCCCGCGCGCCGCCAGCAGCACCCGCTCGTCCACCGCGCGCATCGCCGAGGCGATCGGGAACGCCGCGAACGGCGTTAGGAAATGCGTCATGCCGAGCACGACGCCCAGTTCGTTGCGCACCAGCGGCAAAGGCGCCCCGATCAGGCCGGTGGCGAGCAGCCAGGTGTTGAGCAGCCCGTGGCTCGACAGCAACGCCACCCAGCCGAACGCGCGGGTCAGCACCGAGACCCAGAACGGCACCAGGATGCAGAACTCGACCGCCAGGCGCTGCCATCCGCTGCCGCGCACCCAGACATGGGCGATGGCATAGGCGGCCACGACGCTCGCCACGGTGACGACAGCGCAGATGCGCCCGGTGCGCAGGAACACCGAGCGCACCAGCGGGTCGCCCGCCAGCCGCGCGTACTGGCCGAAGCCCAGCGTCGGCAGCGTGACACTCCAGCCGGCGACACCCAGCAGCGGAGCCACGTAGGCCAGCCCGACCAGCGCCAGCAGCGGCGCCAGCAAGAGCCGCATCAGGCCGAGATCACCTTGGTGTAGGTGTCGAGCGCCGCGCCGTAATGCTCGGAGTACCAGGGCATGTCGAGCGCCACCTGCTTGGCGACGTTGGCCGGGTCGACGCAGTTGCCGCGCCGCTTCTCCACCGGGATCAGCGCGTCGCAGGCCGGGTTGGCCGGCCCCTGGCCCAACAGGTCGAACATCATCAGTTGCTTGCGCGGGTCCTGCGCGCTGGCGATGAACTTCATCGCGTTGTCGCGCCCGGCCGGGTTGTGTTTGATGACCGCCATCGCCCCCGGCGACAGCAGCCCCTGGTCCCAGATGTACTTGATCCGCCCGTCGCTGTCCTGCTCGACCAGGCTGGCGCGGGTCGACCACACCAGCGCCATGCTGGCCTCGTTGTCGAGCAGGGCGGACTGGCTCTCGGCGCCGCCGCCCCAGAACGAGATCACGTCGGGCTTCAGCTTGGCGATGACGCGGTGGGCGCGGTCGAGGTCGAGCGGGTAGAGCTTGTCCGGCGGCACGCCGTCGGCCAGCAGCGCCGCCTCCCACATGCCGGCGCCCCATTTGTACATCGCGCGCTTGCCGGGAAACTTCGCGGTGTCGAAGAAATCGGCCATGCCGGCGGGTGCGGTCGGGTACTTCCTGGAGTCGTAGGCGATCACGTAGCTGTAGAAGTAGCTCGACGCCGCGTAGTCCCAGACGAAGCCGGGCCGGATCTTGCCACGGTCCACGACGCCCCAGTCGATCGTCTCGATCATGCCCTGCTTGCCGAGCGAGATGGCGGAGAACGGGTCGGCGTCGACGATGTCCCAGCTCGGGCGGCCGGATTTGAACTGCGCGGTGATGCCGCCCTCGGTCGGGCCGCTGCCGTCCTGGCGTACCGCGATGCCGGTCGCCTGCTGGAACGCCTTCCCGTAGGCGTCGGTGTAGGCCTTCGTGGCGTCGCCGCCCCAGTTCACGAACACCAGTTGCTTGGCCGCGGCATTCGCCGCAGTGACGCGCAGCGCGGCCGGCAGCCCGGCCAGCAGTGCCCCCGCGAGCTGCGTGAAACGGCGGCGGTCGATGCCGCCTTGCGCCGCCCGCGCGGTCAGCCGCTCCAGGCAATCCAACTGAAACGCTTCGTTCATCGTCGTCCTCCCTCGTGGTTGTTCAGGTGGCGGGCAGCAGCACGCCCCGGTCGGCGGCCCAGCCGAGCCAGACCGCCTCGCCCACCGCGGCGGCGTCCTGCGTCGGCAGCGTCAGCGCCAGCTCGGTGCCGCCCGCGGTGCGCAGCGTGAGCCGGGTCGCGCCGCCCAGATAGGTGGCCCGGCACACCATGGCCGCGACCGCGTTGCTGGACTCGGGCGGCCGGGGCGAAAGGCTGCAATGCTCGGGACGGATGCCGAGCACGGCATCGGCGCCGGACCACGCGGCTCCCCGCACCGAGAGCACGCGATCCTCGAACCGTCCGCGCGCCACGCCGTCGGCCGATACGACATCGTGCAACGGCAGCCGGTTCAGCTCGCCCAGGAACTCCGCCACAAAGCGCGATTGCGGCCGCTCGTAGACGTCACGCGGGCTTCCCACTTGCAGCAGCCGGCCGTGATCGAACACCGCGACGCGCGACGACAGCGCCAGCGCCTCGCTTTGGTCGTGGGTGACGAACACGAAGGTGGTGCCGCTCTCGCCGTGCAACCGCCGCATCTCGTCCTGCATCAGCCCGCGCAGCCCCTTGTCGAGGGCGGAGAACGGCTCGTCGAGCAGCAGCACCGCCGGCTCGAACGCCAGCGCCCGGGCCAGCGCCACCCGCTGCTGCTGCCCGCCCGAGAGCTGCGCCGGCCGCTTGCGCTCGTGCCCCGCGAGGCCCACGCGCGCCACCATCTCGGCGACGCGGCGGCGGACCGCCTCCGGCCGCATCCGGCGCACCCGCAGGCCGAAGCCGATGTTGGCTGCCACGTCCATGTGCGGGAACAGCGCGTAGCCCTGGAACACCATGCCGAACGAGCGCGCCTCCGCCGGCAGCGCCGTGATGTCGACGCCGTCTTGCCACAGCCGCCCCTCGCTCGGCGCCATGAAGCCCGCCAGGATCATCAGGAAAGTGGTCTTGCCGGAACCGGACGGCCCCAGCAGCGTCAGGAACTCGCCCTGCGCGATGTCGAGCGTCACCGCGTCGAGCGCGCGGACGGCGCCGAACCGCTTGCCGATCGCCTCGGTGCCTAGGGCGGCTGTCGACGGGCCTTGTATGTGCAACGCGCCCCTGCCAATTGCCGACTCGTAAGCAATGCCCGTGCCGCTCCGGCGTCGATCAGCGGACCGACATTGCCCAGGTCCGCAAACCGCTTTATCGCCAGGATGTCGTATACCGGGGGAATTTCCATGAAAGCCATCAAGCTGCGTTCACCTGGCGGCCTCGCCAACCTGACCCAGGTCGAGATCGATGCCGCGCCCGCTCCGGCGGCCGGCGAGATCCAGGTACGGCTGCACGCCAACTCGCTGAACTACCACGACTACGGCGTGTGCAGCCAGGACGGCTGGCAGGCCGACGGGCGCATCCCGATGTCCGATGGCGCCGGCATGGTCGAGGCGGTGGGCGCGGGCGTGACCGAATTCGCCGCCGGCGATCACGTCGTCTCCTGCTTCTTCCCGACCTGGCAGGACGGCCCGGCCACGATCGGCAACTTCCGCACCGTGCCGGGCGACGGGGTGGACGGCTACGCGCGCGAGGCGGTGACGGTCGCCGCCACCGCCTTCACCCATGCCCCACGCGGCTTCAGCCACGCCGAGGCCGCGACGCTCACCACCGCCGGCCTCACCGCCTGGCGGGCGCTGGTGGTCGAGGGCGGCCTCAAGGCGGGCGACACGGTGCTGGTGCTGGGCACCGGCGGCGTCTCCGTCGTGGCGCTGCAGTTCGCCAAGCTGATGGGCGCGTCGGTCGTCGCCACCTCGTCGTCCGACGAGAAGCTGGAGCGCGTGCGCGCCCTGGGGGCCGACCACACGATCAACTACAAGCAGCAAGCCGACTGGGGCCGCCGGGTGCGCGACTGGACCGGCGGGCGCGGGGTCGACCACGTGATCGAGGTGGGCGGCCCCGGCACGCTGCCGCAGTCCATCGCGGCGGTGCGCGTCGGCGGCCACATCTCGCTGATCGGCGCGCTGACCGGGCGCGGCGGCGAGGTGCCGACAGCGGCGCTGATGGTCAAGCAGGCGCGGCTGCAGGGCATCATCGTCGGCAGCCGGCAGCAGCAGGTCGACATGGTGCGGGCGATCGACGCCACCGGCTACCGCCCGGTGATCGACCGCGGCTTCGCCCTGGGCGAGGTCGCCGACGCGTTCCGCTTCCAGGCAAGCGGCGCGCATTTCGGCAAGATCTGCCTGGAGTTCTGACAGCGCATCGCCGCCGCATCGGCGTAGCAGTGCGGCACGCCGAACGCCACGGCGGCAGGCTGCGCACAGGCCGCGTCAGTGTCGCGCACCGCGACCAGGCGGGCGCGCGGCGCCAGGTCGCGTCAGGCGTGGAAGTGGTTCTGCGCGAAGAAGCCGTAGCCGATCAGCGCGGCATCCAACATCCGCGCGCCGCTACGGTTCGCCCCTCAACTCACGTACGTCGTTCTGCAACCGATGGATTTGGCGGTGCATGGCCGAGACCACATCGCCCAAGGCACGCAGTTCCTCACGGGTGTTGTCGTTCACCCGCCTGACCGTCTCGACCGCGCCGAAATTCACGCTGACGTCGTCACGTAGCAGGGTCATCCCGTTCTGCAGGCGATCCATGCGCTCCATGAGGTCGGTGCGTAGCGCTATCATCTCGGTTCGTAGCGCAGTCATCTCGGTGCGTAGTGGGGTCACGTCGGTGCGCAACGCGGTCAGGCCGGCCTGCAGTCTTTCCCCCGTGGAAGCCAGCCGCCCCTCCATCCCCATGGCCCATGCCGGCATGTCGTCGCTCATCCACCGCCTCCGTATCGGACGGGCAGAAAATGCGCCTGCGTCACCCCTTGTTGCAAGTGCGGCACGGGTCATAAGTTGACGCGTGGGCCGTCCGGTTAAAATCCAAACACTCGCGTCGATTGTTCAGTTCTAGCCAAATAGGTCGCAACAGACCTGCGATGCCGAGCGAAGAAGGAAGTGAATTGAATGGCCAGTCGATGAGCGCCACGCAGCCGAGACTTCCCAATCATGCGGACGCGGCCTTGCTGATCGCTACTGCGGAGACGGCGACGCAGGCCGGCGCGTTCGAGGCGGCGCGGGAGGCCTATGTCGGCGCGTTACGCGTCATGCCGGCCGCTGAAGCGGCGACGCTGCGGGTGCGCGCCCTCGGCGGGCTGGGCTGGACGGTACGCAAGCTGGGCGACACGATTGCGGCGCTGGGCTGGTACGAGCAGGCGTTCGCAACCCAGCTTCGCGGCGGCGATGGCGACCGCAAGGCGATGGCGACGCTGCGCGGCGTCATCGCCGAGGCGCTGATGGCGCTCGGACGGTTCGGCGAGGCGCTGGCCGAGTACGAGGCGGTGCTGGCGCTTAACCCCGCCGCCGACCTGTTCCGCGCCGGAGCACTCAGCCTCGCCGGCGAGGCGGCGGCGCGCGCCGGGCGTTATGGCGACGCCAAGGGGCATCAACAGGAAGCCGTCGAGCTGCTGCGCGGGCTGCTGCCAGCGGGCGACCCGCATCTCGCGGACGCGCTCAGCAAGCTGGGCTACTCGCTGCTGCAACTCGAACAATGGCCGGCCGCCGAGACGGCGCTGCGCGAGGCGCTGGCGAGCGTGCCGGGGCCGAACCTGGTCGCCACCAACCTGGTGCACGTCTTGGTGAAGCAGGGGCGCACGGACGAGGCGCGCGCCCTGGCCCGGGACGCCTATCGCCGGCAGAGCTTCACGCCGCAGCCGCCGCCGGCCAATTCGGTCGGCACCCTGCTGCTGCTGACGGCGCTCGAAGGCAACATCCCGATCCAGCACCTCGTCCCACGGCTGCCGCTGACGCTGGTAGACTGGCACATTGATTTCTCCGACGTGGCGCACGAGGCGAGGCTGCCGCGCTACGACGTGGCGCTGAACCTGGTCGGCGACGCCGACGTGGGCGGCGACGCGCTGCGCTACGCGGACGGCTTCAAGCGGCGCAGCCTGGCGCCGCTGCTGAACGACCCGGCGCAGGTGCAGCGCACCAAGCGGCAGATGATCCCGGACCTGCTCGCCGGCATCCCCGGCCTGGTGGCGCCGCGCGCGGTGCAGATGAGCGGGGCCGAGCTGCAGGGCGGCGCCACGCTCGATGCCAGCGAGCTGCGTCTGCCGGTGCTGCTGCGCGTCGCCGGGCGGCATGGCGGCGAGAGCGTGCGGCGGATCGAGCGGATGGATGCGTTCGACGCCGCCGTGGCCGAGCTGCCGGCGGATGCCAGCGTCTACATCACGCAGTACCACGAATACGCCTCGCCGGACGGGCTGTATCGCAAGTACCGCGCGATCTTCGTCGATCGGGTGCCGCTGCCGTACCACCTGGCGATCTCGCCCAACTGGTTGGTGCACTACTTCTCCGCCGAGATGGAGCACGACGACCGGCTGGCGGAGGAGCGGGCGTTCCTGGCCGACATGCCGGCCTGCCTCGGGCCGGTCGCCACCGCCGCCCTGGCCGCCATCGCGCGACGGCTCGACCTCGACTATTGCGGCGCCGACTTCTCCCTGCTGCCGGACGGACGCCTGCTGCTGTTCGAGAGCAACGCCACCATGCTGGTGCACCCGGAGGCGCCCGGCAGCCGGCTCGGGGCCAAGAACCCGTTCATCGACCGCATCCTGCTGGCGTTCGAGGCGATGGTGATGCGCCGGGCCGGGCTGTCGCCGCGACCGTCGTGATCCCGGAGCGTCGATCAAGGGCCGCCGCAGGCTGAGGCCGGGTCGACGCCGCACTCGGGCACCGCGACACCGCACTGTCCGAGCAGGACCGTGCCGGCCATGGCGAGCACGGAGCAAAGCGCGAACGCCAGGGTCGGGAGCAGGCGGCTTCTGGGTGGCGCCAACTCGGTTTCGCATGGGCGGATCGGGCGCGGGTCGATGTACATTGCTGTCCTCCGGGACGGTTGCGGCGCCCGGAAGATAACCAGGTCAGCGTGAGCCGACTGTGATTTCAGGCACAGTGCCGCGACACCGTCGCCTCCTCGCCCAGCAGGCCGCGCGGGCGCAGGACCAGCACCAGCGCCAGGATCACGCCGATCGCCACCAGCCGCAGCGACGCGCCGCTGCCCTGCCACGACTGCGGCAGCGCCGCCGCCGCCAGCGTGCCGGTGCCGGTCCACAGCGCCCAGACCAGGAACGCGCCGGCGACGGCGCCCCGGTTGTTGCCGGAGCCGCCCAGCACCAGCATCACCCAGACCTGGAAGGTGAGCGCCGGCAGGTAGTTCTCCGGCGCGATGAAGCCCAGCAGCTGCGCCTGCACCGCGCCCGCCAGCCCCATCAGCCCGGCGCCGATCACGAACGCCTGCAGCCGGTAGCGGGCGGCGTCCTTGCCGAGCGAGACCGCCGCCGCCTCGTCCTCGCGCAACGCCCGCAGCACCCGGCCCCACGGGCTGCGCGCGAGGCGCTGCATGGCCACGAACACCAGCGCCAGCAGCCCGACCGCCAGCGCCAGTTGGGCCGCGTCGAACGCCAGCGGGCGGGCGGCGAGCGTCGCGAACGGCTTCGGGATGAAGGCGATGCCGAACGCGCCGCCGGTCAGGCGCTCGGCGTTCAGCGCCACCAGCTCGATCGTGGCGGCGATGCCGAAGGTGGTGATGGCGAGAGTGTCGGCGCGCAGCCGCATGGTGAGCCCGGCGACCACGCCGCCCACCGCCCCGGCCGCGACCGGGGCCGCCATCCAGCCCACGACGATCGGCAGCGCCCAACCGCCGAGCCTTCCCGTGGCGGGAGCTGCGGTGAGCAGGGCGGAGACGTAGGCGCCGATCGCGACGAACCCCGCGACGCCCACGTTGAACAGCCCGGCATAGCCCCACTGCACGTTCAGCCCCAGGCAGGCGATGGCGTAGATCGAGGCGGTGGTCAGGAAGAAGCAGGCGTAGGCCAGCAAGCCGCTCACGCCCCCCTCCTCATGCGCCCTGCGTCCCGAACAGGCCCTGCGGGCGCACCAGCAGCATCGCCAGCAGGATCGCGAACGCCACCGCGGCGCGGTACTCGGCCCCGATCACCGGCACCGCCAGCGCCTCCGCCAGCCCGATGACCAGGCCGCCCAGCATCGCGCCCGGCACGCTGCCGATGCCGCCCAGGATGGCGGCCGCGAACAGCGGCAGCAGCAGGTCGAAGCCCATGTACGGGCGCAACTGCACGGTGAGGCCGAGGAACACGCCGGCCACCGCCGCCAGCGCGCCGCCGATCAGCCAAGTGCGCCGCACTACCTGCGCGACATCAATTCCGCTCACCTGCGCCAGCGCCGGGTTCTCGCTGGTGGCGCGCATCGCCCGGCACAGCGCGGTGCGCGTCATCAGCAGGTGCAGCGCCGCCATCAGGACGAGCGCCATCGCCAGCAACAGCGCCTGGTCGGCGCTGGCGCGCAGGCCGAACGGCAGGCGCAGGCCGACCGCGATGTCGCGCGTGTAGTAGCGCGGGCGCTCGCCGAAGCCGAACTCGATCAGGCTGCGCAACGCCAACGACGCGCCGAAGCTCGCGATCACCAGCACGATCTCCGCCCCGTGCCGCCGCAGCCGCCGGAACAGCAGCCAGTCCACCGCCAGCGCCAGCAGCCCGGTCAGCGCCATCGAGGCGACCGTCGCCACGATCAGCGGCAGCCCGAAGGTGAGCGCCCCCAGCGACTGCCCCCACC
>CAXUHK010000116.1:3797-13000 GCA_964250775.1 uncultured Acetobacteraceae bacterium | reverse complement strand
GTTCGAGGAGTCGCGCCGCGTGCTCGGTCCCGTGCCGAACCCGCTCACCACCTGGACCTTCACGCCGTTGGCCAGCCAGCTCGGCAACCTGACGCCCTCGGGCCTGCACTACGAGCGCCACCACAGCGGCATCCCGACCATCGACCCGGCGCAACACGGCCTTGTGGTGCACGGCTTGGTCGGCACGGCGAAGCGCTTCGCCATGGCCGCCCTGCGCCGCCTGCCGTCGGTGAGCCGACGCCACTTCGTCGAGTGCTCGGGCAACACCAGCATCGGCTACAAGGGGCAGGCCGCGCCCTCGGTGCAGCGCTCGCACGGGCTGCTGTCCACGTCGGAGTGGACCGGGGTGCGGTTCGCCACACTGGCGCGCGCGGTGGGGCTGCGCGCCGACGCGAGCTGGGTGCTGGCCGAAGGGGCGGACGGGGCGGTGATGACCCGCTCGATCCCGCTCGACAAGATGCTGGACGACGCCATCCTGGCCTATGGGCAGAACGGCGAGGCGCTGCGCCCGGAGCAGGGCTACCCGCTGCGGCTGCTGCTGCCCGGCTGGGAAGGCAACACGCATATCAAGTGGCTGCGCCGGCTGCAGGTCAGCGACCGGCCGTTCATGACGCGCGAGGAGACGTCGAAATACACCGACCTGCAGCCGGACGGGCGGGCGCGGCAGTTCGTGTTCACCATGGACGCCAAGTCGGTGATCACCTTTCCCGCGCCCGAGGCGCGGCTGCCGGGGCCGGGGGTGTACGAGATCGGCGGGCTGGCCTGGTCGGGGCGCGGACGCGTGCGCGGCGTCGAGGTGTCCGTGGACGGCGGGGCGTCCTGGCAGCAAGCGGCACTCGGCGCGGAGCCGGAGCCGATGTGCACCGTGCGCTTCGCGTTTCCGTGGCGATGGGACGGCCGTCCGGCGGTGCTGGCCAGCCGCTGCACCGACGAGACCGGCGCTGTGCAGCCGAGCCGCGAGGAGCTGGTGGGGCGGCGTGGGCCGGAGTTCTACTACCACTACAACGGCGTGTTCCCCTGGACCGTGGCGGCGGACGGGAGCGTCAGCCATGCGGCATAGCGTGGGCGCGGTGGCGCTGGGGCTGCTGCTGGCGGGTGGGGTAGCGCGGGGACAGGACGCCTCGGACCCGGCATCGAGTGCCGGCACGCCGATCGGGCCGGCGGACCTGCGGAGCTTCTCCGCCGTTCCTCCGGACGGGGCCGGGCTGCCGCCCGGGCACGGCAGCGTGGCGGACGGCGCCACGGTGTTCGGGGCGCGCTGCGCGTCCTGCCACGGCGACCGGCTTGAGGGCATGAAGGCGATCGGGGCGCCGGCGCTGGTGGGCGGGCGCGGGTCGCTGGCCGGACCCGCGCCGGTCAAGACAGTGGAGAGCTACTGGCCTTACGCGACCACGCTGTTCGACTACACCAAGCGCGCCATGCCGATGACCGCGCCGGGCTCGCTGGGCGACAACGAGGTCTATGCGGTCAGCGCCTTCATCCTGTCGCGCGGCGGCATCGCCGTGCCGGCGGGCGGGCTCGACGCGGCCACGCTGCCAGCGGTGCGGATGCCCAACCGCGACGGCTTCGTACCCGACCGCCGGCCGGAGCCGCCGGTGCATCGCTGAGAAAGCCGGCGTCGAAGCCGATTTCCGATCGGCATGGGGCCGGAACTCTCACGCCAGACGCCTGCCGCCGCCTGCACTGGCCCAGATGAGTACGCATGACGGCCCCGCCACGAGGATGGTAGCGGTGGGCGGATTTGAACCACCGACCAAGGGATTATGATTCCCCTGCTCTACCACTGAGCTACACCGCCATCCGTCCCCGGACTGCGTCAGGGGTCGGCCACATAGCGCTCGCGGCGCACCCCGTCAATGTCGCCGAATGAAGCCGCCGCCCAGCACGCGGTGGCCGTCGTAGAACACGCAGGCCTGCCCGGGCGTCGGCCGGGCCGGCGCATCCAGCAGCACTGCGGCGCCGTCCTCCGGGTCGGCCAGCAACTCGGCCCGCTGCGGCGTCTCGCGAGCACGCAGCTTCACCGTGCAGCGACGCGGGCCGGGGGGCGCCAGCCAATTCACTTCGCGCAGGCGCACCAGCCGCTCGCCGCCCTCGGCCGGCCCGACCACGACGCGCCGGCGCGCCGCGTCCACCGCGAGCACCACCCGTCGCCTGCCACGCGCATCCTGCGACGCGGCGCCGAGACGCTTGGCCTGGCCCACGGTGAAGTGCGCGACGCCGGCGTGACGCGCCAGCACCGCGCCGTCCTCGGCGACGATCTCGCCCGCGGCGCCGGCATCGGGCCGCAGCCGAGTCACCAGGTCAGCGTAGCGCCCGGAAGGCACGAAGCAAATGTCCTGGCTGTCCGGCTTGTCCGCGACCGCGAGCCCGAGCCGCGACGCTTCGGCGCGCACCGCCGCCTTGTCCGGCATGTCGCCCAGCGGGAACATCGCGAAGTCGAGCTGCTCGCGCGTGGTCGCGAACAGGAACCAGCTCTGGTCGCGTGCCGGGTCAGCGGCGCGGTGCAGCTCCGGTCCCCCGGCCCCGTCCACACGCCGCGCGTAATGCCCGGTCGCCAGCCGCTCGGCCCCAAGGTCGCGACCCAATCGCATCAGGTCGGTGAACTTGACCCCCTGGTTGCAGCGCACGCAGGGCACCGGGGTCTCGCCGGCGGCGTAGCTGTCGGCGAACTCGGCGATCACCGAGCTGCGGAACCGCGCCTCGGCGTCGATCACGTAATGCGCGATGCCGAGCCGGTCGGCGACCCGCCGCGCGTCGCGGATGTCGGCTCCGGCGCAGCACGCCCCGCGGCGGGCCACCGCCGCGCCATGGTCGTACAACTGCAGCGTGACACCCACGACCTCGTGCCCGGCCTCGTGCAGCAGCGCCGCCACGGCGCTGCTGTCGACACCGCCCGACATCGCGACGACGACGCGCATCGCTACCCGTTCAGCAGGTTGCGGCTGGCCGCCGGCAGCTTGACCACCAACCCGTCCAACGCCTCGGTGATGACGAGCTGGCAGCCCAGCCGCGACGTCTTCTCCAACCCGAACGCCAGGTCGAGCATGTCCTCCTCGTCCTCGGTCGGGCGCGCCAGCCGGCCGATCCAGGCCGGGTCGACGATGACGTGGCAGGTCGAGCAGGCCAGCGCCCCCTCGCAGGCGCCCTCGATGTCGACGCCGTGCTTGTGCGCCACCTCCAACACCGACAGGCCGAGCGGCGCGTCGACCTCGTTGCGGGTGCCGTCGCGCTGGACGAAGGTCATCTTCGGCATCAGGTCATCGCCTCGGCGTGCTGGGAGGTTTCGGGCAACTGCGCCGCCAGCAGTGTTGCGACGGCGTAATCAATGTCGAAGGTCGACGTAAAACGTCCGATCCCGATGCGCAAGGTGCGCGAAGCGGCGTCGGCGCCCAGCCCCATCGCGCGCAACACGTAGGACGGCTCGATCTCGGCCGAGGAGCAGGCCGAGCCGGTCGAGACGCACAGTTCGGGCGAACGCCGCATCAGTTCGGCGGCCCGCGCCGCCGGGAAGGTGAGGTTGAGGTTGCCGGCCACGCGCGCCACGGCGCTGCCGTTCAGCGCGATGCCGGGCACCGCCTGCCGCAGGCGGGTCGCCAGCCGGTCGCGCAGCCCGGCGATGCGCGCGGTGTCGGCCGCCATCTCGCGGCCGGCGAGCTCGCAGGCGAGGCCCATGCCCACCACCAGCGGCGTCGGCAGCGTGCCCGAGCGCAACCCGCGCTCCTGCCCGCCGCCGGAGAACAGCGGCGTCAGGCGCACCCGCGGGCGGCGGCGCACGTACAGCGCGCCCACGCCCTTGGGTCCGTACACCTTGTGCGCGCTCAACGACAGCAGGTCGATGCCCATGCCCCCGACGTCTAGCGCGACCTTGCCCGCCGCCTGCGCCGCGTCGGTGTGGAACAGCGCCCCGCCTGCCCGGGCGATGGCGGCCAGCGCCGCCACGTCCTGCACCACGCCGGTCTCGTTGTTGACCGCCATCACGCTGATCAGCAGCGTGGGCACCGCCAGCGCCCGCTCCAGCGCCGCCGGATCCAGCAGCCCGTCCGGGCGCACCGGCAGCAGCACCGGCTCGAACCCCTCACGGCCGAGGTCGGCCAGCGCTTCGAGCACGCATTTGTGCTCGGTGGCGACGCCGACCACCCGGCGGCGGGCGTCGCCCATCTCGCGCGCGTGGCGGGCGGCGCCCTTGATCGCGATGTTGTTGGCCTCGGTGGCGCCGGAGGTGAACACGACCTCGCGCGGCTCGGCGCCGATCAGGCCGGCCACCTGGGCGCGCGCCGTCTCGACCGCCGCCTCGGCCTGCCGCCCCATGGCGTGCTCGGCGCTGTGCGGGTTGCCGAACCGTTCGGTGAACCACGGCAGCATGGCCGCCAGCACGCGCGGGTCGCACGGCGTCGTCGCCTGGTTGTCGAGGTAGACGGGTCGGCGCTCGGTCATGCGCGGGATATGGCGCTACGCCGCGCGCCGCGCCAGCCGCCCCGCCATGGCCTGGTATGCGGCGGTGAAGCGGTCGACCTCGGCTTCGCCGACGTTCCACGGCAGCGACACCCGGATCGCCTCGCCGGCGAGCGGGCCAAGCCGCATCGCGTCGAGCACGTGGCTGCGCGCCACCTTGCCGCTGCTGCAGGCGGCTCCGGCCGAGACCTGGAAGCCGGCCAGGTCGAGCGCCATCACCTGCGTCTGCGCCGCGACCCCGGGCAGTGCCAGGCAACTGGTGTTGCCCAGCCGCGTCGCGCTGGCGCCGATCGCCGTCGCGCCGGCCATGACCGCTTGGGCCTCCAGCCGGTCGCGCCACGGGGACAGGTCGGTCGGCGGCACGGTGGCCGCCGCGGCGAACCCGGCGATGGCCGGCAACGGCGGCGTGCCGCCGCGCCAGCCGCCTTCCTGCCCGCCACCCGCAATCAGCGGCCACACCGAGTCCGAGCGGATCAGCAGTGCCCCGGCGCCGATCGGGCCGCCGAGCTTGTGCGACGACAGCGCCATGGAATCGGCGCCGCTGGCCGCGAACGACACCGCCATGCGCCCCGCCGCCTGCACCGCGTCGACATGAAGTGCCGCGCCATGCGCCCGGCACAGCGCCGCCACCTCGGCGATCGGGTGCAGCACCCCGGTCTCGTTGTTGGCCAGCATCAAGCACACCAGCGCCGGGCCCGTCGCCAGCGCCGTCACCAACGCTTCCAGGTCGACCACCCCGTCGCCGCCCACCGGCAACACCGTCGCCTCGCCAGCCGCCGCGCGCACCGCCTCGTGCTCGGTGGCCCCCATGAGCAGCGTCCGGCCGCGTCCAAGGGCGTGGATCGCCAGGGCGTTCGCCTCGGTGCCGCTCGAGGTGAACACCAGTTCGCCCGCGCCGGCGCCGAACCGCCGTGCCAGCGCCTCCCGCGCATCCTCCAACAGCCGGCGCGCCGCGCGCCCGGCGGCATGGACGGAACTCGGGTTCCCCACCACCTGCATGGCAGCCAGGACCGCTGCGCAGGCGTCCGGGCGGATAGGCTCGGAGGCGTTGGCATCGAAATAGTCCATGACCTATTCCAGCTCAGGCCGGCCATCGCCGCGTTGGCGTCTCAGATTGGCCGCGGCGAAGGGATTCGCACGCTGCCGTTACAATATGCGCAATTGTCTTGCCCAACGGTGAAACCATCTGTCATGTCACACCGATGTAATCGCAATAAGACAGATTACACGATGCGCCATCGTTGACCACGGACCTGGCCGCGTCACAGGGGTTCTCGGCTCATGCTCTGGGCCATTCAGAAGCGGATTTTGGTACACATGCCTGAAGTGATGTTCGCGGGCCCGGACGGGCGGCTCGAGGGTCGGTATCACCATTCCAAGGAGAGCGGCGCGCCGCTGGCGCTGATCCTGCACCCGCATCCGCTGCATGGCGGCACCATGAACAACCGCATCTCGTACACGATGTACCAGGCGTTCCAGAAGCTCGGCTTCTCGGTGATGCGGTTCAACTTCCGTGGTGTCGGCCGCAGCCAGGGCCGCTACGACGGCGGCATCGGCGAGATCGGCGACGCCGCGGCCGCGCTGGACTGGATGCAGATGGTCAACCCGAACCAGGGCGGGCTATGGATCGCCGGCTACTCGTTCGGCGCGTTCATCGGGATGCAGCTCCTGATGCGCCGCCCGGAGATCTCCGGCTGGGTCAGCGTCGCCACCCCTGCCAGCCACTACGATTTCGGCTTCCTCGCCCCCTGTCCCTGCGGCGGCCTGATGCTGCACGGCGACAGCGACGAGCTGGTGCCGGAACCCTCGGTGCGGAAGCTGGTGGACAAGCTCAACACCCAGAAGAACGTGCAGGTCGACTACCGCATCTTCGAGGGCGCCGACCACGTGTTCGCGAGCCATGCCGACGCGGTGGCGGACGCGGTCGACGACCACGTGAAGCGCATGATGTCGCGCAAGGCGATGGCGCTCGCCGCCGACTAGGGCCGGTCGCGGGTTGGCCATCCCCACGACCCGGCGTTCGTGATCCAAGCTTGACAGGCGTTTGCCAACGGCCGGGCCAGCTTGGCGGATGAGTTCAGGCGAGTGGCCATGCGCAGCGACAAGACCGATACCGGCTTCGCGGCCATGGTCCATCTCGGGGAAGCCATCATCAACTCACGGTAAGCGAAGCTCGAGAGGCCTCGCTTACGGAGCGGGCGGTGCCGGGTCGGGCGCGCCCGGGTCGGTCTCGACGCAGCCCAGGAACGTCTCGGTGGTGTTAGTCCAGGTGGAGACCACCTTGTTGTTGGCCCATTCCGTGTAGCTGATCGAGTCGCTGCGGAAGTTGGCCATGCCGGGGCATTGCGGGTCCGGATGCAGCACCATGGTCGAGGTGAGCGGCGCGGCCTGGACGCCATCGGGCATGTTGACGATCGGCTTATCCGGCGCGTCCTGGGCATGGCTGACGCCGGCGGCCACGCCTGCGAGCAGGACAGCAACGGCCCGGACCCAGGGCCACCCGGACAATTTCGGCCGAACCCCCGCCATCGGCGCAACTCCTTGTCGCGCGGTCAACATGTAGCGCCGATGGCTTGGGGGCAAGGCGCATGGCCGCGGCGCCAGCGTCACCGCTGCGCGACCTGCCAGCCCTTGGCCTGGTAGGCGGGCGCGTTCGAGGCGGCCAGCGGCGGCCGGCCCAGCAGCGCGTCCGCCACCTTCTCGCCGATCATGATGGTGGGAGCGTTGAGGTTGCCGGTGGTGACGAACGGCATGATCGAACTGTCGACCACTCGCAGCCCGTCGAGCCCGATCACCCGCGCCTGGGCGTCGACCACCGCGAGCGGGTCGTCCACCTCGCCCATGCGGCAGGTGCCGCAGGGGTGGTAGGCGCTCTCGACATGCTGGCGCACGAACTCGTCGATCTGCGCGTCCCCGGCGACGGCCGCGCCGGGCTGGATTTCGCGGCCGCGATACGGGTCGAACGCCGCTTGCGCGAAGATCTCGCGGGTGAGGCGGACACAGGCGCGGAACTCGGCCCAGTCCTCCGGCTGGCTCATGTAGTTGAAGCGGATGCGCGGCGCCGCAGTCGGGTCGGCCGAAGCCAGCCGCACCCAGCCGCGGCTGCGGCTGCGCATCGGGCCGACATGCGCCTGGAAGCCATGGCCCTCGGCCACCACGCGGCCGTCGTAGCGCACCGCGAGCGGCAGGAAATGGTACTGGATGTCGGGGTAGGGCACGCCCGGCCCGCTGCGGATGAAGCCGCAGCTCTCGAAATGGTTGGTGGCCCCCAGCCCGTCATGGCGCAGCAGCCAGCGGGCGACGATCGCCGCCTTGGCCAGCGGCTTCTGCGTCGGGTACAGCGTCACCGGCAGCTTGCTCGCCACCTGGAAGTAGAATTCGAGGTGGTCCTGCAGGTTCTCGCCCACCCCCGGCAGGTCGTGGCGCGCCGCGATGCCGTGCTCGGCCAGTTGCGCTGCCGGCCCGACACCGGAGAGCAGCAGCAATTGCGGCGAGGCGATCGGGCCGCCGGCCAGCACGACCTCGCGCGCCCGGGCCAGCCGGGTCTCGCCGTGGCGGGCGTAGCGCACGCCGGTGGCGCGGTTGCCGTCGAAGGTCACGGCGGTGGCGCGGGCGTGGGTCAGCACGACGAGGTTGGCGCGCGCCATCGCCGGGCGCAAGTAGGCGTTGGCGGCGCTCCAGCGGCGGCCGGCGTGGACGGTCATGTCCATGCGGCCGAAGCCTTCCTGCTGGAAGCCGTTGATGTCCTCGGTCATCGGGTAGCCGGCCTGGCGTCCGGCCTCGATCCAGGCGTGGTACAACGGGTTGTCCAGCCCGCCCACGCGGGTGCGCAACGGGCCGTCGCCGCCGCGGTACTCGTCGGAACCGGCGGCGCGGCCCTCCGCCCGGCGGAAATACGGCAGCACGTCGCGGTAGCCCCAGCCGCGCGCGCCGGCCCGCTCCCAGCGGTCGAAGTCGAACGGGTTGCCGCGCACGTAGACCATGCCGTTGATCGACGACGAGCCGCCCAGCACCTTGCCGCGCGGGGTGTTCATCACCCGCCCGCCGAGATGCGGCTCCGGCTCGCTCTGGTAGCCCCAGTTGTACCTCGCCATGTTCATCGGCATCGACAGCGCCGCCGGCATTTGGATCAGCGCCGAGCGGTCCGAGCCACCGAACTCCAGCACCAGCACGCGATGCCCGGGATCCTCGCTCAGCCGGTCGGCCAGCACGCAGCCGGCGGAACCGGCGCCCACGATGATATAGTCGTACTCGGAGGCGGCGTCGGGCATGGTGTCACCAGGGGAGAGAATGCGATGAGCGAGGATGCACGCATTGCGGCGATCCTGCGACGGGTGCGCACAGTGGCGGTGGTCGGCGCCTCGAACCGCCCGGAGCGGCCGAGCCACGGGGTCATGGGTTTCCTGCAGGCCCAGGGCTTCGCGGTGATCCCGGTCAACCCCGGTGTCGCCGGGCTGGAGCTGCTCGGCGAGACGGTGCGGGCGCGGCTGGAGGAGGTGCGTCCGGTGCCCGACATGGTGGACATCTTCCGCGCCTCGGACCAAGCGGGCGCGGTGGTCGATGCCGCCGTGGCGCTCGGCGTCGGCGTCGTGTGGATGCAGTTGGGCGTGGTGGACGAGGCGGCGGCGGCGCGGACGCGCGCGGCGGGCGTCGAGGTGGTGATGGACCGCTGCCCGGCGATCGAGTGGGCGCGGCTGGGCCTCGGCTGAGATGCCGCCGTTCCCGCTGATCGACAGCCACGTGCATTTGTA
>CAXUHK010000116.1:1003-3787 GCA_964250775.1 uncultured Acetobacteraceae bacterium | reverse complement strand
ACCCGGCGCTGCTGCCGTATGGCTGGCTGCGCGGCGACCCCGTGCTCGACCGGCGCAGCACGCTGGCGGAGTTCGACGCCGCGTGCGCGGGCGTCGCCGTCGAGCGCCTGGTGTTCGTCGAAGTGGCGGTCGACCCCGGCCACCATTTGACCGAGGCGGCGCGGGTGCAGGCCTGGGCCGACGCCGACCCGCGCATCGCGGCCATCGTGGCGCACGCCCCGGTCGAGCGCGGCGAAGCGGTCGTGGAGGACCTGGCGCGGCTGGGCCGGCTGCGCCGCCTGCGCGGCGTGCGGCGGCTGATCCAGGGCGAGGTCGATCCGGGCATCTGCCTGGCGCCCGGCTTCGTCGCCGGCGTCCGCGCGGTGGGGCGCGCGGGGCTGAGCTTCGACCTCTGCGTGAAGCATTGGGGCCTGGTGTTCGCCGCCGAGCTGGCGCGGCGCTGTCCCGAGACGATGTTCGTGCTCGACCATATCGGCAAGCCCGGCATCGCGCACGGCCTGCGCGAACCCTGGTGGAGCGAGCTGCGGGCGATCGCCGCCCTGCCGAACGTGACCTGCAAGCTGTCCGGCGTGCTGACCGAAGCCGATCCTGGCTGGACCGTGGCGCAGGTGATGCCGTACCTGGCGCACGCCATCGACTGCTTCGGCTTCGACCGGCTGATGTATGGCAGCGACTGGCCGGTGGCCCACCGCACGCACCGCATCCCGGACTGGGTGGCCCTGGTGGAGCGTGCGGTGGCCGGCTGCGGCGCGGCCGAGCTGGAGGCGCTGTTCCGCGGCACCGCGACGCGGGTCTACCGGCTGGGGGCGCCGCCCTGATCGCGCCGCCACAACTTCTGCGCGAGCGCAACGTTCTCCGACGACGCCCAGGCAGGGCGCCCCACCACGGCCGGAGAACGGATTTGCGCAGGACGATCGCCGACTGCCGGGTGCTGCTGGTCGAGGACGAGGCCATGGTGGCGCTGCTGCTGGAAGACATGCTGGCCGACATGGGCTGCACCGTGGCCGGGGTCGCGAGCCGGCTCGACGGCGCGCTGGCGGCGGCGCGGACGCTGGATTACGACGTCGCGATCCTCGACGTGAACCTGGACGGCAGCGACACCTACCCCGTCGCCGACGCGGTCGCCGGGCGGGCCCTGCCCAGCGTGTTCGTCACCGGCTATGGCCCCGCCGACCTGCGGGAGGGCTACCGTCACGTCCCGGTGCTGGCGAAGCCGTTCCGCGAGGCCGACCTGCGCGCCGTCCTGGAGACGACACTGGCCGCGGCGGTGCCCCGGGAGTGAGCGGCGCCACGGCCAGGCCGGTCAATGGCCGACCATCGCCAGCGCCATCTGCACCGCCGCGTCGGCCTGGACCAGCCCCGCGCCCCCGGCGCCGAGGCCGGCCGAGACCGGCGCGGCGGAGCGGGCCAGGATGTCGCTGACCTGGTATGGGCTCAACGCCGGGTCGGCCTGCAGCACCAGGGCCGCCACCGCCGCCGCGTTGGGGGCCGCGGCCGAGGTGCCGAAGAACGGCGCCAGCACGCTGGTGACGCTGCCGTCGGGCGCCACGAAGCTCACCTTGCCGGCATCGACCGGGGCTGGCAGGCGATGGCCGGCGGCGTCGAACAGGATTTCGCCCGAGCCCACCGAGGAGAACCCCTCGACCATGCCGCCGCCGCCGAACGCCGGCGTCGCGGCGTAGTTGATGGCGCCCACCGTGTTGGCGCCCCCGACCAGCTCATGCCCGGTCACCGTGCCCGAACCGACACCGGCTCCGGCGCTCGCGATGGTGGCGTTGCCGTAGACGATGAACTTCATCAGGCTGGGCGGCGTCAGGCCGTTGGCGAACACCGCGAGCTTCAGGTTGGCGCTGCCGGTGTGGTTGGTGAACTGCAGCAACTGCTCGGCGTTGCGATGCACCTGCAACCCGCCGGCGGTGCCGACCAGCTTTCCGTCGCTGGTGTAGAGCGCCATCGCGAGGCTGCTCGCCGAACCCGCGCCGCCGCCGATGCCGGCGAACGGCTGGTCCCATTGCAGGTCGATGGCGAAGGTGCCGTTGGCCGGCACCGACAGGTTGATGAACGAGGACGGCGCCTGCGCCGTGCCGAAGTTCTCGGTCCGGAACAGGCCCGGCAGCCCGGGCAGGCGGGCGGTGATCGGGTTCCAGGCCGCCTGGAAGAAGTTCTGGCCCTCGTTGCTCGCGGAGGTGAAGTAGTTCGCGCCGGCGGCTACCACCTGCTCGACTGCCTGTTGCAGCACGCCGCCGTCTTGGAAGAACGGCTCGTCGAGGTACGAGACGTCGTCGACGATGATCTGGCACCCGGCCTGTTGCAGCGCCTTGATGCCGGCGGCGAAGTCGGCCTCGCTGGTGGTCGCGGTGTGGAACATGATGCTGGCGCCCGGAGCCACCTGATGCACCAGGTCGGCCATGGCGCGGCCCTCGTCGGTGCCCCCGGCGGCGCCTTCCTCCAGGATGCGGATGCCGGCGGGCAGGTCGCCGTCGGCCACGTCGCGCGCGTAGCCGCCCAGCAGGTTGAAGCTGTTCGACAGGATGCCGACGCGGATGCCGCTGCCGGTGACTGCGAACTTCGAGCGCGCCAGGAATGCCTGCAGCGCCGTGGCGCTGTTCGCCGAGGTGCGCGCGGCACCCGCCATGGAGGCGGTGGCGGACATGGTGAGTTCGGGCGCGTCGGTGAGCACGAACGACATGGCGCCGGCGCCCAGCATCGAGGCGTCGAGGTTCATGCAGCCGGCGTCGAACAGGTCGGGCGAGAGGAAGTTCGGTGGTGTCGGCGGCTGCGGGT
>CAXUHK010000116.1:0-993 GCA_964250775.1 uncultured Acetobacteraceae bacterium | reverse complement strand
CGGGGGGGGGGCGGGGCGGGTGGGGGGCGGGGGCGGCCGCGGCGGCCGCTAACGCGCGGGTGACGGCCAGGTGGGAAATTGAAAGATTGGCAGCCGCGCGGGCGGGGAGGGCGAGGGCCGGGACGGCCGCGTGGGCGCCCTTGCCGGAGGCTTGCGCCCCGGACAGGTTGGATTTCAGCACGATCGGGTCTCCGTTTTTTTCAGCACGCGCGGCGTTTCGCCACGCACGGAGGATGATCGCGAAGTCTTGACGCGGCGTTACCGCGCCATGCCGTCCTACAGCAGTGAGCGCTGCCTTGCGGGCTTGCCGCCGCCCTCGCTGCGGGCCGTCACGTCGCCGTCGGCGAAGGCGATGCGCAGCGCCATGCCCGGTCGCACCTCGCGCGCCGCCGTCACCGGCGTGCCGGCGGGGTCGAACACCGCCGCGTAGCCGCGCGCCAGCACACCGTGATGCGAAACGGATTCCAGCCGCTCGCCCAAGGCCTCGACGCGCACCCGCAATTCGCGCATGCGGCCTCGTACCAGGGCAGGGCTCATGCGCGGCAGCACCCGGCCGGCGCTCGCCGCCTGCAGCGAGACGGCGTGGCGCAGGCCGGTGCGCAGATGCGAGGCCGCGAGCTCCAGCGAGTGCCTCCGCGCCGCCAGCGTCGCGCGCAGATCCGGCATCCCGCCTTGGGGGCCGGGCACCCCCCCCCCCCCGGGCCCCCGCCGCGTGGGGCGCGCCCAGACCAGCCCCGGGGCGCGGTCGTCGACACGCAGGCGGGCGTTGCCCAGGACGCCCGGCAGGTCGGGCAGCGAGCGCGCCGCGCGCTCCAGCGCCAGGCGGTCCTCCTGCAGCATCCGCCCGATGCCGCCCGAAAGCCGCGCCGCCGATTGCTGCAGCTCGGTCGCGAGCTGTGCCCGCGACGGCACCGCCAGCTCGGCCGCGGCGGTGGGGGTCGCGGCGCGGCGGTCGGCGGCGAGGTCGATCAGCGTGGTGTCGGTCTCGTGGCC
>CAXUHK010000115.1:2222-13304 GCA_964250775.1 uncultured Acetobacteraceae bacterium | reverse complement strand
GCAGCCGGGTACGAGGACGACACCGCCGTTGCTACGTGAACGGGAACGGCTCTAGACCGCGTGCGGCCGGCGAGCGACATCCCGACACGCCCCGCCGAGCCCGCGTCGCTCGACGCCGCCGCGCTCCATCGCCACCTCTCGCAAGCCTGCGTGGGCGCGGCTGGCTTGGTGCTCTCGGCCAGCCACGACCGCTACGACGCCATGCTGGGCGGCACGCAGCTCGTGGTCGCCGACGAGCAGAGAAAGTTCAACCATGCCCGGCTGATCTACCTGCACCTCTCGCCCACGGTGCCGCGGATGGTCTTGGCGCCGCCCGACGCGCCCGCGTCGGTGCAGCTGGTGCTCGACGGGCGGATGCTGGGGACCGCCGAGTACGACGCAGTGGCGGCGGCGCTGGGCGCATTGGAGCTGCCGGCGCGGGCGGCGCGCATCCTGGCGGTGCACTGCCTGTTGGGCCATGACGAGCGCGGCCTGGCGGCGGCGGCGGCGGCGCTGGGCACGAGCGTCAACCTATTCTGGGTGCACGATTTTTCCTCGCTGTGCGAAGGGCTGCATTTGCTGCGCAACGACGTCGCCGGCTGCGGCGCGCCGCCACCCGAGAGCATGGCGTGCCGGGTCTGTGTCCATGGCGACAGCCGCGCCGGGCACCGGGCAAGGCTGCTTTGGCTGTTCGGCACGCTGGGCTTCCACGTCGTCGCCCCGTCGCGCTCGGCGCTCGAGTTGTGGCAGCGCGGCGCCGGCCTGCCGCACCTCTCGGCCCGCATCCACCCGCATTGCCGCCTGACCCTGCCGGCGCGGCCGGCGGCTTCCGGCGCGGCGCTCCGGGTCGCCTTCATCGGCCTGCCGGCCTACCACAAGGGATGGCCGCTGTTCGAGCGGCTGGTAGAGGCGAACGGCTCGGACGTCCGCTTCTTCCACTTCGCCGACCGCGAGCACCTGACGGCGCATGTCGGGGTCGAGCCGGTGGCGGTGCGCGTGACGCCGCGCGACCGCATGGCGATGAGCCGGGCCTTGCTGGCGCACGGCATCGATATCGCGGTCGTGCTGTCGCCCTGGCCGGAGACGTTCTGCTTCGTGGCGCACGAGGCGTTGGCGGCGGGGGTTGCGATCGTGGCACTGGCGGGCAGCGGCAACGTCGCCGAACTGGTGCGCGGGACCGGGCGTGGCGTCGTCCTGCCGGATGCCGCGAGCGTGCTGGCGCTGTTCCGCGACGGGGCCGCACGGGCGCTGGTCGCGCCTGACGGCCCGGCCCGGGCGCTGGGCGCCCTGGAGCATTGCGGCACCTCGGCGACCCTCGACCTGCGCGGCAAGCCGGCGCTGTGGCGCTGATGGCGGTCGCCTGCTTCACCAGCTTCACCTGCCTCTATCTGTCGCGCGCCCGCGTGCTGGCGCGAACGCTGCGGGCGGCGCACCCCGACTGGCATCTCTGCGCCGTTCTGGTCGACGCCGCCCCGCCCGGCCTCGACCTGGCGCCGCACCTCGCCGGGTTCGACGCGGTGGTCGACCCGCGCAGGCTGGACCTTCCCGGCTTCGACGCCTGGATGTTCGGGCACGACGTCGTGGAAGCCTGCACCGCGGTCAAGGGCGCGGCCCTGGTGCGGCTGCTGGAGCAGGGCTGGGACCGGGTGGTCTACCTCGACCCCGACATCGCGGTGTTCCATGGCCTGCACGACATCGTGGGCCGGCTCGACGCCGCCTCCGTAGTGCTGACGCCGCACCAGACCACGCCCAACACGACGTCCATGGCGATCGGCGACAACGAGCGCGCGTCGCTACGACTGGGCGTGTTCAACCTGGGCTTCCTCGCGGTCGCCCGCGACGCCGAGGGCGTGCGGTTCGCGCGCTGGTGGGCCGACATGCTGCGCGCCGCCTGCCACGACGACCCGGCGCGGGGCCTGTTCGTCGACCAGAAGTACTGCGACCTGGTGCCCGGCCTGTTCGCCCGGGTGCAGGTCGAGCGCGACCCCGGCGCCAACGTCGCGAGCTGGAACATCGGCCAGCGCCGCGTTGCCATCACCGAGCAGGGCGATATCCTGGCGAACGGCTCGCCACTCAAATTCTACCATTTCAGCAAGTTCGGCGCGGACGGCCAGGCGATGACCGAGCGCTACGCCGGCGACAACTTCGAGGTGTTCGAGCTGTGGGCCTGGTATGGGCGGCAGCTCGCGGCCAATGCGGTCGACGGCGTGCCCGCCGGCTGGTGGCATTACGGCCGCTTCGCCGACGGCGCCGCAATCCCCCGCGCGGCGCGGCTGCGATACCGCGATCGCCCCGACCTCGCCGCCCGATTTCCCGACCCGTTCGCGAGCGGCCGCGGCAGCCTGCAAGAGTGGCTGGCTTTATGAAATCCTTACACGGCGCGCGACCGAAGCCGATGGCGGCCTTACGCGGCCCGCGCCTAATCCGGCATCTCTCGATCGGTCCGACATTCGACCGGCGCTCTGGAGGCGCATCCATGACCGACATCATCACCCTCGTCCTCGGCACCGGCGGCATCCTGCTGATGATCGCCTACGCCACGCTGTGCGACCGGGTCTGACATGAGCCTCGACATCGCGCTTGGCGCCATCGTCTCGCTCGGCCTGTTCGTCTACCTGGTCTGGGCGCTGGTGCGCCCGGAAGACTTCTGAGGACATCGCATGACCCTCATCGGCTGGGCGCAGATCGCCCTGGTGCTGGCGCTCGTCGCCGTCGCCGCCTTCCCGCTGTCGCGCTACATCGCCGCCCTGTTCAAGGGCGAGCGCACCTTCCTGTCGCCGGTGCTGGGGCCGGTCGAGCGCGGGTTCTACGCCGTGGCCGGCGTCGACCCGGCGCGCGGCATGGGCTGGGTCGAGTACGCGACGGCGCTGCTGCTGCTGAGCGCGGTGCATTTCGCGATCCTCTACCTGATCCTGCGCTTCCAGGACATGCTGCCGTTCAACCCGGCGGGCGTGCCCGGCATGTCGCCGAAGCTCGCCCTCAACACCGCCATGAGCTTCGTCACCAACACCAACTGGCAGGTCTACGTGCCGGAGTCGCAGGTTTCGTACGGCTCGCAGATGTGGGGGCTGACGGTCCACAACTTCCTCTCGGCGGCGGCCGGCATCGCCGCGGCGGGCGCGGTGATGCGTGCCTTCACCGGCGGCGGCCTCAAGACGCTGGGCAATTTCTGGGCCGACCTCACCCGCATCACGCTGTACCTGTTGCTGCCGGCGACCATCGTAGGCACCGTCGTGCTGATGCTCTGCGGCGTGCCGCAGACCATGGCGCACTATGCCGAGGCGACCACGCTCGAAGGCGCCAAGCAGACCATCGCGCTCGGCCCGGTGGCGTTCCAGGAATTCATCAAGATCTTCGGCACCAACGGTGGCGGCTTCTTCAACGCCAACTCGGCGCACCCGTTCGAGAACCCGACCGTCCTGAGCGACATCCTGGAGAACTGGTGCGAGATCGTCATCCCGTTCGCGCTCGCCTTGACGCTGGGCCACATGGTCGCCGACAGGAAGCAGGGCCGGGCGCTGTTCCTGACCATGGGCATCATCATGGTGGGCTTCATCGCCGCCGCCTACGCGGCCGAGTCGCTGCCCAACCCGCTGCTGGCCGCGTCGCACCTGGCCGGCGGCAACATGGAGGGCAAGGAGGTCCGCTTCGGCGTGGCGCTGTCGTCGCTGTTCTCGGTGACGACGACGGTGACGTCGACCGGCGCGGTCAACGCCATGCACGAGAGCTTTATGCCGCTGGCCGGCCTGGTGCACCTGTTCGGGATGCAGCTGGGCGAGATCGTGCCGGGCGGCGTCGGCTCAGGCCTTTACGGCATCGTGGTCTACGCGCTGCTGGCGGTGTTCGTGGCCGGGCTGATGGTCGGGCGCACGCCGGAATACCTGGGCAAGAAGATCCAGGCCAAGGAGGTCAAGCTCGCCATGCTGGCGGTGCTGATCCTGACGGTGTGCATCCTGATCGGCACCGCCGTCGGTCTCACCTCGCAGGCCGGCCTCGACTCGCTCAGCGCCGCCGGCCCGCACGGCCTGTCGGAGATGCTGTACGCCTGGACCTCGGCCACCGCCAACAACGGCAGCGCCTTCGCCGGCATCAGCGGCGACACGCGGCTGCTGGATTGGGGGCTGGCGATCGCGATGTGCCTGGGCCGGTTCGCCTTCATAGTGCCGGTGCTGGCCATCGCCGGCTCGCTCGCGGCCAAGCCCAAGCTGTCCGGCTCGGCCGGCACGTTCCCGACCGACGGGCCGCTGTTCATCGGCCTGCTGATCGGCGTCATCCTGATCCTGGGCGGCCTGCAGTTCCTGCCCGCTTTGTCGCTTGGCCCCATCGCGGAGCACTTCGCGATGATGGCCGGCAAGACCTATTAGGAAGCCCCGATGTCCGCGACCACGACCAAGGCCGAATCGATCTCGCTGTTCGACGGCGGCATCATCGCCCGCGCCGCGCGCGACGCCTTCGTCAAGCTCAACCCGACGCAGCTCGTGCGCAACCCGGTGATCTTCGTGACCGAGGTGGTCTCGATCCTGGTCACGGTGCTTGGCTTCCACAACCTGCTGACCGGCCGCCCGGCGGCGTTCGCGCTCACCATCGCCGCCTGGCTTTGGCTCACGGTGCTGTTCGCGACCTTCGCTGAGGCGGTGGCGGAGGGCCGTGGCCGGGCGCGCGCCGAGAGCTTGCGCCGCGCCCGCTCCGACACCATGGCGAAGCTGCTGGCCGACCCCAAGCAGCGCGGCCGGGTGACGCAGCGCGCGGCGGCCGACCTGCGCTCGGGCGACGTCGTGCTGGTCGAGGTCAACGACCTGATCCCGTCCGACGGCGAGATCGTCGAAGGCATCGCCAGCGTCAACGAGAGCGCCATCACCGGCGAGAGCGCCCCGGTGATCCGCGAGGCCGGGGGCGACCGCTCGGCGGTCACAGGCGGCACCATGGTGGTGTCGGACTACCTGGTCGTGCGCATCACCGCCGATCCCGGCAACACCTTCATCGACCGCATGATCAAGCTCGTCGAGGGCGCCGAGCGGCGCAAGACGCCGAACGAGATCGCGCTCAACATCCTGCTGGCCGGCCTCACCATCATCTTCCTGGTCGCGGTCGGCACGCTGGTCTCGCTCGGCCGCTACTCGAACACGGAACTCGGCGTGCCGGTGCTGGTGGCGCTGTTCGTGACGCTGATCCCGACCACCATCGGGGGCCTGCTGTCGGCCATCGGCATCGCTGGCATGGACCGGCTGATCCGCTTCAACGTGGTGGCGACCTCCGGCCGCGCGGTCGAGGCGGCGGGCGACGTCGACGCGTTGCTGCTCGACAAGACCGGGACCATCACCTTCGGCAACCGCATGGCGGCCAGCCTGGTGCCGGTCGCGGGCGTCACCGAACGCGACCTGGCCGAGGCGGCGGTGTTCTCCTCGCTCGGTGACGAGACGCCGGAGGGCCGCTCGATCGTGACTTTCGTGCGCGACCGCCACGGCCTGTCGCCGGCGATGCCGGAGGGCGCCGAAATGGTGCCGTTCAGCGCCAACACCCGCGTCTCCGGCCTCGACGCCGGCGGCAAGGCTTGGCGCAAGGGCGCCGTCGACAGCGTGCTGAAGCTGACCGGCCAGGCGGCGCCGCCGGCGTTCACGGCGGCGGTGGACCGGGTGGCGCGGGCCGGCGGCACCCCGCTCGCGGTGGCGCTCGACGGCGTGCTGCTCGGCGTGATCGAGCTCAAGGACATCGTGAAGCCCAACATCCGCGAGCGCTTCGCCTCGCTGCGCGCCATGGGCATCCGCACCATCATGGTGACGGGCGACAACCGGGTGACGGCGGCGGCGATCGCCACCGAAGCCGGCGTCGACGACTTCATCGCCGAGGCGACGCCGCAGGACAAGCTCGGCTACATCCGCCACGAGCAGGCGGAGGGCCGCCTGGTAGCGATGTGCGGCGACGGCACCAACGACGCGCCGGCCTTGGCGCAGGCCGACGTGGGTGTGGCGATGCAGACCGGCACGCAGGCGGCGCGCGAGGCCGGCAACATGGTCGACCTCGACAGCGATCCCACCAAGCTCATCGAGATCGTGGAGATCGGCAAGCAGTTGCTCATCACCCGCGGCTCGCTGACCACGTTCAGCATCGCCAACGACGTGTCGAAATACTTCGCGATCCTGCCGGCGATCTTCGTCGCCACCTACCCCGAGTTGGGGGCGCTCAACATCATGCGGCTGCACACGCCGCAGAGCGCCATCCTCTCGGCGGTGATCTTCAACGCGCTGATTATCGTGGCCTTGGTGCCGCTGGCGTTGCGCGGCGTGAAGTTCACGCCGATCGGGGCGGCGGCGCTGCTGCGCCGCAACCTGCTGATCTACGGCCTCGGCGGCTTGATCGCCCCGTTCGCCGGCATCAAGCTGATCGACCTCGTGCTGACCGCCATCGGAGTGTCCTGAGATGTTGCGCAATCTTCGCCCCGCCCTGGCGCTGGTGGTGCTGTTCACGGCCCTCACCGGCCTGGCCTTCCCGCTGGGGTTCGTGGCGATCGGCCACGCGCTGCTGCCGTTCCAGTCCGGCGGCAGCCTGATCGAGCGCGGCGGCAAGGTGGTGGGCTCGGCGGTGGTCGGGCAGTCGTTCACCAGCGACAGGTATTTCGCCAGCCGGCCGTCCGCCACCACCGACACCGACCCCAAGGATCCGAACAAGACCGTGCCCTCGCCCGACAACGCGCAGAACTCGGCCGGATCCAACCTCGGCCCCACCGCCAAGGCGCTGGTCGACCGCGTGACCGGGGACGCCGCGAAGATGGGCCCGGGGCCGGTGCCGAGCGACGCCGTGACCACCTCGGCGTCCGGCCTCGACCCGCACGTCACGCCGGCCAACGCGGCGCGGCAGGTGGCGCGGGTTGCGGCGGCGCGCAAGCTGTCCGAGGACCAGGTGCGCACCCTGCTGGCCGACCACACCTCCGGCCGCTTCCTGGGCTTCATCGGCGAGCCGCGGGTCAACGTCCTGGAACTGAACCTCGCGTTGGACGATGCTGCCGGCGCCAATCCGAGCGAGCAGCACCAAGTCTCGAAGTAACGGCGTAAGGAGGCCGATGGACGCGCGACGCAACGGCCTCCTCGCCGACGGGCGGCCCGATCCCGACGCGCTGGCCGCCGCCGCCGCCCGTGAGGGCCGCGGCCGGCTGAAGGTGTTCCTGGGCGCCGCTCCCGGCGTCGGCAAGACCTGGGAGATGTTGGCGGCGGCGCGGCGGCGGCACGACGAGGGCCTCGACGTGCTGGTCGGCATCGTCGAGACCCATGGCCGCGCCGAGACCGAGGCGCAGATCGACACCTTGCCGCTGCTGCCGCGCCGGACCGTGCCGTACCGCGGCCAGCTGCTCGACGAGTTCGACCTCGACGCGGCGCTGGCGCGGCGCCCGGCGCTGATCCTGATGGACGAGTTGGCGCACACCAACGCCCCCGGCAGCCGGCACGCGAAACGCTGGGAGGACGTGGCCGACCTGATCGCGGCCGGGCTCGACGTGTGGACCACGCTCAACGTGCAGCACCTCGAGAGCCTAAACGACGCGGTGGCGCGCATCACCGGCGTGCGCGTGACCGAGACGCTGCCCGACCACGTGCTGCAACTGGCCGACGAGATCGAACTGGTCGACCTGCCCACCGCCGAACTGCGCGCGCGCCTGGAGGAGGGCCGCATCTATCGCCCGGACGTGGCCAAGCGGGCGCTGGGCGGCTTCTTCCGCGAGGGCAACCTGATCGCGCTGCGCGAGATGGCGCTGCGCCGCGCCGCCGAGCATGTCGACCAGGACGTGCAGGACTGGCTGCGCGACAACGCGGTGCAGGGGCCGTACCCGGCCGGCGAGCGGGTGCTGGCGCTGATCGGCCCCGACCGCAACGCGGCGCAGGTGGTGCGCCAGGCCAAGCGGCTGGCCGACGCGCTGCGGGCGCCGTGGATCGCGCTGCACGTCGAGGGGCCGAACGAGGTCGGTGCCAGCATGTTCGACGCCCGCGCGCCGCTGGCGCTGGCGGCGCAGTTGGGCGCCGAGATCGAGACCCGCGCCGGGCGCGACGTGGTGGCGGCGACGCTCGACGTGGCGGCGGCGCGCAACGTGACGCAGATCGTCATGGGCCGCGCCAACCGGCCGCGCTGGCGCCGCATCGCCCGGCGCGCGCTGTCGTTCGAGCTGTTGCGCCGCGCGCCGGCGTACGCGCTGCACATCGTGCCGGCATCCGACGAACGGGTGCGCCGCCCGGCTCTGCGGCTGCCGGAGACGTGGTGGGCGTGGCTGGCGGCGGTGCTGCTGGTGGCCTGCGTCACCGCGATGGGCGCGCTGCTCGAAGGGGTGGTGATGCCGGAGTCGTTCGGCATGGTCTACCTCGCGGCGGTGGTCGGCTCGGCCACCGTGGGCGGGCTGCGGCCGGCGCTGCTGTCGGCCGTGCTGGGTTTCGCCTGCTGGAACTTCTTCCTGATCCCGCCGCGCTACACCTTCAGCATCGACAGCACCCGCGACGTGATCGCGGTGGTGGTGTTCCTCGCGGTCGCCTTCGTCACCGGCGGGCTCGCCGGGCGGGTGCAGGCGGAGTCGCGCACCGCGCAGGCGCGCATCCAGGTGCTGCGCCGCATCGGCGCGTTCAGCCGCAGGCTGGGGGAGCCCACCACCGAACCCGACCTGCTGCAGGAGATCGCGCGCCAAGCGGAGTCGCTGGCCGAGCACGCCGTGGTGCTGGGCGCGGTCGGCGAGGACTTGGCGCTGCGGGCGGCGCAGCCCGAACTCGACACGCTCGACGACGGCAGCTGGGCGGCGGCGCGCTGGGCCTGGACGCACCAGGAGCAGACCGGCTCCGGCACTTCGACGCTGCCCTCGGCGGCGTGGCGGTTCCTGCCGATGCGCACCGTGCGCGGGCCGTTGGGCCTGCTCGGCGTGCGGCCGAAGCTGACGCTGAACCCCGCGATGCTGCAGGCACTGGAGGCATTGGCCGACCAGGCGGCGGTGGCGCTGGAGCGGGTGCGCCTGGCGCTCGACGCCGCGCGCGAGACGGCGCAGGGCGAGACGCAGAAGCTGCGCACGGCGCTGCTCAGCTCGCTCAGCCACGATTTGCGCACGCCGCTCACCAGCATCCGCGGCGCCGCCGAGGCGTTGGGCGGGTCGTGGCCGGCACTGCCCGACGAGACCCGCGCCGACCTGCTGCGCAGCATTGGCGACGACACCGCGCGGATGTCCGGCTTCCTCACCAAGATCATGGACATGACGCGGCTGGAGACCGGCGAGATCACGCCGCTGGTCGCCGCCGTGCCGCTGGCCGAGCTGGTCGAGGCGGCGCTGGCGCGGGTGCCCGCGGCGCCCACCGCCAGCGTCAACGTGGGCAACCTGCGCGTCATGGCCGATCCTGCGCTGCTGGAGCAGGTGCTGGTCAACGTGCTGGAGAACGTCGCCAAATACGCCCCCGGCAGCCTGCTGGTGCGGGTGGCCGCCCAGCGCGACGGCGCGTTCGTGACCATCGCCGTGACCGACGAGGGAATCGGCATCCCGGCCGCCGACCTGCCGCACGTGTTCGACAGCTTCTACCGCGCCCGCCACGGCGACCGGGTGCCGCCGGGGACCGGGTTGGGCCTCGCCATCGCGCGCGGGTTGGTCGAGGCGATGCAGGGCAGCATCTCGGCCGCCAGCCCCCGGCCGGGAGCCGCCGCCGACGGCGCGCCCGGCACCGTCGTCACCATCCGGATGCCGGCGGCATGACCGAGGAGCCGTTGCCCAGCGGCCCGTTGGCAAGCGGAGGGCGCACGACGATCCTGGTGGTCGACGACGAGCCGCAGATCCACCGCTTCCTGAAGCCGGTGCTCGAGGCGGCGGGCTACACCGTGGACCGCGCCGACACCGCCGGGCTGGCGCTGCGCCTGGTCGCGTCGCGGGCGCCCGACCTGGTGCTGCTCGACCTGGGCCTGCCCGACCTCGACGGGCAGGAGGCGCTGCGGCAGTTGCGCGGCTTCAGCGCGGTGCCGGTGATCGTGCTCTCGGCGCGCGACCGCGAGGCGGAGAAGATCGCGGCGCTGGACAGCGGCGCCGACGACTACCTGGAGAAGCCGTTCGGCCTGGGCGAGCTGCTGGCCCGCATCCGCACCGCGCTGCGGCACCGGCTGGCGCAGGCCGGTGTCGCGGAGGTGTTCCGTTCGGGCAGCCTCACCGTCGACATGGTGCGCCGGCTGGTGCTGCTGGACGGCGAGCGGGTGGCGCTCAGCGTGCGCGAGTACACGCTACTGGCGCTGCTGGTGGCCAACGCCGGCAAGGTGATGACCCACCGCCACCTGCTGACCTCGGTGTGGGGCCCGGCGCACGCCGCCGACGTGCAATATTTGCGCGTCTACGTGGGCCAGTTGCGGCAGAAGCTGGCGGCGGCGGGCGCCAGCCTGATCGAGACCGAGCCGGGGGTCGGCTACCGCTTCACCGCCGAGGCGGAGACCGGGGGCTGAGAAAGTGGGGCGGCTAGATCGATTCGCGTTCGAGCTGCTTGCGCAGCGCCTCGATGTGCTCGGCGATGCCGGGCAGGTTCGGGTCGATGGCCTGCGCGCCTTGCAGCGCCTCGAGCGCCTGCCTGGTCCGGTGCATCTGCATGTCGCACATGCCAAGGCCGGACAGCGCGCCGAAATGCCGCGGTTCCAGCGCCAGCACGCGGGCGATGTCGCGCTGCGAATCGTCGTAGCGGTCCATGAAATACAGCGTCGTTGCCCGCTTGTTCCAGCCTTCGGCGAATTTCGGCGCCAGCGCCACGACCTTGTCGTACGTCGCCAGTGCCCGGCCGTACTCGCCGGCGCTCAGCCAGGCGGCGCCCGTTGCCATCAGCTTGTCGACCTCGGCGTCGTTCGAGTGTCCCCAAATCTCCCAGATCTGGCCTTCGACGACATGGGCGGCATCGGGGGACTCCGCCGCCTTGAGGCTTGCGAATAACAAGCCGAGCTTCGGGTCGGTCTGATCGGCGCGTGCCGGGCCGGACATGGCCAGGGCCAGGGCCAGCGAAAGGATCAGGGCAGCCATGCTGATCGAGCGCATATCGCGAGTATGGCGGCGAGCGGCCCCGACACCACCCCACCAACACCCCGCCCCCCCCGCCACCCCCCAACCCCCCACCCCGCCAACCCCCC
>CAXUHK010000115.1:0-2212 GCA_964250775.1 uncultured Acetobacteraceae bacterium | reverse complement strand
GGGCGGCCCCCGCCGCACCGAAACGCCCCCCCCCGCCGGGCCACAGGCTCACAACGCCTGCGCCGCCGCCATCACCGCCGCCGCATGACCCTCGACCTTCACCTTGGGCCACACCTTCGCGACACGGCCGTGCTTGTCGACCAGGAAGGTGGCGCGCTCCATGCCCATGTATTTCTTGCCATACATCGACTTCTCGCCCCACACGCCGTACGCCTCGGCGACACCGCTGTCGTCGGAGGCGAGCGGGAACTTCAGCCCGTACTTCTCGGCGAACTTCTCGATCGGCTTGATGGCGTCCTTCGACACGCCGATCACCTCGACGCCGATATGGCCCAGTTGCGGCAGCGCCTCGTTGAACGCGCAGGCCTCCTTGGTGCAGCCGGGGGTGTCGGCCTTGGGATAGAAGTACAGCACGAACGCGCGGCCCGCCTGCCCGGCCAGGCTCACGCTGCGGCCGAAGCTCGCCGGCATGGTGAAATCCGGGGCCGCCTCGCCTTCCTGCACGCTCATGGTCCGATCCCTCCCACATGGCGCACGAACGTCGCGCGCACTCCGTCTGCCACCGTATCAAGACTGCGCCGCAAGCCGTCCAAGTCAACCGTGTCGACACCCACGCCGCGCATCGCGTGCAGCACGGCGTCGACCGAGGCGGGCGCCAGCGGTCCGGTCAGGCGCAACATCCCCTGTAGCGTCCGCCAGGCACGGTCGGCGCGGACCAGCATCGCCGCCTCCGCCTGCGGCAGCGCGCCAATCCGCGAGAGCGCGGCCAAGGCGGCGCATGTGTTGGGGTCGAACGCCTGCGGATGGGCAAGCTGCAGCGTCTGCGCCACGAACTCGACCTCGACCAGGCCGCCCCGGCGCAGCTTGGCATCGTCCAGCGGCGGCTGGCGGGCGGCCGGGTGCTGGCACAGCATCCGTTCGCGCATCGCGCGGGCGTCGGCGCGCACCCGCGCCGGCTCGCCCGCGGCACTTAGCGCCGCACGGATGCTGTGTTGCAACCGCGCGGTGAAGTCCGGCGGCCCCGCCACCACGCGGGCGCGGGTCAGCGCCATGCGCTCCCAGGTCCAGGCATCGCCGCCCGGCGCGTGGTAGCGTTCGAACGCCGCCAGCGACACCGCGACCGGACCCTTGTTGCCGGACGGACGCAGCCGCATGTCGACCGCGTACAGCGCGCCGCCGGCATCGGGCGCGGTCAGTGCCGCGACGAAGCCCTGCACCGCGCGCATGAACCATTGCCCGACCCCCACGGCGCGGCCGCCGTCCTCGGCGACACTCGTCGCGACGTCGGCCGGATGGTCATAGACCAGCATCAGGTCTAGGTCCGAGCCCGCCATCATCTCACGTCCGCCGGCCTTGCCGAGCAGCACCACCGCGATCCTTCCCCCCGGCACGACGCCATGCCGCCGGGCCACGTCGTCCAGCACGAACGGCAGCAGCGCCGCGATCGCCGAGTCGGCCAAATCCGCTCGCCTGGCGCCGCCGGCATCGGCGTCGATGCGGCCTTCCAGGGTCGCGACGCTGATCGCGAAGTCGGTCTCACGCACGGCGCGGCGGGTGATGGCGATGGCATCCTCCATCCCCTTGGCGTCGCGCAGCCGGGTGGCGAGGCCGATCCCGTCGCCGCTGCCGGCAGGCGACAACAGGCCGTCGAGCGCGCCCGGGTTCTGCGCCAGGTGGTCGGCCAGCGACGGCGCCGCTCCCAACACCGCCGCCACCCGCTCCAGCAGCACCGGGTTGCGCTGGAACAGCGACAGCGGCTGCACCCCGGCCGGCAGCCGGGCGAGGAAGCCGTCCAGGCGCATGAACGCGGCATCCGGGTGCGCCTGCCGCGCCAGCGCCCGCAGCATTCCGGGCAGCACCTGGTCGAGCAGGCCCCGCGCGCGTTCGCTGCGCAGCGCCCGCAGCCGGCCGGCGCGCCAGCCCTCGATGGTGGCGAGGATCGGCCCCGGCTCGGCGAAGCCCATCGCCACGAGGCTCGCGGCGTCGGTCGTCGGCGGTTCCGAGTCGGCGTCGGGCACCTCCAGGAACACCTCGGCGTACCGCCGTTGCACCCGGCGCAGGTGGCACAGCAGCGCCGCCGCGAACGTGCCCACCCCGGCATGGCCCATGAACGTCGCCAACGCCGCCATCCCGGCCACGCTGTCCGGCAGCGCGTGGGTCTGGCGGTCGGCCACCATCTGCAGCCGGTGTTCGACGCGGCGCAGGAAGCGGT
>CAXUHK010000114.1:12509-13368 GCA_964250775.1 uncultured Acetobacteraceae bacterium | reverse complement strand
GGGTGGCTGCTGGCGGGGTTCGCCGGCGTCGCGGCAGTGCGGACGGCGTTCGCCTGGCTCGCCGAGCGGCAGGCGTTCGAGGCGGGGGCGGTGGCGCGGCGGCGGCTGCGCAGCGACGCCCTCGGCCGGCTGCTGGAGATCGGGCCGCAACTGCTGCGCGCGCGGCACTCGGCCGAGTTGGCGGCGATCGTGGTCGAGCGGATCGAGGCGCTGGACGGCTACTTCGCCCGCTGGCTGCCGGCGGCCTCGTTGGCGCTGATCGGGCCGCTGCTGGTGCTGCTGCTGGCGCTCTGGCTCGATCCATGGGCGGCGCTGGTGCTCGGCGCCTGCGGGCTGCTGGTCCCGATGGCGATGGCGCTGTCCGGCATCGGCGCGGCGGCGGCGTCGCGGCGGCAGCTCGTGGCGCTGCAGCGGCTGCAGGTGCGCTTCCTCGACCGGGTGCGCGGCATCGCCACCATCGTGCTGGCCGGACGCGCGGCGGCTGAGGCGGAGGCGCTCGGGCTGGCCGCCGACGAGCTGCGTCGGCGCACCATGCGCGTGCTGCGGGTGGCGTTCCTCTCCTCGGCGGCACTCGACTGCGCGGCGGCGGCGGCGCTGGTGCTGCTGGCGCTGCACTTCGCCGGGCGGTTGGCCGGACCCGTCCGCGACGCCGGCGGGACCGCGCGCGCGCTCGCCCTGCTGTTGCTGGTGCCGGAGTTCTTCGCGCCGCTGCGCGCCTTCACGCTGGCCTACCAGGATCGCAGCCAAGCCACCGCCGCGGCCGAGGCGCTGGCCGCGTTGCCGCCGTCGCCGCTGACGGCCGAGCCGCTGCCGGTGCGCACCATCCAGGCGCGTGGCGTTGCCATCGCCTTCGAGGACG
>CAXUHK010000114.1:3369-12499 GCA_964250775.1 uncultured Acetobacteraceae bacterium | reverse complement strand
GGGGGGGGGCGGCGCCCGCGGTGGCGCGGGGGGGGGCGGGGGGGGCCCCCCGGCCCGCCCCCCGGCGCTGGACGGGGTGAGCTTCCGGCTGGCCGCGGGCGAGACGCTGATCCTGGCGGGGCCGTCCGGGGCCGGGAAATCCAGCCTGATCGAGATCCTGCTCGGCTTCGCGCGGCCGGATGCCGGGCGGGTGACGCTGAACGGCGTCGACATCGGCTCGCTGGTGCCGCAGGCGCTGTCGAGGCTCACCGCCTGGATCGGCCAGCAGCCGATGCTGTTCGCCGCCAGCATCGAGGACAACATCCGCTTCGCCCGGCCCGAGGCGAGCGAGGCCGAACTCGCCGCCGCGATCGGCTTCGCCCGCCTCGACAGCGTGCTGGCCGGCCTGCCGCAGGGGCCGCGCACCCTGGTCGGCGAGGGCGGCTACGGCCTGTCCGGCGGCCAGGCGCAGCGTTTGGCGATCGCCAGGGCGTTCCTCAAGAACGCGCCGCTGCTGCTGCTCGACGAGCCGACCAGCCACCTCGACCCGGCGACCGAGGCCGAGGTGCTGGACAGCCTGCGCCGGCTGGCGATCGGGCGCACCGTGCTGATCGCCAGCCACGCCGCCGCGGCGCACGCGTTCGGCGGCCGCCGGCTCGACCTGCGCCAGGGCCGAGTCGTCTCGAACCGCGAAGTCGCCCGGGGCGTGGCATGAGGCCGCTGTGGCAGGTGGCCCTGCTGTGGCGGCGGCACTGGCCGCTGCTGGGCCTGGGTATCGCGATCTCCCTGGCGGCGCTGGGCTGCGCCGTGGCGTTGCTGGCGGCCTCCGGGGCGACGGTGGCGCGCATCGCGCTGGGGATGGCGCTCGCGGCCGGGCTGGCGCTGCAGGTGCTGGGGCCGGCGCGGGTGGGGTTGCGCTACGCCGAACGGCTGGTCACGCACGACGCGCTGTTCCGCGCCTTGGCGGACCTGCGGGTGTGGTTCTTCCGCAACCTGGCGCGCAACTCGGCCGGCGGGCTTGGCTTCACTCGCGCCGGCGACGTGCTGACCCGCCTGGTCGGCGATGTCGAGACGCTCGACGGCCTGTACCTGCGCATCCTGGTGCCGGCGCTGGGAGCGGTGCTGTTGCTGCCGGTGTTGCTGGCGCTGGGGGCTCTGGTCGACTGGCGCGCGGCGGTGGCCGTCGCCCTGCTGTTCGCGCTGGCCGCCTTCGCCCTCCCGGCGCTGGCCGGGCGCGGCGCGCTGGCGGTGGGCGGGCGGCTCACGCAGGCCCGCGCCGGCATGGCGGTGGCCGCCCTCGACGCGCTGACCGGGCTGCGCGAGGTGCGGGCGTTCGGCGCCGAGGGCCGGATGCTGGCGGCGGTGCAGGCGCGTGAGTCGACGCTGCTGGCCGCCGGCCGGGCCTTGGCGCGGCAGGGAGCGGCGTGCGCGGCGTTGGCATTGCTGTGCGGCCAGGCGGCGTTGTTGGCGGTGCTGCTGTTCCCCGGCACGCATCCGGTCGCGGCCGTGGTGCTGGCGCTGGCCGTGGTGGCGGGGTTCGAGGCGGCGTCCGGGCTGCCGCGCGCCGGCGTGCTGGCCGGAACCTCCAGCGCCGCCGCGGCACGGGTGCTGACGGTGGCCGGACAGGACGCCAGCATCGCCGATCCCGCCCTCCCGGCGGCGCCGCCGCCCGTGGCGAGCGGGTTGCGGTTCGAGGCGGTGCGGTTCCGCTGGCAGGCGGACCGGCCGGTGGCGCTAGACGGCCTCACGCTCGATGTGCCCGCCGGTAGCCGCGTGGCGCTGCTGGGGCCGTCCGGTGCCGGCAAGTCGACCGTGGCGGCGCTGGCCTTGCGCGTGGTGGCGCCGCAGTCCGGCCGCGTGCTGCTGGGCGGCGTCGACATCGCCACCATGGCCGCCGCCGACCTGCGCCCGCGCGTGGCGTGGCTCAGCCAGGACACGCATCTGTTCGACGACACCGTCCGCGCCAACCTGCTGCTGGCGCGCCCTGACGCAGACGAGGCGGCGCTGTGGCAGGCGCTGGAGGCGGCGCGGCTGGCGGAGTTCGCGCGTTCGCTGCCGGACCAGCTCGACAGTTGGGTCGGCGAGGGCGGCGCCAGACTCTCGGGCGGCCAGCGGCGCCGGCTGGCGCTCGCCCGCACGCTGCTGTCCCCGGCCTCGCTGCTGCTGCTCGACGAGCCGTGCGACGGCCTCGACGCCGAGACCGAGCGGGAGTTCTACGCGGCGTTGAACGACGCGGCACGGGGGCGCACGATCGTGCTGATCGCCCACCGCCTCACGGGCGCCGAGCGGGTCGACCGGGCTTACCGGCTGGTGGCGGGCCGCGCGGTCGCCGCCGCGGGGTAGGTCAGGGCGCCTTGGCGAGCTTGGGTGCCGCCGCCGGCAGGATGTCGCGCCGCAGCCGGTGCTCGCCCAGCAGCAGCAGGATCGGGGCGGCGATGAAGATCGACGACGAGGTGCCGACGACGATGCCGAACAGCATCACCCAGGCGAACCCGGACAGCGTCGAGCCGCCGAACAGCGCCAAGGGGAGGGCCGCCAGGAACACCGTCGACGAGGTGCAGATGGTGCGGTTCAGCGTCTCGTTGATCGACAGGTCGATCAGCTGACGCAGCGGCATCTGCTTGTACTTGCGCAGGTTCTCGCGCATCCGGTCGTAGACCACGACCTTGTCGTTGGTCGAGTAGCCGATGATGGTCAGGATCGCGCCGACCATCACCAGGTCGAATTGGAACCGGGTCACGACCAGGAAGCCGATCGCCTTGGTGACGTCGAGCAGCAGCGTCACCACGGCGCCGACCGCGAACTCCCACTCGAAGCGGAACCAGATGTAGACCAGGATCATCGCGAGCGAGATGCCCAGCGCCAACAGGCCGTTGCGGAACAGTTCGGCCGAGACCGACGCGCCCACCGCGTCGGTGCGCAGCACCTTGGTGCCGGGTTGCGCCGCTTCCAGCGCGGTACGCACCTTGGCCACCATCCGCTGCGTCGCGAGTTCGCTCGGCTGCGCCTGCAGGCTGATCCGCACCTGGCTGGCGTCGCCGAACTGCTGCACGCCCGGCTCGGCGATGCCTTGCGCCGCGAGGTTGGCGCGCAACTTCCCGAAATCGACCGCCTGGTCGGCCGGCGCGCGGGCTTCCATGACCACGCCGCCCTTGAAGTCGATGCCGAGCCGCAGGCCGGGGTAGAAGAACAGCGCCAGCGACAGGGTGGACAGCACCGCCGAGGTCAGCAGGCCGATGAAGCGGCCGCGCATGAAACGCAGCTTGGTGTTGTCGGGCACCAGCCGGAACATCGGGCGGGCGAAGGCAGACGACATGGACATTGACGGCTCCCTCAGACCGGCAGCAGCGCCGGGCGGGTGGACCTGTACCACCGCACCATCATCAGCCGCACCAGCAGCGTCGCGGTGAACAACGTGGTGACGATGCCGACCGTGATGGTGACGGCGAAGCCGCGCACCGGGCCGGTGCCGAACGCGAACAGCATGACGTGCGCCAGGAACGCGGTGGCGTTGCTGTCGACGATGGTGGTGTAGGCGCGGCGGAAGCCCACCTCCATGGCGTTGAGCGGCGTGCGCCCGGCCTTGAACTCCTCGCGGATGCGCTCGTTGATCAGGATGTTGGCGTCCACCGCCATGCCGAGCGTCAGCAGGATGCCGGCCATGCCGGGCAGCGTCAGCGTGGCCCCAATCAGCGACAGCACGGCGACCATCAGCAGCAGGTTGACGACCAGGGCGACGTTCGCCATCCAGCCGAACAGCCCGTAGAACGTGCCCATGAAGCCGATCACCAGCAGGAAGCCGACGCCGAGCGAGATGGCGCCGGCGCGGATGCTGTCGGCGCCCAGCTCCGGCCCCACGCTGCGCTCCTCGACCACGGTGAGCGGCGCGGGCAGCGCGCCGGCGCGCAGCAGCACCGCGAGGTCGGTGGCGGAGGCGGCGGTGAAGTGGCCGCTGATCTGCCCGCGCCCGCCGGTGATCGGCTCGTTGATGCGCGGCGCGCTGATGACACGGCCGTCGAGCACGATCGCGAACGGGTGCCCGACCTCGCGCGTGCTGACGTCGGCGAAGCGCCGCGTGCCGATCGCGTCGAAGGTGAAGTTGACCACCCACTCGCCGGTCTGCGGGTTCTGCCCGGCGCGGGCGTCGGTCAGGTTGGCGCCGTCGACCTCGATCCGGCGGCGCACCACGATCTTGCCGGCGGGGACGCCGCCCTGGCTCTCCAGCGGCAGCACGTCGTCGCCCAGCGGCGGCGGCGCGTTCGGGTTGGCGGCCTCGTCGGTGAGCTGGAAGGTCATCTTGGCGGTCTGGCCGATCAGCTCCTTGATGCGGTTCGGGTCGTCGACGCCGGGGAGCTGCACCACGATGCGATCCGAGCCCTGGCGGGTGATCGCGGGGTCGGCGACGCCGCTGGCGTCGATGCGGCGGCGGATGATCTCGATGGATTGCGCCACCGTCGCGGTCGCGCGCTGCGTCAGCGCCACCGGCGACAAGGTTGCCGTGAGGCCCTCCGGCACGCGCGCCACCGTGACGTCCGGCACTCCGGCCTCGGTGTTGGCCAGCGTGCCGAGCGCCGTCTCGGCGGCGTCGAGCTTGGCGGGGTCGGCGAGCTTGACCAGCAGGCGATCCTGGGCCGGCTGCGCCAAGACGCCCGACGCGCGCACGCCGGCGCGGGCCAGGGCGCGGCGGGCCTCGTCGGCCAGGGCGTCCAGCCGCTCCTTGACCACCGTCGCGGTGTCGACCTCGAGCAGCAGGTAGCTGCCGCCGCGCAGGTCGAGGCCGAGATGGATGTTGCCCCAGGCGCCGCCGAGGCGGTTGGGCAGCACGTTGGGCAGCGCCAGCAGGATGCCGACCAGGCAGGTGCCGAGCACGAGCCAGGTCTTGAGGCGGCTGAAATACATCATGGCAAGCCGGCGGCTCCTGGTGGCGGCGGGAGAATGGCGATGCCGCCCCCTATACGCAACTGTGCCGCCGGGACCATACCGGGAGCGCAGGACAGGGGGCGACATGGCGCAAGGACGGTTGCGGGTGGGCGTCGCGGGCGCCGGTCATTTCGGCCGCTTCCACGCGCTGAAGCTGGCCGCAGCCGCTCGGGTCGGGCTGGTCGGCGTCCACGACCCCGACACCGGCCGCGCCGAGGCGCTGGCGCGCGAGACCCGGAGCGCCGCGCTGGGCTGGGAGGCGCTGCTCTCCGGCTGCGACGCCGTGGTGCTGGCGGCCCCGGCCGAGGCGCATTTCGCGCTGGCCGACGCGGCGCTGCGGGCCGGGCGGCACGTGCTGGTGGAGAAGCCGATCGCGGGAACGCTGGCCCAGGCCGACGCGCTGGGCGCGTTGGCGACGGAGCGGGGCTTGGTGCTGCAGGTCGGGCACCTGCTGCGCTTCTCCGCCGAGCACAAGGCGATCAGCGCCCGGATGCGGCGACCGCTGTACCTGGAGTGCGTGCGGATCGCCCCGTTCAAGCCGCGCGGCACCGACGTCTCGGTCATCCTCGACCTGATGATCCACGACCTCGACCTGGTGCTGGCCCTGGTCGACAGCCCGATCGTGGGTGTCGACGCGGTGGGCGCCCCGGTCGCCAGCGCCCACGAGGACATCGCCAACGCGCGGGTGCGCTTCGCCAACGGCTGTGTCGCGACCATCACCGCGAGCCGCATCTCGCTCAAGACCGAGCGCAAGATGCGGCTGTTCAGCCAGGAGGGCTACATGTCGGTCGACTTCGCCGGCCGCAAGCTGATGATGATCGGCCGCGAGCGCGGCCTGCCGTTGCCCGGCACCGGCGGCGGGCGGTTGGAGGAAGTCACCTGGAAGGACCACGACGCGTTGGAGGCCGAGCAGTCGGCGTTCGTGGCCGCCGTGCTGGACGGCGCGCCGGTGATCGTGGACGCGGCCGCCGGGCGGCGGGCGCTGGCGGCGGCGCTGGCGGTGGGCGAGGCGATGGCGGCGTCGCGGGCGCTGGCGGAGGCGTCGGGGTTGATCCGGGCGATGTAAGGGCTGGTTCGCTGCCATTGCGTCAGTGGCGCACCCGCACGATGCAGTGCATCCTGTTTGCCATAAGCCGGCAGCAGAAATTGGATTTCCAAGCACCCAGGAGCCATGGCATGGGCGATACGCCAGAAGAAACCAGCCGCATTCCCAAGATGCCGCCGGAAAACGCGCAGGAGATCGCGCGCGGCCTGAAATGGTTGGCGACGAGCTACGCCGAGGCAGGGATGGCCCGTGAGGCCACCCGCGCGGAACGGGACAGCCAGTGGTGGATGACCTACTCGCTTTCGCTGGCGCAGACGCCCCCGTCAGAGACTTAGGCGGCAAGATCATGACAGTGACGCGGTGCCAAGTATCCGGGGCGTTTGGCTGAAGGCGTCCACACATGACGAGGACGCCGGTTGCCGACCACCTATGGGTCAACATCTCGGCCGCAACGATGCGGGCCGACGACGCGGCGTATGGCCTGATCGCCGATGCGGCGGTGGCGGTGGCGGGCGACACAATCAGCTACGTGGGACCCCGGACCGCCGACTTCGAGGCGCGCCAGACCCATGACGGACGAGGCGGGCTGCTGACGCCCGGCCTGATCGACTGCCACACCCATTTAGTCTACGGCGGCAATCGCGCCCGAGAGTTCGAGCAGCGGTTGCAGGGCGCCAGCTACGAGGACATCGCCCGGGCCGGCGGCGGCATCGCCTCCACCGTGCGCGCCACCCGGGCGCTCGACGAGGACGCGCTGGTCGCGGCGGCGCTGCCCAGGCTCGACGCGCTGCTGTGCCAAGGTGTCACGACGATCGAGATGAAGTCGGGCTACGGCCTCGACCTGGCGAGCGAGCTGCGCCTGCTGCGGGCGGCGCGGCGGCTCGCGGCCCTGCGTCCGGTGGACGTGCGCGCGACGCTGCTGGCGGCGCACGCCTTGCCGCCAGAATATAACGACGATCCCGACGGCTACGTGGCCCTGGTCTGCGAAGCCATCATCCCGGCGGCGGCGCGCGAGGGCCTGGCGAATGCCGTGGATGCGTTCTGCGAGGGGATCGCGTTCAGTCCCGCCCAGGTCCGCCGCGTGTTCGACGCCGCGCGCGCGCACGGCTTGCCGGTGAAGCTGCATGCGGACCAGTTAAGTAATCTCGGTGGCGCGGCGCTGGCGGCGGAGTTCGGAGCGCTGTCGGCCGACCACCTGGAACACGCCGACGCTGCGGGTGTGGACGCGATGGCCGCCGCCGGCACTGTCGCGGTGCTGCTGCCGAGCGCGTTCTATTTCCTGCGCGAGCGCCAGGCACCGCCGGTGGCGCTGTTGCGCGACGCCGGCGTGCCGATGGCGCTCGCCACCGACTGCAACCCCGGCACCTCGCCACTGACCTCCCTGCTGTTGGTGCTCAACATGGCCTGCACGCTGTTCCGCCTGACGCCGGAGGAGGCGCTGGCCGGCGTCACCCGCAACGCGGCGCGGGCGCTGGGCCTGGTCGACCGTGGCGTGCTGGCGCCGGGGATGCGCGCCGACCTGGCGTTGTGGCGGGTCGGGCATCCGGCCGAACTGGCCTACGCCATCGGTTTCAATCCGCTCGCCGCGGTGATGCGCGGGGGCGTCATGCGGAGTGCCCCGCCATGCTGAGCCGCCTCGACAACCAGCGAACCGTGCGCGCCCCGCGCGGCCCCGAGATGAGTTGCCGCACCTGGGGCGCCGAGGCGGCGCTGCGGATGCTGATGAACAACCTCGATCCCGAGGTCGCCGAAAAACCTCAGGAGCTGATCGTCTACGGCGGCATCGGCCGCGCCGCGCGCAACTGGGAGGCGTTCGACCGCATCTGCGCCAGCCTGCGCGCCTTGGGCGAGGACGAGACCCTGCTGGTGCAGTCGGGCAAGCCGGTCGGCGTGTTCCGCACCCATGCCGACGCGCCGCGCGTGCTGATCGCCAACTCCAATCTCGTGCCGCACTGGGCGAATTGGGAGAAGTTCCACGAGCTCGACCGTGCCGGGCTGATGATGTACGGCCAGATGACCGCCGGCTCCTGGATCTACATCGGCAGCCAGGGCATCGTGCAGGGCACCTACGAGACCTTCGTGGAAGTCGGCCGCCGGCACTACGGCGGCGACTTGCGCGGGCGCTGGATATTGACCGGGGGCCTCGGCGGCATGGGCGGTGCGCAGCCGTTGGCGGCCACCATGGCCGGCGCCTCGATGCTCGCCATCGAGTGCCAGCCGAGCCGGATCGAGATGCGGCTGCGCACCGGCTATCTTGACCGCCAGGCCGACAACCTCGACCAGGCGCTCGGCTGGCTGCGCGAGGCGGACGGGCCGGTCTCGGTCGGCCTGCTCGGCAACGCCGCCGAGGTGTTCCCCGAACTGGTGCGGCGCGGCGTGCGGCCCGACGTCGTGACCGACCAGACCAGCGCGCACGACCCGCTCCACGGCTACCTGCCCGCCGGCTGGACGCTCGACCAGTGGGAGCGGGGCAAGCAGGGCGACCCCGCCACGGTCGAGGCGGCGGCGCGGCGCTCGATGCGCACGCACGTGCAGGCGATGCTGGATTTCCACCGCATGGGCGTGCCGACGCTCGACTACGGCAACAACATCCGCCAGGTCGCCCGCGACGAAGGCTTGGCCGAGGCGTTCGACTTCCCCGGCTTCGTGCCGGCCTACATCCGGCCTCTGTTCTGCCGTGGTATAGGCCCGTTCCGCTGGGCGGCGCTGTCCGGCGACCCGGAAGACATCTGGCGCACCGACCAGTGCGTGCGCGAGCTGATCCCGGACGACCCGCACCTGCACCACTGGCTCGACATGGCCCGCGCGCGCATCCGCTTCCAAGGCCTGCCGGCGCGCATCTGCTGGGTCGGCCTGGGCCAGCGCGACCGGCTCGGCCTGGCGTTCAACGAGATGGTGGCGCGGGGCGAGGTGTCGGCGCCGATCGTGATCGGCCGCGACCACCTCGACAGCGGCTCGGTCGCCAGCCCCAACCGCGAGACCGAGGCGATGCAGGACGGCTCCGACGCGGTCTCCGACTGGCCGATGCTCAACGCCCTGCTGAACGTCGCGAGCGGGGCCACTTGGGTTTCGCTGCACCATGGCGGCGGCGTCGGCATGGGCTTCTCGCAGCACGCCGGCATGGTGGTCGTGGCCGACGGCACCGAGGCGGCGGCGCGGCGCATCGCGCGGGTGCTGTGGAACGAC
>CAXUHK010000114.1:0-3359 GCA_964250775.1 uncultured Acetobacteraceae bacterium | reverse complement strand
TGGACACCACGGCCGACGCCTTCGTGGTGGGCGCCCGGTGGGGGGGGGGCGGGGCCGGGCGGGGGGGGTGGGGAACGACCCCGCCTGGGGCGTGTGGCGCCCCGCCGACGCCGGCTACGACGGCGCCGTCGCCTGCGCCCGCGAAGCCGGCCTGAACCTGCCGTCGCTACCCTGATGCGGGTCGCCATCGTCGGCGGCGGCGTGATCGGCAGCGCCATCGCCTACAACCTCGCCAGCCGCGCCGATTTCCGCGGCGGCGTCACCGTGATCGAGCGCGACCCGAGCTATCGCCGCGCCTCGTCGTCGCTCTCGGCGAGCTCGATCCGCGAGCAGTTCACCACGCCCGTGAACATCGCGATGTCCCCGTTCGGCCTGGAGTTCCTGCGTTCCGCCGCGACCGCCCTGGCGGTGGACGGGCAGCGGCCGGAACTGTCGCTGCGCCTGCCCGGCTACCTGTTCCTGGCGAGCGAGGCGGGACTGCCGGCGTTGCGCGCCAACCATGCCGTGCATCAAGCCCATGGCGCCGATGTCGAACTGCTGCCCCGCGAGGTGCTGAACCGGCGGTTTCCCTGGCTGTCCACCGATGGTGTCGCGGCGGGGTCGTGGGGCCGGTCGCGCGAGGGCTCGTTCGACGGGCCGGCGCTGCTGGCGGCGTTCCGGCGCAAGGCGCGGTCATTGGGCGTCGAGTACGTGGCGCAGGACGCCACCGGGTTCACCCTTGACGGCGGGCGTGTCAGCGGCGTGCGGCTGGCCGACGGCGTGGTGCTCGGCTGCGACGTCGCGGTCAACGCCGCCGGGCCGTGGTCGGCGCGGGTGGCCGGGTTCCTCGGCATCGACCTGCCGGTGCGCGCGCGCAAGCGGATGGTCTACGTGCTGTCCTGCCACGCCAGCCTGCCGGATTGCCCGCTGGTCATCGACCCGTCCGGCGTGTGGTTCCGGCGCGAGGGACCATACTTCCTGACCGGCCGCTCGCCGAGCGGCTTGGAGGACGATCCCGACGAGCCGGAGCTGACCGTCGAAGACGCGATGTTCGAGGACGTCATCTGGCCCACGATCGCGGCCCGCGTGCCGGCGTTCGAGACCCTGAAGCTCGCGAGCGCCTGGGCCGGCTACTACGAGATGAACCTGTTCGACCACAACGGCGTGGTCGGCCCGCACCCGGCGGCGCCCAACGTCGTCCACGCGACCGGCTTCTCCGGCCATGGGATGCAGCACGCCGCCGCCGTGGGCCGTGGCGTCGCCGAGTTGCTCGTCGATGGCGGCTACCGCACGCTCGACCTGTCGCCGCTGGCCTTCACCCGGCTGCTGCGAAACCGCCCCTTGGTGGAACACGGCGTCGTCTGATCGGCCTGTGGCCGACGCGCGACCGTGCAATTTTCGCCGGTTGGCCGCAAACCCGTCGGCTATGCCGCTCGCGCGGTCACAGGCAGCATACCGACGATCTCAGCCGTCGAAGCGATGCGCGCGAACTCATCGCTGAGGTTGGAGAGCGTCATGGCGTGGATCGCCTCGGCGGTGTGCTCGTCCCCGTCCGGGCCAGTGCGGTCGAACGTCCAAGTCGCGTCACGTGCCAGCCAGGTGTCGAAGCCCAGGTTGCCCGCCATGCGGGCCGTGGTCTCGACGCAATGGTTCGTGGTGGCCCCGCAGACCACGACCGAGCGCACGGCGGCCGCGCGCAACCGGGCTTCCAGGTCCGTGCCTATGAACGCGCTGTTCACCTGCTTCGTCACGACCGGCTCGCCAGCCAGTTCACGCGCTTCGTCCCTGACCTGATACCCGGGGCCGTCCACAGCGAACGACGAGCCGGGCTGGCTGCCGCGGTGACGGACGTGGAGGACGGGGGCGCGGGCGGCTCGGAACGCGGCCAGCAAGTCAGCGATGCGAAGGATTGCGTCTGGGTTGTTCCGACGTTTGCCAGCCGCTTCCCAAAAGTCGAATGCGCGCTGCACATCAATGACAAGGAGCGCGGTGTGGGAAGGATCGAGCGTGTTCATCGCCTGACTTAGCCCTGTGCGCCGCCTGCTGCAAAGCGAGCTTCGATCCGGACTGACGCGACGGCGAAGCGGCACCATGGCGGGCGGTGCTCTGACGGGCTACCGGGCGGCTTGCAGTTCGGCCACCAGGCCGGCATACGCCTTGAGCACGTGCTGCCGCCGGACCTTCTGGGTAGCGGTCATCAGTCCGTCCTCCAGCGTGAACGGCTTGACCAGCCGGTGCCGCCGCACCCGCTCGGGAGGCCCGAGGCGCCGGTTCGCCTCGGCCACCGCGCCGCCCACCTCGGCCTCGCCGCAATCCTGCGCCGGCACGATCAACGCCGACAGGCTGGACTGGCCGTCGCCGAACACCACCGCCTGCGCGATGGCGGGCGACGCCGCCAGGATGCCCTCGACCCGCGCCGGCGAGACGTTGTCGCCGCCCGACAGCACGATGAGGTCGCGCTTGCGATCGGTGATGAGCAGGCTGCCGTCGGCGTCGAGGCGGCCGACGTCGCCAGTGCGCAGCCAGCCGTCGTGGATCGCCGTCCGGGTCTCGTCCGGGCGGTTCCAGTAGCCCTCCATCACCAGGTCGCCGCGCACCAGGATTTCCCCGTCGGCCGCGATCCTCACCGTGACGCCGGCCAAGGGCGGCCCGACGGTTTCGATCGCGGTCGCGAACGGCGGCGTGGCGGAGATCACCGGCCCCGCCTCGGTCTGCCCGTAGCCCTGCAGCAGCGGCATTCCGAGCGACAGGAAGAACCGTCCGATCTCGGGGTCGAGCCGGGCGCCGCCGGAGACCGCGAGGCGCAGCCGGCCGCCGAAACGCTCCGTGACCCGGCGGCGCACCAGGCGGTCCAGCGCGCGGTCGGCCAGCCGGTCGAGCGCCGAGCGGGCGCGCCCGTCCAGCCGCGCCTGGCCGAGCGCCACGGCGCGGTGGAACAGGTGCTGCCGCCAGCGCGGCTGGCGCGCCAGTTGCGCCAGGATGCGGGCGCGGATCACCTCCAGCATCCGCGGCACCACGGCGATGATGGTCGGGCGTACCGCCATCAGGTCGCTCGCCAGGTGCTCGATGCCGCGGCTGTAGGCGATCTCGGTGCCGATGCTGAGCAGGAAGAACTGCCCCACCGTATGCTCGTAGCTGTGCGAGAGCGGCAGGGCGGACAGGTACAGCTCGTTGGACAGTCCGAGCGGACGCACCAGGGCGAACGCGCCACGGCAGTTCGCGAGCACGGCGCGGTGCGTCAGCATGACGCCCTTGGGCGCGCCGCCGGTGCCCGAGGTGTACAGGATGCAGGCGAGCGCGCGGGGCGCGATCGCCTCGGCCTCGGCCGCGATGTCGGAGGCGGGCCGCGCCGCGCTCGCGGTGAGCGCCGCCCACGGCGC
>CAXUHK010000113.1:0-13373 GCA_964250775.1 uncultured Acetobacteraceae bacterium | reverse complement strand
CGCGCGTCCTGCCGCCCGGTCAGGCTGTGGCGGGGCCTGCGCCAACGCAACCCCCATACGAGGTTCCGCCGGCGCAGCCGATGGAATGGCAGCGTAGCGGATGAGCGAGACGATGCCGCAGGAGCTGACCTTGGCTGCATTGCGCATGGTTCATCACCAACCGCCGGCACCAACCGCCGGCCTGGCCCGGGTTTGCTGCATCGTTCCGATCGCGGCGGCCAATATGCAGCGCATGACTACCGTCGCGTGCTGGACGCACACGCGATGCGCTGTTCGATGAGCCGAAAGGGCGATTGCTGGGACGATGCGCCAATGCAGAGCTTCTTCGGCAGCCTCAAGACGCAGCTGGACGGCGACGGCCCGTTCGAAACCAGGCAGGCGGCGCGCACGGCCCTCTTTGGCTTCATCGAAAGCTTCTACAATCGCCAGCGGCTCCACTCAGCGACCGGCTACACCACGCCGGCCAGCAAACAAGACCTCGCCGCGGCCGCGTAGGCCGTAACCCGTGTCCACTAAAATTGGGGGATGGTGACATTGCGAAATCGTCAGCTCGCCCCGAAGCGGCTCCATCGCCACCTTGGCCTTGAACTCAGCCGAATACCGCTTCCGCTTGCCCATCATCGGGTCCCTCCTTCATAGGCGGACCAAGTGTAACCACCTGTCCGAAGGATGGGGTCCACCTCAGCAGGGCGTGGCTCCCGTCAGCTTCCCTTTCGTGGCATCGACCAGGTCAGACACGAATGATCGCTGACCTGCACCGCCCACAACTTCCCCAAGCTCACGGGACAGAAGGAGTTCGCCCAACCTGGCATCGTTCCGCAGCCGTTTCAGCGACAACAAATGCGGCTACCGAGACGCGCTCCTAAGTCGGCTTAGACACGGGCAAATGTGCCCGCAGCTCCTCCACCAGCACGCGGGTGTTCTCGACATAGTCGACCGGCACGACGACCAAGTGCACCCCCCCGCCCTGGAACGCCGCTTCCAGCGCCGGGGCTAGGTCGTCGGTCGCCTCGACCCGGGTGCCCCTGGCGCCATAGCTTTCGGCGTATTTCACGAAATCCGGGTTGCCGAACGTCAGGCCGAAATCCGCGAAGCCGTCCACCGCCTGCTTCCATCGGATCATGCCATAGCCGCCGTCGTTGAGGATCAGCACGACGAGATTGAGCCGGAAGCGCACCGCCGTCTCCAGTTCCTGGCTGTTCATCATGAAGCCGCCATCGCCGCACACGGCCATCACCCGGCGGTCCCGATACAGCATCGCCGCCATCATCGCCGACGCCAGCCCTGCGCCCATGGTCGCGAGCGCGTTGTCGAGCAGCAGCGTGTTGGCGACGTGGGTGCGGTAGTTCCGCGCGAACCAGATTTTGTACATGCCGTTGTCCAGCGCCACGATGCCGTCTTCCGGGAGCACCTCGCGCACGTCGTGCACGATCCGCTGGGGTGTCGGCGGCCAGCGACCCTCGGTGGCGCGGTCGGCGATGCGGGCCAGGATGCCCTCGCGCAGCGGGAGCAGCGCCCCGGCATGGTGCAGCTTGCCCTCCACTCGGTCCGCCAACAGCTCAAGGCTCGGGCCCACGTCGCCCACCACCTCGCACTGCGGGAAATACACCTCGTCCACGTTGGCCGGCACGTAGCCGACATGGATCACCTGCGGCCCGTCCTGACCCATGATGAAGGGCGGCTTTTCGACCGTGTCGTTGCCGATGGCGATGATGAGGTCGGCTTGGTCGACCGCCTCGTGCACGTAGTCGCGCTCGGACAACGCGGCGGTTCCCACATACAGCTGGCCGCCGCCGGGCACGGTGCCCTTGCCCATCTGCGTGGTGAAGAACGGGATCTGCAGCCGCCGCACGAAGCCCGACAGACCCGCGGTCGAGCGCGGCCGACTTGCGGCGGCGCCCAGCATGATCAACGGGCGCTCGGCCGCCAGGATCATCGCCGCCGCCCGGTCCAGCGCCGTCCGGTGCGCCACGGGGATGTCGATCGCGTGGACCGGGACCGGCAGCAGGTCCGGCGCGGCCTCGCCTGCGATGTCCTCCGGCAACTCGAGCAGCACCGGGCCGGGCCGCTCCTCCATCGCAATCCGGAAGGCGTCGCGCACCAGGGTGGGGATGGAACTCGCGCTGACGATCTGGCGGGACAGCTTGGTCAACGGCCTCATGGCGCTGACCACGTCCACGATCTGGAACCGCGCCTGCCGGCTGCTCATGATGCCTTTCTGCCCGGTGATCATAATCATCGGCATGGCGCCGAGCAGCGCATAGGCTGCCCCCGTCGCGAGGTTGAGCGCGCCGGGGCCGAGCGTGGTCAGGCACACGCCGGGCTTGCCGGTCAGGCGCCCGTGGGTCGCGGCCATGAAGGCGGCCGCCTGTTCGTGCCGGGTCAGCACCATCTGGATCGTGGAGGTGCGCAGGCTCTCCACCACGTCGAGGTTCTCCTCGCCGGGCACGCCAAAGATGCGCTCGACCCCCTCGTTCTCCAGCGCGGCAACCAGCAGGTCCGATCCCTTGGTCATCAGTCTTTCCCCTCAGCGCTCATTTCATGTGCTCAAGCCCGGATGCGAGGTGCTGGCCGCAGAAACGGCCGACAGGAGCGGAGGCTGTGACACCCCCCATTCCCTCTGGCCGCGAGGGCGCCGGTGCTCCTGCTGCCTTGATACCCTGCTCGCGCTCTGTGATCGCCGTCCCGCACGCGCACCTACCAGCCCGGCAGGATCGTGCGGCTATCCGGAGCATGTTGCTCAAACCGCTTTACGACAGAGCTCCAGACGATGCCCCTCCTGCTCACTCGTCAGATCAGAACGCGCCACCTGGCACCCGCTCAAGGACCTTGAAAGGGGTGGAGCTTAAGCCCGGTGGCGGGCCTTGACCTCGCCCGGACAGGCAGCCTCGTCGCGGCGTTGGTCCAGCCGCACCTAGGTGTATGGTCCCGGAGTGAGGTGTGACGGGTCGATCCTGAATTGTTCGGGGTCTTTCGTCCAGGCGTGGTGGATGAACTCGGCGGGCGTGAGCCCGGGCAGGGTCTTGAGCCTGCGGGCGTCATTGTAGGCATTAACGAAGAGGTGCAGGTGGGCTCTGAGCTGGTCGTGGCTGTCGTAACGGTAGCGCTTGACGGTTGCGTCCTTGATAGTGCGGTTCATCCGCTCGGCCTGACCATCGGTCCAAGGGTGGTTCACCGTGGTCAGCCGGTGCTCGACCCCGTGCTCGTCGCACACGCGATCGAACGTGTGCCAACCGTCATGGATGTCCCGGCTGCGCGTGGTGAACTGGATACCGTTGTCGGTCAGCACAGTGGGGATGCGATAGGGCACCGCTTCGACCAACTGGCGCAGAAACCCTGCGGCCTTCATCTTTCCTGCGCTTTCGACCGATCGGACAAAGGCGAACTTGCCGGTGCGGTCGATGGCCACGAACAGGCGCAGCTTGCCCTGGGCCGTGCTGACTTCAGCGATGTCGATATGGAAGTGGCCGATGGCGTAGCTCGCAAAGCGCTGCTTCTTGGGCTTGTCGCCCTGAACCTGGGGCAGCCGGGAGATGCCGTGCCGTTCCCGGCAGCGGTGCAGGGATGAGCGGGTCAGGCGCGGGATGGTCGGCTGCAAGCCATCAAGGCAGTCATCCAACGGCAGCAGCGTGTGCCGCCGAAAGGTGACGACGACTGCCTCCTCCGGCGTCAGCACGGTGGACCGGACCTCCTTTGGACCCATTCGCGCGTCGGCGGTGGTCTCGCGCTTGCGCCACTTCTGGATGGTGGTGGGGCTGACGCCGTGTCGCTGAGCCAGCGCCCTTACGCTCTCTTGACGTAGCTGGAGGTGCTTATGATCGCGGCAAACCGGCGAGCCTGGCTTGCGAGCCTGGCCACCTGCAAGGATTTCACCCTTGAGGTGGTGCGCAAGCTGCCGGATCAGAAAGGCTTCCAGGTGCTGAAGCGCAGATGGGTTGTCGAACGCACCTTCGGATGGCTCATGCGCCGGCATAGGTTGGTGCGCGACCACGAGGTCCGCCCAGACGTGTCGGGCGCCATGATCCACCTCAGCATGGGCGCGCTCCTGCTCCGCCGCGTCGCCCACCCCGCCCCATGAGGATTGTCGAACGGCCCCAAGGTATCGCAGTGAGCAACGTCCGTCCCGGCGCCTCGCCGCACGACGAGGCGGCGTTCGCGCAGGAGCTTTCACCGTCTTCCGCAGCCCCTGGCCAAGGGTAAGCTGGCACGGGCGGGACGCCGACGAGCCAGCAGGATCCATCCTCGGACATCCTGGACAGCCTCATCGGATCGTACGGCGCTGGATCGCGTAGCCTGCCCGCGGCCTCCCGGCGCAAGGGCGCGGTCCGATGACGCAGACTCCCCATGGCGGCGCGCAAGCCGTCCCGCACTTCGCCGCGAACCACTCCGGCGCGGAGATGGGCACCGGCTCGGGGGGCCGCGCGCGCCGAGGCCCCGAACGCGGGAACCAGCCACATCCGCCAGCCCACCGCCGAGCGGGGTGACGAGCTGGGCTAATCGCAGCTACACGTTTAGGGACCGAATTGATAAAGCCACGAAGCCCTCCCAGGTAGCGGGCGCGCTCGCTGCCGTGACAACGGGCTTGGCCAATGGCGGCTACGCCTTGTTCTCCCATGTGGCACGGAACGGCAAGCCGGACGCGTGGCAACGATCGTCGGGTTCAGCCCGCGCGACCCGAACCCGGTCCTCGGATCAAACCCGCACGGCGGTCCGCGGCGAGTGGCCGAAGTCGAGGCAGGCCGTGGCATCGTGTTACGCCATGAAGCCCTTGACCGCGGCTTCGAGCACCGTGTCGACCAGGCGCTGCGGCGGCGTGCCGATGTGCTCGGGCAGGTTCAGCAGCAGCATGACGACGCCGTGCAGGCAGGCCCACAGCGCTTCGGCGACCGCCAGCGTGTCGCCCGGCGCGAAGATGCCGACCTGCATCAACTCCGCGATGTCCGCTTGCAGCAAGCTGAACGACTTGTCCGCAGCCTCGATCTCGCCGTGGTAGCTGCGCGATTTCGCGTGGAAGGTTAGGCGGTACTCGTCCGGGCGCGACAGCGCCAAGTCGACATAGGATTGCAGGGCGTCGCGGAACCGCGCCAGACGCGGCTTGCCGGACCGCTGCGACTGCGCGTAGGCGATGAGCAACGCCTCGAACATCGCCTCGGCGATGGCGTCCAGGATCGCGGTCTTGTCCGGGAAGTAGACGTAGATCGCGGTGCTGCTGACGCCGACGGCGCCAGCTATGCGCCGCATGGTGGCGTGCTCGATGCCTTCCTGCAGGAAAAGCTGCTTGGCCGCAGCCAGGATCTCGCCGCGCCGCGTGGCGCCCTGCCCGCGAGGCTTGCGACTGCGCGGAACGATCGGTGCAGCGTCCATAAGCGCACGCTGCTTAGTGGGCGGCCCGCGACAGGTCAAACCCTGTCGCGGCCTGCCCGAGCCGCCGAGCCGCGTCTGAGGTCGTTACAGGCCGACGGTGCCGCCGTTGAAGGCCGCCGTCGGGTGCGAGTTGGTGAAGGTGACGGTGGTGTTGTCCGACAGCGTGAACGACAGCGAGCCGCTGCCGGCCGGGGTGCCGGCCTTGGCGTTCGCCGCCTCGCCGCTGGCCACCGCCGACTCGAACGCCGCGCCGTCGGCGGCGGTGTAGCCGGACAGGAAGAAGGCGTCGCCGGTGTGGAAGTTCTCGATCGTGACGGTGTGCGCCGCCGCGCCGGTGACACTGCCGGTGACGTGGCCGACCACGAACGTGTCGTGCGCGCCGCTCAGGGAGGCGGTGCCCGTCGAGCCGATCAGCGTGGTGTTGCCGACGCCGGGCCGGTTGGTCGCGAAGAACGTGCTGCCTTGGTTGGCCTGGCTGGCGTCGATGACGTCCTTCTCGCCGTCGGCCACGAGGAGGCCGGCGTTGGTGCCGACCAGCTTGAGGGTCTCGTTGGCGCCGCTGAAAATGGTGGGCGCCACGGAGCCGCCGAACAGCGTGTCGGCGCCGCCGCCGGCGACGAACGTGTTGGAGGCGTCACCCAGGTTGTACTGGTCGCCGACCGTGCCGCCGAAGAACAGGTCGTGGCCGGTGGTGGCGGTAACGGTCGAGTGCGCCACCACCGAGGGCGCGGCGCCGTTGAGTTGGGCGTAGCTGCCGCCGACGAATTCGTTGTTGCCGCCACCCGCGGTGTAGTCGACGCCGGCCTGCGCGAACACGGTATCGTTGCCCTGGCCGCCGAACACGGTCGACACGGCGACCGTCGTGCCCGAGGCGCCGACGAAGAAGGTCTGTGCCGCGCCGCCGAAGTACAGGTCGTCGCCGGTCGTGGCGTACACCGTGCTGGAGCCGGCGGCGGCGCTCACCGTGTCGGCGCCGGTGTTCAGCACGACGACGCTGGCGGTGGTGGTGTCGTTCAGCGACAGCGAGGTCTCGGCGGTGAGCTGGAACACCGAGATGCCGCCCGCCGTGGTGCTGGAGCCGCTGCCGTCGGTGCCCGGCAATGTCGGGGCGACCGCGATGTGGGCGCCGGTGCCGGCCTCGGTGAAGGTGCCGCTGGCGCCCGGGTCGACGCTGAGGGTCTGGCCGGCGCCGCCGAGCGTCACCGCGAGGTTGCTGCCGGCGACCGCGAGGCTGGCGAGATCGGCGCTGTCGTTCAGCACCGAGTTGTCGCCCAGCGATGTAACCGAGTCGCTCGATCCGCTGTAGTCGAGCGTGCCGGCGCTCAGGATCGCGGTCGTGGGGTCGACGGCTGAGACCGTGACCTGCGTGTTGGCGCCGATGATCGCGGTGGCGTAGCCGGTCGGAAGGTTCAACGTACCCTGGTAGCCCTCGTTGAGCGCGTAGGCGGCGCCCTGCGCGTACGGGTTCGGCGCCGAGATCGCGGTCGCGGTCGAGTTAGGGTCGTTTGTGCTCAGGTTGCCGATGGCGATGGCATTGTTGACGAGGAGGGTGGCCTGCGTCAGCGCGTGGCCGGACTGCGCTCCGGTGGAGGCGATGGTAACGCTACCGGCAGCCAATATCGTTGCTTGTGCAGCCATTTTTGCCCCAGATGCCGATTCGGATGTCGTTACTGCAAAGAAATCTCAATGCTTGTTACGATTTCCTAACGCGCTAATCCACGGAATTAAGTTTAGGATATGTCGAAGCATCCGCTCGTTTTCAAATTAGCTCCGTTAGGAAGTGTTATTTTGGTTCTATATGAATAACAGTAGCGGATAACCAAGCAAAGCGGACTGTGTGCCGACCCTCGCGCCGGCTGGGCCGGAACGTCAGCCGCGCACCGCCCTGCCGGCGACCCAGACCCGCGCAATGTCGGGCCGGCCGGCGCCCATGACGATCTTCTGCAGCACCGCGTCGCCGTCCTCGTCGGCGCCGAACGCCAGGTTGCCGTGCGGCAGCCCGGACTGCACCGCGATGGCGTCGAACGCGAAGCCGGGCCGGAACTGGCCCACTGGCAGGTCGAGCGCCTCGCCGCCCGCGGTCGTCGCCAGCCGGAAGGCGGTGCGGAAGTCGATGCGGCTGTGCGGCCGGCCGCGCGCCGCGCGGTCGAGCCTTGGATCGGTGCCGTGCTCCAGCAGGCGGGCGCAGGCCACCGCCTGCCGCGCGCTCTCGAACAGCGAGGCGCTGGGGCCGCCGGCGATGTCGCTGCCGAGACCCACGCGCAGCCCGGCTTCCAGCATCGCCCGGACCGGCAGCACCGCGTCGGAGAAGTAGACGTTGGACAGCGGACAGTGCGCCACGGCACTGCCGCGCGCGCGCAGCAGCGCCACGTCGTCCTCGCCCAGGAAGTTGCCGTGCGCCAGCACGCTGCGCCGCCCGAGCAGCCCGGCGCGGTCGAGCGCCTCGGCGTCGCTGCAGCCGCATCGCTGCATGACGTGCGCGTGCTGCCAGTCGCTTTCCGAGCAGTGCGTCTGGACGTGGCAGCCGGTCTCGCGGGCGAGCGCGCCGAGGCTGTCCAGCAGCGCGTCGGTGCAGGACGGCACGAAGCGCGGCGTCACCACCGGGCGCACCAGTCGGCGTTCGTTGCCCGGCATCGCCCGGATGAAGTCGATCACCCGGCGCGTGTCGGCCACCGCCCGCGGCGCCGAGGCGTCGCGGTAGTAGTCCGGGCACTGCGCCGGGTGGTCCATGCTGACCCGCCCGACCAGCGCCCGCTGCCCGCGCGCCAGGCAGATCTCGGCCAGGCGCTGTGTCGCCGGCACGTGGATGGTGGCGAAGTACAGCGCTGTGGTGGTGCCGTGCGCCAGCAGCGTGTCGACCAGCCGGTTGTAGACGCCATCGGCGAAGCCGAGGTCGGCGTAGCGGCTCTCCAGCGGGAAGGTGTGCGCCTGCAGCCAGTCCTCCAGCGGCAGGTCGAGCGCCGTGCCGAGCTGCGGGAACTGCGGCGCGTGGACGTGCAGGTCGACCAGGCCCGGCAGCAGCACCTGGTCGTCCGAAAGCTCGGTCAGCGTTCCGGCGTCGCGGAACGCGGCGAGGCGCGGGTCGTCCGCGGCGACGTCGGCGTCCACCGAGGCGATGTCGCCGGCATCGTCGATCACCAGCAGGGCACGCGGCAGCACCTCGACCGCCGCCGGGGCGTGGATCGCTCGGCCCAGGATGGCGCGCGTCATGGCGTCCTGCCGTTCGAGAACGCCTGGCGCAAGGCGGTCGCGACCATGGCGGCGATGGCCGCATGGTCCTGCGCGCGCGTGCGACCGGCGCCGTCGTCGCACAAGGCGAGCTCGCCGCCCTCGCTTCGCAGCATCGCCCGCCCTTTCGGCTTGCATTCGGCAAATGAGCTGGACGCGGTGGCGCCGGGGATGGCGGCATAGCGCGATCCGGGAACCTTGGCGGGCAATCTCGATGCGTTCAGCGCGCGCGGGATGGCGGCCCCCTGCCCCAGGTTGACGATGCGGACCGGCACGGCGATTGCGCGCAGGCTGTCGTGCGTCAGCGTCTCGGTCAGCTCCGGGTCGATTGCGACGGCCGCCCTGACCCGCCCGTCCACGTTCGACCGCTCCAGCCGCCCGGCATCGACACGCCGCAGGTCGACATGCCGCCGTGCCAACCAGGCGCAGTCGCGGGCCGGCGCGGCGCCGGCGCAGGACGCCGCGAACGAAGCGGCGTCGATGCGCGCGCCGGCCAAGGCGAGGACGGCGTTGCCGCCCAGGAAGAAGCCGACGGCGCCGACCTTCGCGCCGTCCATCTGGCCAGCCAGAACCGGGTCGCGCTCGACCGCCGTGAGCGTCGCGGAGAGGTCGGCGGGCCGCAGCCAAAGTTCGTTCAGGATCGTCTGCGTGGCGCGGCCCTGCGGGACCGGCGGCGGGCTTGCGACCGCGGCGATGAAGCCGTCCGCCGCCAGGGCGGCCGCCAGCCAACTGGCGACGTTGGGCGCCGCCCGGAAGCCGCCATGCGCGATCAGCACCAGCGGGAAGCGGCCACGGGCGATCGCAGCACTCTGGAACCCCGGCGTGCCACGGAACACCGCGTTCTCGCCGATGAGCACGGCCCTGCCGTTGTTGGACGCCGGATACCACACCACGGCACGGAGAGCGGCCTTGCGTTCGGCGCTGGCGACTTCGATCTCGCGGACGCCGACCGTCCTGGCGAGGGCCAAGCCGCCCGAGCCCAGGAGCAGCAGCGCCGCCAGGATCGCGCAGGCTTTCATGCGGTTGCAGATATGGCGGCATGGAGCGACGTCGCGCAATCGCATTCGATCCCACTCCGGCGGCAAGCTCCGGGCCGAGGTAGGGCGGCAACGCTATGCCGCTCCGCTGGGTTGGCTTATATCCACGTGCAACCCCTCGCGGCGAAGGCGTCATGCGGACCAACATCGATTTGGATGCCGGCTTGATGGATCGGGCCATGGCCATCACCGGGCTGTCGACCCCACAGGCGGTGGTCGAGGCGGTGCTGCGCCGCTTCGTAAGCGCCACGGACCAGAAAACTGCCCTAGCCGAGATGCATGGGCCGGGCTGGAACGGCGATCCCGATGCCCTGCGCGAGACGTCGATCCCGATCCATAGGTGAACACGTTGGACGACCCGTACAAGACGCTGGGCGTGGCCCGCGACGCCAGCCAGGACGACATCAGCCGCGCCTACCGCAAGCTGGCCAAGAAGCACCACCCCGACCTCAACCCGGGCGACGCGGCGGCGGAGGATCGGTTCAAGGAGGTGGTGGGCGCGAACGAGCTGCTGTCCGACCCGGAGCAGCGCGCCCGCTTCGACCGTGGCGAGATCGACGCCGGCGGCAACCCGCGCCGCCCGGCCCAGCCGTCCTACCGCGACTATGCCGAGGGCGAGGCGGGCCGCCGCTACGGCCGCGCCGGGCCGCAATCGGAGGAGTGGACCCCCGAGGAATTCGGCGACGTGTTCGGCTCGATGTTCGGCGACAAAGGGTTTGGCGACCGGGGCTTCGGCGCCCGCGCCCGAAGGGATTCCGGGATGCCCGGCTCGGACGAGCGCTACACGCTGGCGACGGAGTTCCTCGACGCGGTGCTGGGCGCCACCCGCCGGCTGACGCTGCCGGACGGCCAGACGCTCGACGTCAAGGTCCCGCCCGGCTCGACCGACGGGCAGGTGCTGCGGCTGCGCGGCAAGGGGGCGGAGGGCTGGAACGGCGGGCCGCCCGGAGACGCGCTGATCGAGCTGCGCGTCGGCCCGCATCCGGTGTTCACCCGCGACGGGCAGGACATCCGCCTGAAGCTGCCGATCAGCCTCCACGAGGCGGTGCTCGGCGGCTCGGTCGAGGTGCCGACGCCCGGCGGCCTGGTGCGGATGCGCGTGCCGGCGCATTCCGACAGCGGCACCGAGCTGCGCCTGCGCGGGCGCGGCGTGCCGGCGCATGGCGACGTGGCGGCCGGCGACCTGTATGCCACGTTGAGCGTTGTGGTGGGCAAGCCGGACGCGGCCCTGGAGGCGTTCCTGCGCGGCTCCGCGCCGGAGCAGCCGGCGCCACGACAGACGATGGAGGAAGGCCGTTGATCGACATCGATATCCTCGTCACGCAGGTGCCGGGACTGCAGCGGCGCGACCTGGAACGCTGGATCGCCTACGAGTGGGTGCGGCCCGACGGCGCCGCCGGCCGCTACGAGTTCCGCGCCGTCGATGTGGCGCGCGTCAGGCTGATCCGCGAGCTGCGCGACGAGATGCAGGTCAACGAGGAGGCGTTGCCGGTGGTGCTGTCGCTACTCGACCAGCTCTACGACCTGCGCCGCCGGGTGCGCGAACTGGGCGTCGCGGTCGGGCGTACCGTGCCCGAGGAACTGCGCCGCGACCTCGCCCGCGACCTGTCGCCGCGATAGCATGGGGCGGGCGCTGCTGGAGCGGGCCACGCTGGAGCGGCTGCTGGCCGAGAGCCGGGGCTTCAGCTTCGAGTTCGGCCACGCCCTCGCCAACCACCTGCCGATGCTGTTGGTCATCCTGGGCCGCCTCGGCGCCGACGACCGGCGACTGGAACGGTATTTCGAGACCTACCGCGACGGCAACGGACTGCGCCCGCCGCCGGCGACGGTGGCCGCGATCACCGCCGCCGACTGGACCGAGCACCTGGGTCATCGCGAACGCGAGGCGGACTACCGCGCGTTCTTCGCGAGCGAGCTGCGGCGGCTCGGCGCGCGCGACCTGCAGCGCGCCTACCTGCCGACGCTGCTGCCCGGCATCTGCGCCAGCGCGCTGCACGCGCTGATGCGCCTCGCCTATGCCCATCTCGACACCGACCCGGAGGAGGTCGCGCGGGCGCTGGCGTACTGGGCGACGACGTTCCTGACGCTGGCGCCGGCGACGGGGGCCGCCCCGGTCACGTCCGAGCCGGCCGAGGTGCTGGCGCGGGTGGCGCTGCGGCCCGAGCTGCTGGCGGTGCGGCCCGAATGCGACCTGCTGTGGCACGCGATGCGCGACGTGGGCCGGCATCCAAGCTTCGCGCCGGTGGTGGACTGGCTGGCGGTCGATGCCACGACCGATGGTGTGACCTTGGCGCGCTGCGCCGCGGCGGCGCTGGCGCTGTTCGCGGCAGAGGGCGATTTCTGCGCGCTGCACGCGCTGACCGGGGCGCATTGGGTGCGGCTGCTGCCCGCCGAGGCGGCAGACCGCGCGACGCTGCTGCGCTATTTCTGGCAGGGCGTCGCCGCCGTGTACCCGAAGATGGGGATGCCGCCGGTGGCCAGCCCGGAGGCGATGGCGGCGCTGCGGGCGGCCGCCTGCCCGGACTGGCCGGAGATCGCGGCGGCGGCGGTGGCCTCCGACGACGAGCACGATCCCAGCCTGGTGTTCTCGGCGATGCAGGAGGAGGCCGCGAATGGCGACCCCGCCTATCGCCGCGTCGCCGCACGCCGGGTCGGGTTGCTGCCGGCGTGAGCCGGATCGTCCTCGCGAACGCCAGGCTGGACGGCGAGCGACTGGACGATGGGCGGCTGGTCGACGTCGCGGTGGCGGACGGACTGATCGCCGCCATAGAGCCGGCCGGGAGCGCGGCCCCGGACGCCATCGACCTCGGCGGCCGGCTGCTCTGCACGGGCTTCGTCGACGGCCACATCCATCTCGACAAGACCCTGATCGGCCTTGACTGGCAGCCGCACCGACCGGGTGGCAGCGTGGCGGAGCGCATCGCCGCCGAGCAGCAGGCATTGCGCGGCCTCACGGTGCCGACCGTCGAGCGCGCGGCGGCGCTGGTGCGGCAGGCGCTGGCGCACGGCACCACGCGGATGCGCTGCCACGTCGACATCGACCCGCAGGTCGGGCTGGCGAACCTGCACGCGGTCCTGGAGGCGCGGCAGCGTTTCGCGCACGCGCTCGATATCCAGGTCGTGGCGTTCCCGCAGAGCGGCATCCTCGCCGCCCCCGGCACCGCCGACCTGCTCGACGCGGCGCTCGCCGAAGGCGCCGAGCTGGTCGGCGGTCTCGACCCGGCCGGCATCGACGGCGACCTCGACGGCCAGCTCGACGCGGTGTTCGGGTGCGCGGCGCGGCGCGGCGCGGGCGTCGACATCCACCTGCATGACGGCGGCAGCCTCGGCGCGTTCTCGCTGCGGCGGATCGCGCGCTATGCCCAAGACCGCGCCATGCAGGGCCGGGTCGCGGTCAGCCACGCCTTCGCGTTGGGCGAGGTCGACGCCGACGAGTTCGCGCGGACCGCCGACGCGCTGGCCGAGGCCGGCGTCGCCATCATGACCAACGGGCCGGGGCCGGTGGCGATGCCGCCGGTCAAGCGGCTGGTGCGGCATGGCGTCGTGGTGTTCGCGGGGTCGGACAACATCCGCGACTCCTGGTCGCCCTACGGCAACGGCGACATGCTGGAGCGCGCGATGCTGATCGGCTACCGCGCCGGCTTCCTCGCCGACGCGGACTTGCGGCTGGCGTTCGACATGGCCAACGCCATCGCGGCGCGGGCCACCGGCGCGCCGGAGCACGCGATCCGGGTGGGCGCGCCG
>CAXUHK010000112.1:0-13410 GCA_964250775.1 uncultured Acetobacteraceae bacterium | reverse complement strand
GGGAGGGCGCGGTTCAGTCGCGCGGCCAGGTCGCCGATCTCCGTCTCGGCATCGAGCGAGCGATCCAAGGAGCGGCAAACGGTCAGGCTTGCGGCATTCCAGGCCTCCCCACTCAGCAAGCCCTGCCGCGGGTCGGCGTAGCGGATGCCGGCTGGGACGAACACGTCGCGCCGCTTAAGCCCGGCCCGGAAGGCATCGAGGGCCGCAAAAACATAGGCGCGGCTGTCGGCGACGCCGCCGGCGGGGTCGAGGGCATGGCGCTTCCAGGCCATGCCCATGAATCGGGGCGGCGCGTTAGCCATACGGGACTTGTTCCAGTCTTTGACGCCACGGAGGTGGTCGAGGGCTGCAATCACCGGCTGGGCGTTCGGCGTCGATGCAAACTCGGTCCGCTGCAGCAAGCCATAGAACAGCATGCGCACCCGCCGCCAATGCGGCCGCAGCTCCTGGTAACGCCGGTCATCGGGCTTGGTGACCAAGCTGTCGACGCTGGCCATGGCGGTCTGGATGTCGATCCGGGCGATCTGCTCGAACAGGGCGACTTTCCATTCGGCCAGAGGCAGACTCCCCTCGTCGTCGGCGACAACATGCTGGCCGACGTCGCGCAGCATGATGGCGGCGGCATCGAGGTCGCGCAGCGAGCGCAGCCTGGATTTGCTATGCGCCTCCTCAGCCTGGCTAAAGACGTCGTTGGCCAGGGCGTCGAACAGTTCGACCGCATCGTCGAGCGCCGTGGCTTCCAGCGTCTGGAACAAGGCCGCCAAGGTGGCCGTACGCCGTGGCTCCTGGAGGGCTGCCAAGTTTGCCGGCTTGGCTGTGCGTGCGCTGCGCGCCAGACGTCCCAACGGTGATGCAGGCAAATCCGCGGCGGGCGCCAAGGTCAGGCCGTGGCTGCGGATGGTGTCGATGCGCTCCAGATGCTGCAGCAGTTCGCTGGGCGTGCGCCGCCTCGGCGTGGTACGGAGATCATCAAGCGTGGCAAGCCCCTCGTCATCGGAGCTGACCAAAGCCACCAGCTTCTCCTGCTGCTCAGCGGTCAGGGCCCGGGTCAGGCGTTGCCAAAGTCGCAAGGTGGCGCGATGGCGCACGCGGCTGATCAGGCGCTCCAGCGTGGACACGCCGGGCAGCAGCACCTTGTGCGCCAGCAACCAGGTGGTCGCCCGGTCGAACAGCAGACCCGGCCGGTCATCGCCCGTCCAGCACAGGACATAGAGCCACCGGGTCAGCCGGAACCCGGCAGCAGGATCCTCCTCAAGGTCACGGAACCCATACTGCTCACGGATGGTCGCGGTGTGCCGCCATCGCTGCCGACCATCGCGGTAAGCATCCAGGCACGGCGGCTCCGCCTCCCCGAGTTGGCGCGCCATGGCCGTGATCACGGCAGGCGGCGTCTGGGTCGGATCGTCTTGCAGTCGCTTGAGGAGCCATGGGCCGACACCACGACCCCCGCCGGACGCATGGTCCTGACCATGTTCGCCGGCGTCGCCGAGTTCGAACGCGCCCTCATCCGGCATCGCACCGATGAAGGACGCCAGGCCGCCAAGCGGCGCGGCGTGTCGTTCGGACGGCCGCAAAAGCTACGCCCCGATCAGAAGGCGCTCGCCCTCTCCCTGGTCCGGGAAGGCCGGTCCAGCAGCGAAGTCGCCAGAACCTTCAATGTCCACCCGGCCACCATCCATCGCTGCCTAAACGAGCCTCAAGCCGCAAAACCCGCCTTATGACAGTACACCGTACCGCTCAGACGCACGGGCCTGGATGTGCTCGCGCAGCGCGTCGAGCAGCGTGGTCCGCGTGTCCATGCTCACCCGATACTCGTGGTCGTTGACCGTCAGCACCGTCTCCGACCGGCCGGGCACCGGCGGCGGCACGATGGCCCGGGCGGCGACTGGGACGGCGGCGATCGGAGCGGCGGCGACGGCGGCCGCACCTCCGAGCAACGCCCTGCGGCTCGGTCCTCGTGTCTGGTCACTCATGCCGATCTCCTGGTTGGTCGCTTCGGGCCGCGCCGTCAGCTTGGCCGCTGGCCGGTCGCCTGCCGGTCCGTCACCGACATGGACCGGCCTGGCACCATGCGGGCGAGGACACCGTCGCGCCACAGGTAATGATGCGCCAGCGCGGCGCTGGCGTGGAAGGCGACCAAGCCGAGCATGATGTTGGCGGCGAGGCCGTGCCATTGCGTGATCGGCCTACGCCACGCGAGGTTGCCGATTTGCGGCAGGCTCGTCACGTCAAAAAGAGTGTAGCCGCGCACAAAGGCGTTGACGACGCCCAATGCCGCAACGGTGATCAGCATGGCGTAGAGCAGGTAATGAGTCGCTTTCGCGAGCGCGTGCAGCGGTCCGGCATCGGCGGCCGGCAGACGGCGGCCGCCGGAGCCGCGCCAGGCGACCCGCCAGGGGATCACGCCGGCCAACGCGAAGCCGAGCACCACATGCAGCGACCAGTAATCCGTATTGACCGGCCCGTCGGGAAACCAGTCGGCGGTCTGGCCGCTGATCCAGAGCAGGATCACCGAGACGGCGGTAACCCAATGCAGCGCGATCGTGGTGCGGTCGTAGGCTCCGGCTTGCTCTCGTGCCAACGCCATCTGTTCGCCCCTTCGAGATGCTGATCCCCGGCGAACACGATAGGCAGGCGAGAGTGCATCAGGGGAATCGATTTCCAGTATGTCGCGCCATCCGACGGCGCCATGTGGACACCGACGTCACGTGCCGAGAGCGAAGCTGACCAGCGATGCCTCGTCCTTGCGCACCACCTCGGCCTCGAGCAGCGAGCCGCAATCCCGACACAGGTGCTCGCGCAGTTCCAGCTCGGCATGGGTGCGGATGTGCGGGCCGTAGCTCGCGGGCGGCACGCGGCGGGTTTGCGCCGCCTGTTTCCAATCGCCGGCGACCGGGCCCAGATCGCAGCCGCACGAGCAGGCGAACCGCTCGCCCCGGACCTCGATGTCCCCGCTTGCCGCCGGTCGCGCCGGAGCCGTGCCGACGCGCTGTGCGCGGATCGTGCCGCGCTGCCGCCCTGTCGCAGCGGCGTCGACTTGCCCGTCATGGCCGAACGCCACGCCGTAGATCTCGCCGGCGGCGCGCCGGCTCACATGGCCGTCGATCACGTCGACGCGCACCGCCTCGGGCTCGCGCTTCAGCGGGTCGCCGAAGCCGCCGCCGCCCTGGAAGGCGTAGCCCAGCACGTCGCGGCTGCTCAAATGCCGCCGCCCGGGCTTCGGCCCCAGTTCCTCGACGCCGCTCGCCAGCATCTCCTCCAGGTTGCTCGCCAGGCCCACGACGACCTCGCCGTCGCCGGCACCGCGACGGACGAAGTTGCGCCCGCACGAGCCCGGTAGCCCGCCCGCCTGCCCGGTCGAGTTCGGCACCTCGATGCCGTGGCCCACCAGCATGGCGGCGATGTCGTCGGTCCCGTACGGCACGATCGCGACCGACGTGCTGGTGCCGCCGCGCATCCGGCCGGGGCCGCCGGTGTCGGGCACGAACGCCCGGTAGAGATACAGGAACGGCCCGCCCGCCTCGGCCGCCTCGACGTTGGCGATCGAGGGCCGCGGCACGCAATGGTCGCCGGAGCCGTTCAGCCCGTCATGGTCGACGAAGGCGCCGCCGCCCGCCGTGGCGTCGAGCAGGAAGGTGCCGAACGGGCCGCCGTCGCGGTCGCGGCCGGACAGCGTCATCACCGTCATGTGCCCCTTGGTGACGCCCTGCCCCTCGGTCGCGTATTTTGGCGACAACGCCACCATGCGCGACACCGCGGTGACGACCACGTTCTGCACGATCCAGGCGGTCGAGATGGTGGCGCCGGAGACCGGCGCCGGCCGCGTCGCGTTGCACAGGATGCCCTCCGGAGCCACGAACTTGATGACCCGCATGATGCCGTCGTTCCAGCGGAAGGTCGGCGCCAGGATCGGCAGCAGGCCCGCGAACGCCGCGCCCTTCATGCCGGAGCCGGTGCAGTTGATGAAGCCGGGCGCCTGCGGCGAGGTGCCGGTCATGTCGACCGTCAAGCTGTCGCCTCGCTTGGCGACGGCGACGCAGACGCGGTAGAGCGCGTTGCTGTGGCCGTCGTGCTCGATGTAGTCGCGCGCCCGGAACACGCCGTCCGGCAGCTCGGACAGGGTCTGCCGGAGCTGGCGCTCGGTGGTCGCGATCTCCTCGCGCATGATGGCCTCGACCTCGGCCGGGCCGTAGCGGCGCATCAGCTCGCCCAGCCGGCGGACCGCCACGTTGTTGGCGGCGATCATCGCCTTGAGGTCGAGGCCCAGCACCTCCGGCAGCCGGGTCATGCCCATGATCATCTGCCACAAATCCTGGCGCAACGTGCCGCCCTCGACCAATTTGATGCCGGGCAGCAGCATCCCCTCCTGCTGGATCTCGGTGGCGCCCAGCGCCCAGGAGCCGAAGCTCATGCCGCCCACGTCCAGCTCGTGCGCGCACGAGCCGGCCCAGGCGACGTGGCGGCCCTCGTGGAACACCGGCGCCACCACCGACATGTCCGGCTGGTGCAGGCCGCCGCGATACGGGTCGTTGAGGATGAACATGTCGCCCTCGCGGATGCCCGGGTTGTCCGAGAAATGCTCGATGATCGAGCGGATCACGGTCGACATGGTGCCGGTGTGGAAGATCACCTGCGGCCCCATGGTCACGATCGAGCCGTCCGCCAGGTAGAGGCCGTTGTTGAAGTCGGTGGCGTCCGTCACCACCGGCGAGCCGGAGACGGATTTGAGCGTGATCGCCTGCTCCTCGGTGATCGCCTGCAGCTTGTTGCGCACCACCTCGAAGGTGATCGGGTCGATCTTCATGGCATGGTCGGGCATGTCAGCTTCGCTCCAGCGGCTCTATGGTGATATTGCGGCTGGCGTCGACGCTGGCGGTCTGGCCCTGGGCCACGAACACCGACGTCTCGGGATGCTCGATCACCGCCGGGCCGTCGATGCGCGCCCCTTGCGACAGGTCGCGCCAGTCGTGGACCTCGGCGCGCATCCAGGCGTCGGCGACCGGCTCGAATATCTGGCGATGGCTCGGGACGCGGTTGCCGGCGCCATGGCTCACCGCGATCTCCGGGCGGTGCGAGCGGCCGAACGCCTCGACGCGCACGTTGGTGAGCTCGATGCCGGCCTCGCGGAACGCCGAGCCTTTCCCGTAGACTTGTTCGTAGCTCGCCTCGAAACGGTCGACCAGGGCGCGCAACGCCGGCTCGGTGAACGGGCGTTCCGGCACCGGGATCACCAAATCGTTGGTCTGGCGCCGGTAGCGCAAGTCGACCGCGCGGACGATTTCCACGTCCGGGGGGGGGCCACCTGGGCGCGCCGCATCGCCTCGAGGCAGTCCTGCTCGGGCTGCGCGAAGGCGTCCTCGATCTGCCCGGCGTCCAGCCCGTGCCAGGTCGGCAGCGTGCCGCCGCCGCCGCGCATCAGCAGCGAGCGCTCGCTCGAATACTGCACGTCGGCGGCCAGCGCCCCGAACGCCGAGTGCGCCATCGACGTCACCGGGACCACCATCTTCGGCACCCCGAGTTCCGCGCCGTAGCCGGCGCAGTGGACTGGGCCGGCGCCGCCATAGGCGAAGATCACGAAGTCGCGCGGGTCGTGACCGCGACCGATGGTGACTTCGCGCAGCGTGTCGGCCATCTGCGAGTCGACGATGCGGCGGATGCCGGCCGCGGCCTGCTCGGTCGAGAGGTTGAGCGGGCGCGCCACCTGCTCCTCGATGGCGCGCGTCGCGGCGTCGCGGTCGAGCCGCATCTTGCCGCCGAGGAAGGTCGCGGGGTCGATGATGCCGAGCACCACGTCGGCGTCGGTGACGGTGGCGCGGGTGCCGCCGCGGCCGTAGCAGACCGGGCCGGGCCGGGCGCCGGCGCTGTCCGGCCCCACCTTCAGCAGCCCGTCGACCACGCGCGCGATCGAGCCGCCGCCGGCGCCGATCGAGCGCACCTCGACCATCGGGGTCGCGATGTGGAAGCCACCCGCCTCGTGGTTCTTGGTGGTGAGCGGCTTGCCGTCCACCACGATGGCGACGTCGAACGAGGTGCCGCCCATGTCGGTCGCGATGATGTTGTCGTAGCCGAGCCGCTTGCCGACATGCACCGAGCCCATGACCCCGCCGGTCGGCCCCGACATCACCAGCGTCACCGGCCGGCGCGCCGCCTCCGCCACCGGCATCACGCCGCCGGCCGAGTTCATGATCGAGAACGCGCCCGCGAAGCCCCGGTCGCGCAGCATCTGCTCGATCCCGCCCAGGTAGGAGACCACCTTGGGCGCCAGGTACGAGTTGAGTGCCGTGGTGGCGGTACGCTCGTACTCGCCGATCACCGGCGCCACGTCCACCGACAGGCTGAGATAGGCGTGTGGCGCCAGTTCGCGGATGACCCGCCCGGCGCGGCGCTCGTGGTCGGCGTTGCGGAACGCCCACAGGAACGCCACCGCGAAGGTCTCCACGCCGGCGTCGAGCAGCTCGCGCACCGCTTGGCGCACGCCGTCCTCGTCGAGCTCGATCAGCACCCGCCCGGCAGCGTCCACCCGCTCGCGGACCTCGCGGACGAAATGCGGCGGCACGATCGGCACCGGGCTGCGCCGCCGTGAATACCAGGTCAGCCGGTCGGCCGGGACGCCGGCGGTGAACCCCATCAGCCGTTGCAGCGACAGCGTGCTGCCGAAGCCGCGCGTCGCGAGCAGGCCGGTGCGCGCCCCGGTGCGCTCGATCACCGCGTTGGTCGCCTGCGTAGTGCCGTGGCCGAACGTGCTGACCCGCGCCAGCAGCTCCTCGACCGACAGCCCCTTCTGCGCGCCCGCGTCCCGCAAAGCGTTGAACACGCCGATTTCGAGTTCGCCCGGCATGGACAACGCCTTGGTGGTGCTCAGTTCGCCGGAGTCGTCGAGCAGGATGAGGTCGGTGAACGTGCCGCCGATGTCCACGCCAAGATACATCGCTTCCCCCGCAGGTCTTCGTGGCCGGCATCGGACCATGCGATGTCCGCCGGCGCGCATCGACTCCGATACAGCTTCGGCCGCCGGTCCATGGCATCGGAAATCGTGGCCTGGCTATTCCGCCGGACTATAGCGCGGTGTCTGGCGTAGGCCGGCCTTCGCGATGCCGTATCGACGGTGGTTATAGCGATGCCGCAACTTGGCATTGGACAGCCGACCGAGCCGACGCGAAGTTGCGGCGTGCAGTGGACGGAGATGCGGCCATGGATGTTGAGGACAGCGTCGATGTCCGCGCGTTGGCCGGCGTGGCCGGTCGGGTCGTCATCGTCACGGGCGCCGGGCAAGGCATCGGCCGCCGCTTCGCGACGGCGCTGGCGCAGGCCGGCGCGGTCCCGGTGATCGCCGAGCGCGACGCGGCGCGCGGGCAGGCGGTCGCCGACGAGATCACCGCCGCGGGCGGCCGCGCCCTGGCGGTCGCGACCGACGTGGCCGACCCGGATTCGGTGGCCGCGATGGCGGCGGCGACGCTGGACGCGTTCGGCCGCATCGACGTGCTGATCAACAACGCCGGCATCTTTTCGACCCTTGCCATGCGCCCGTTCGAGGAGATCCCGCTGGCCGAGTGGGAGGCGGTGATGCGGGTCAACGTCACCGGCGCCATGCTGTGCGCCCGTTCGGTGACGCCGGCGATGCGCCGCGCGCGATGGGGGCGGATCATCAACATGTCGTCGGGCAGCATCCTGCTCGGCCGGCCGAACTACCTGCACTACACCACGTCGAAGGCGGCGCTGATCGGCATGACCCGCTCGATGGCGCGCGAGCTGGGCCGTGACGGCATCACCGTCAACGCGATCCTGCCGGGCGCGGTGGAGACCGAGATCCCGCGCCAGACGGTGACGCCGGAGCAGCGCGCCCGCATCACGTCGCTGCAATGCGTGCCGCGCGCCCAGGTGCCGGACGACCTGGTCGGCGTGGTGCTGTTCCTCGCCTCCGAGGGTTCCGCCTTCATGACCGGCCAGTCGCTCAACCTCGACGGCGGCGCCACGCATCTCTAGCGATTCGCTTTGCGAGGAACCCGACATGACGCTGCACCTCACCATCGCCTGCCGGCCTTACGACCGGGTCGCGGCGCTGATGACCGGGAGCGTGCGGGTCGAGGGCTGCGACGTGACGCTGCTGCCGCTCGGCGCCGAGGAGATCTTCAGCCGCGCCTACGCCCGCGCCGAGTTCGACGTGACCGAGCTGTCGATGAGCAGCCACATCGTCACCACCGAGCGCGGCATCTCGCCCTATGTCGGCATCCCGGTGTTCGTCTCGCGGATGTTCCGGCACTCGGCGGTCTACGTCCGCACCGACCGTGGCATCGACGCGCCCGCCAATTTGCGCGGCAAGACGTTGGGTGTCCCGGAATACCAGATGACGGCGGCGCTGTGGGTGCGCGGCATGTTGTCGGACGAGCACGGCGTCCGCTCCGAGCAGGTCGCCTGGCGGACCGGCGGGCTGTTGCAACCGGGCCGGCGCGAGAAGTTCGGCCTGACCTTCGCGGCCCCGTTCGACGTGCGCCCGATCGCGCCCGAGCAGACGCTCGACGCGCTGCTGGCTGGTGGCGAGCTCGGCGGCATCGTGAGCGCCCGGCCACCGGCCTGCTTCCTGTCCGGCGCCGCCCCGGTGCGGCGGCTGTTCACGGATTTCGTGCCGGAGAAGCAGGAGTATTTCCGCCGCACCGGCCTGTTCCCGATCATGCACCTGATCGGGCTGCGCCGCGACCTGCACGTCCGCCATCCCTGGCTCGCCTCCTCGCTGTTCAAGGCTTTCGCGCGGGCCAAGGCGGCCTGCTACGCCGCGATCGAAGACGACAACGCGCTGCAAATCACCCTGCCCTGGTCGTTGCAGGCCTACGCGGAGACGCGCGCGCTCATGGGGGCCGACTTCTGGCCGTACGGCACGACCAGAAATGAGGCCGCGCTGGCCGCCATGGTGCGCTACTCGCGCGAGCAGGGACTGACGCAAGGTATCGAGGATTTCCGCGCGCTGTTCGCGCCCTGCGACGAGGCGCCCGCCAGCGTGTAGCGGACGCCGCTCGCGGGCGGTCAGCCGGCCGTCGCGAGCCGGCTGGCGCGCGGCTCCGCCAGCGACTCGAGCGCCGAGCGCGCGTCGACCGGGAGCCACCACGGCTTGAGCGACAGGTCGCGCGCGATCAGACCCGCCGTGATGTAGCCAGCCCCGCCCGAGACGCCGCCGCCCGGGTGCGCGCCCGATCCCGCGTTGTAGAAGTTGGGGATCGGCGTGCGATAGCCGAAATGGTTGTACATCACCTGCTCGGCGTTGAACGTGCCCATCATGAAGTCGCCCTTGCGCATGTTGGGCAGTTCCACGACGTATTCCCGCGCCGTGTAGACGTGCCGCGCCAGCACGTTGTCGCGGGTCATGTTCGGGCTGTAACGCGACCACTTCTCCAGGATGCGCTCGGAGAACTCGGCCTTGAAGCGCTCGTAGTCGTCGCCGTAGGCCGAGATGTCCGGGTGCTCGGGCATGATGTGCCACGCGTACGTGGTGGCGCGGCCGGGCGGCGCCTGGCTGGGGTCGATCTCGCTGAGTGCGCCGGAGCCGAACTGCACGATCTTGGGCACCTCGCCACGCTGCACGTCCTCGAACGCCGCCGTCAGGTCGCCCATCGTCTCGGCGCCGATGCTCCATTTCAGCGTGCGGCGGATGTTGGGGTCGAACGCCTCGGCGTGGAAGCGCGGCGTCTCCTTCAGCGCAAGGTGCAGTCCGAACAGCGTCCAGCTCGAATACTGGAAGCCTTCGAGCTTGGCCGCGTAGCTGGCCGGGAGCTGGTCGCGCCCGATCAGGCTTTCGAACGTCTGGTGGACGTCGAGCGTGCTGGCGACGAACTGGCCGGCGCGCACCGTGCGCCCGTCGGCGAGCTCGATGCCGGTGGCGCGCCCGCCCTCCAGCACTACGCGCTCGATCGCGACCTGTGGCTGGTAGGTGCCGCCGGCGGCGATGAAGGTCTCCATCAGCCCGCGCGCCAGGTTGAACGAGCCGCCCTTGCAGAGCTGGTAGCCGCTCTCCAGGTCGAACGCGCGGATCACGCTGCCCATCGGGCTGGTCTTGGACAGCGTGTCGGTGAGCCAGGTGCCGAACAGGCTGAGCTTGAACAGGAACAGCAGCCGCACGTGCTCGTTCTCGAACAGCTCCTGCACCACGTCGAGCGGCTGGCGCAGCGTCATGCCCAGGAAGTCGCGGCCCATCTGGGTGCGCGACAGCAGCGCGTCGCGCTCGGCGCGCGACAGCGGTTCGCTGAACCGCTCCGGCATGAAGATCTCGCGCGTCATCCGCTCGGCGACGTGGTTCCATTCGCGGAAGGTCTCGGCGTCGCGGCGGCTGAACCGCGCGATGTTGGCGCAGGTCTCCTCGAGGTCGCGCCCGAACACCAGCGCCGTGCCGTCGAGGTGCGGCTGCGCGAACTCGTAGCGTGGCGTGATGTACTCGACCTTGTCGCGCAGGCCGAGGTCGGCGAACCAGGGCGTGTCGCTGATGTGGAAGTGGTTGATGCTGTGCAGGTTGTGGTGGAAGCCCGGCAGCGTCACCTCCTCGGTGGCCAGGCCGCCGCCGTAGCGCAGCCGGCGGTCGACCACCAGGATGTCGAGGCCCTGGCGGGCGAGATAGCTGCCGAGCACGAGGCCGTGGTGGCCGGCGCCGACGATGATGCCGTCGTACGAGCGGTCGAGCGGAAGCGGCATGGGAAGTTCCTTGGTTCGTCTCGGCCGCGTCAGGCGCGCAGCCGGATGTGGATGTTCTTCTCGCGGGTGAAGGCCAGCAGCTCCTCGAGGCACTCCTCGCGCCCGATGCCGGACTGCTTGAGGCCGCCGAACAGCGCGCCGGGGAAGTGCTTGCTGACGTCGTTGACCCACACGTAGCCGGACTGCACGGCGCGCGCCGTGCGGTGCGGTGCGCGGCCTGCAGGCTCTCGGTCCAGATCGAGCAGGTCAGGCCGTACTCGACGCTGTTGACCTCGGCGATCATCGTGTCCTCGTCGTGCCAGCGCAGCACCGAGAGGATCGGGCCGAACACCTCCTCGCGGGCGATGCGCATCGACTGCCGGACGTCGGTGAAGATGGTCGGCTCGACGAAGCAGCCGCGCGCCAGCGCCGGGTCGTCCGGCCGCTTGCCGCCGCACAGCAGCGTCGCCCCGTCATCGTGGGCGACCTGCACGTAGCGCAGCACCTTCTCGTGCTGCGCCCGGCTCACGATCGATCCCATGGTGGTGGCGGGATCGGTGGGCAGGCCCGGCCGGTAGTGCGCCAGGTGCGCTGGCAGGCGCTCGACCACGCGGTCGTGGATTGCCTCGTGCAGGAAGGCGCGGCTGGTCGAGCCGCAGGACTGGCCGCACCAGGTGAAGTTCATTCCGGCCACCACGGCGCGCGCCACCTCGTCCGGATCGACGTCGGGGAAGGCGATCAGGGCGTTCTTGCCGCCCAGCTCGAACAATGTCGGCTTCAGGGTGTCGGACGCGGCGCGCATCACCGCGCGCCCGGTGGGCACGCTGCCGATCAGCGTCACCATGGCGACACCGGGATGGCTCGACAGCGCCGCACCCAGCTCGCGCCCGCCGGCGGCCACGTTGAACACGCCGGGCGGGAACAGGTGGCCGACCAGCTCGGCCAGCCGCAGCGCCGACAGCGACGCCACTTCCGGCGGCTTCATGATGACGCTGTTGCCGGCCGCGAGCGGTGCCGCCGCCTTGGCGGCGGTGAACATGAACGGGTGGTTGAAGGCCACGATGCGCGCCACCACGCCGACCGGCTCGCGCACCGAGAAGTTGACCGCGTGCGGCCCCATCGGGATGGAATCGCCCTTCATCTCCGTGACCAGGCCGGCGAAGAACTCGAACTGGCCGGCCGCCTTGGCGGCGTCGATCATCGCCAGCTCGTCGCCGTGCTCGCGGATCACCGCCGCCGCCCGGCGCACCGCCACGGCGGGCTCCAGCGGCGGCACCGCGCGCCAGGCCTCGAAGCCGTGCTGCGCCGCGGCGACCAGCGCCGCCACGTCCTCACCATCGCCGTCCGGCACCTCGCCCAGCACCTCGTCGGTGGCGGGGCTGCGCGATTCGAGGTAGCGGCCGGCCCTGGGCGGCTGCCAAGCGCCGCCGTAGAACAGGTCCCGGTGCGTCGGAAGTTGGATCGTGTCCATGCCTACTCGTCGTCCCTTCGGGGTTTGCGGGCGGCGCTGCCGGCGCGCACGGCGTCCAGCAACGTCCCGAGTGGTTGGTCCACCAGGGTCGCGCGATCGAGCGCCCGGCCTTGCTCGGCGGCCCAGGACTGGCGGCGCGCGATGGCGGCGCTGAGCATCGGCTCGACCCCGGCCTGGCGGACCGTCTCGGCCACTTCCAGCATCTCCTCGGACCGCCGCTTGCCGTGCACCAGGGCGCGGCCGATCATGTAGCGGGCCAGCGCCGGCCAGTCCTCGTGCGGCAGCGTGTCGGCGAGCGAGGCCAGCACGTGCCGCTCGACGCCGAAATGCCGCGCCGCCAGCATCGCCTCGGTGGCCAGCGCCTCCAGCCCCTTGACCATGACCGAGCGGCACATCTTGACCGACGAGGCCTCGCCGATCACCTCGCTGAACGGCGTCAGGTCCATGTCGAACGGCGCCATGCGCGCCATGAACGCGCGCATGTACGGGCCGCCCAGCAGCATCGGCGAGCGCAGCCCGCGCGGCGGCACGCTGCTCATCACCGCCGCCTCGACATAGCGCCCGCCCGCCCGGCCGACCCGCTCGGCGGCGGCGCGCTTGGTCGCGGGCGAGACCAAGTTCACGTCGAGCACCAACGGCGCGTGGTCGAGTTCGCCCAGGCTCTCGGCCGCTTCCAGCACCGAGCCGGCCGTGACCGCCAGGATCACCAGCTCGGCCCCATCCGCCGCCGTCGCGGCGCTCCGGCAAACCTGAACGTTGCCTTCGGCGGCGCGGGCGCGAACCGCCGGATCGGTGTCGAAGGCGGCGATGGCGGCAGCGCCGCCGGCGGCGAGGTCGCGCGCGAACCCGCTGCCGACCTCGCCGCAGCCGATCAGGGCGCAGCGCGTCACAGCCACTCCTGCCCCAGCCAGGATGCCAGCTTCGGCAGCCCGTCCCAGACCTCGTGCGGCGGCAACGCGCGCGGCAGCAGGCCCTGGTCCATGGCGTAGCGCTGCGCCAGGGCGAGCGAGGGTTGCAGCCGGTGGCGCCCGAGCGGCGGCGCGGCCACGTCCGCCGCCACGAACGAGTCCCGCAACGCGCCCAGGAACGCCGCCGCGAGTTCCGGCCGCCGCTCGATCAGGCTCTGCCTCGCCACGACGACATGGTTGACCGGCTCGAAGCCGTGCGCGCGGCGGCACCCCCCGCCCCCCCCCCCCCGCGCCCGGCCCCCCCCCCCCCCCCCCCCCGCGGCCGCGGTCGACGCCGTTGGCCACGTGCGGGTCGAAGAACGCGACCTGGAGGCCGAA
>CAXUHK010000111.1:0-13476 GCA_964250775.1 uncultured Acetobacteraceae bacterium | reverse complement strand
GTGCCGATCACCAACGCGCGCACCGTCTCGGCGTCGCGGAAGCGCACCTCGGCCTTGGCCGGATGCACGTTCACGTCGAGCGCGTCGGGCGGCACGGCCAGGAACAGCGCCACCACGCCGTGCCGACCGGGCGCCGCGACGTCACGGTAGGCGACGCGCACCGCCATGCGCAGCACCGGGTCGGACACCGGGCGGCCGTTGACCACCAGCACCTGCCCGGCGGTGGTGGCGCGGGTCATCGCCGGCGTGCCGGCGAAGCCCGCCAGCGCCAGCGCCTCGCGCTCGCCCGCCAGCGGCAGCAGCCCCTCCGGCCCGAGCAGGGCGGCGACCCGCGAAGCGGAATCCTGCGCCGGCAGGTCGAACGCCACGCGGCCGTCGCACTCCAGCCGGAACGCCACCCCGGGGGCGGCCATCGCCAGCCGGCGCACCGCCGTCTCGCTGGCGTCGGCCTCGGCGCGCGGCGAACGCAGGAACTTGCGCCGCGCCGGGGTGGCGAAGAACAGGTCGCGCACGCTGACGGTCGTGCCGGGCGGCGCCGCGGCGGGGACGACCTCGCCCACCACGCCGCCTTCGACGCGCAGCGACCAGCCGTGCGCCGCGCCGTGCGGGCGGGTGGTGATCGCCAGCCGCGCGGCGGCCCCGATGCTGGGCAGCGCCTCGCCACGGAACCCGAGTGTCGCAATCCGCACCAACGTCTCGTCGGCCAGCTTCGAGGTGGCGTGGCGGCGGACGCACAGCGCCAGTTCGCCGGCATCCATGCCGTGCCCGTCGTCGGCGACCTCGATGCGCTCGATGCCGCCGCCAGCCAGCGTCACCGTGATCCGCGTCGCCCCGGCGTCGAGCGCGTTCTCGACCAGCTCGCGCGCCGCCGCCGCCGGGCGCTCGATGACCTCGCCGGCGGCGATGCGGTTGACCACCCGCTCCGGCAGCAGCCGGATGCGGCCGGAGGCGCCCGCCTCAGAGCGGAGAGGCGGCATCCTGGGCGCGCAAGGCGTGGAACCGCTCGACCAAGGCGACCGTCGAGCCGTCATGCTGCCCGGCTTCGATCGTGGCGCCGGGCTGGAGCGCCGGCAGGATGCCGCCGGCCAGCACCTTGCCCAATTCCACGCCCCACTGGTCGAAGCTGTCGATGCCCCACAGCCAGCCCTGCACCGCGACCTTGTGCTCGTACAACGCGATCAGCCGGCCCAGCGTGAAGGCGTCGAGCCGCTCGAACAGGATGGTGTTGCTCGGCCGGTCGCCGGCGAACACCCGCGCCGGAGCGACGGCCGCGATCTCCGCCTCCGGCGTGCCCTTGGCGCGCATCTCGGCCTCGACCTCGACGCGGCTCTTGCCGCGCAGCAGCGCCTCGGACTGCGCGAAGGCGTTGGCGGCCAGGATGCGGTGCGATTGCGGGTGGTCGTGGTCCGGCACGGCGGCCAGCAGGAAGTCGACCGGCACCGGCTGGGTGCCCTGGTGGACGAGCTGCATGAAGCTGTGCTGCGCGTCGGTGCCGGGCTCGCCGAACACCACCGGGCAGGTCGGGCGCGGGACGGGTTGGCCGTCCAGCGTCACCGACTTGCCGTTGCTCTCCATCTCCAATTGCTGCAGGTAGGCCGGGAAGCGGCGCATCCGGTCGTCGTAGGCCAGCACGCAATGGGTGCGCAGCCCCAGCCCGTCGATGTGCCACAGGCCGGTCAGCGCCAGCAGCACCGGCAGGTTCTCGCGGTGCGGCGCCGACAGGAAATGCTGGTCCATGGCGTGCCCGCCGTCGAGCATGGCCTGGAACGCCTCCCAGCCGGCGGCGAGCGCGATCGACAGGCCGATCGCCGACCACAGCGAGTAGCGCCCGCCCACCCAGTCGCGGAAGCCGAACATGCGCTCGGCCGCGATGCCGAACTTCTCCACCGCCGCCCGGTTGGTCGACAGCGCGGCGAAGTGGGCGCCGACCGCATCCTCGCCGAGTGCCTCGACCAGCCAGGCGCGCACGATCCCGGCGTTGGTCAGCGTCTCCAGCGTGGTGAAGGTCTTCGACGCGACCAGCACCAGCGTGCGCGCCGGGTCCATGTCGCGCGCCATGGCGGCGAAGGCGTGGCCGTCGACGTTGGACAGGAAGCGGCCACGCAGCCTGCCGCCATGCACCAGGGTCAGCACCTCGGTCGCCATGCGCGGGCCGAGGTCGGAGCCGCCGATGCCGATGTTGAGCACGGTGTCGAAGGCCTGGCCGGTGGCGCCGCGCAGGCTGCCGTCATGCACCTTCGCGACGAAATCGCGCATCCGCGCCAGCTCGGCCGCGGTCAGCGCCGAGGCGTCGTCGACCCCGCCCGGCAGGGTGGCGCGCATCCCAGCCGAGGCCGGCGCCCGCAGCGCCATGTGCATGGCGGCCCGGCCCTCGGTCGGGTTGACCACCTCGCCCGCGAACAGCCGGGCGCGGAAGCCGTCGAGGTCGGCCGCCCGCGCCAGCGCCAGCAGCGCGTCCATCGCCGCGTCGCTGACCGAGGTCTTGGACACGTCGAGCGTGAGGTCGTCCAGGGCCACGGTGTAGCGCGCGGCGCGGTTCGGGTCGGCCGCGAACAGGGGGCGGATCGTTGCCGCGTCGGGCCGGTCGGCCAACCGCATGACCTCGGCCCAGGCCGCGGCGCGGACTTCGGCATCGAAATGGGCGTCCATCGAAGCCTCCTGCGGGGTGCGCCCCAGCCTTAGCGCCGTCAGAAGATGCCGTCGAGCAGGCCGCCGCTTGGCTGGTTGCGCTGGATGATCGGGGTGTCGCCGACCTCGGGGCCGCGCCCGAGCGCCGCGTTCTCGCGCAGCCGCTGCGTCTCCTTCTGCGGGTCGACCACGGTTCCGGGCGGCTGCGGCTTGCGCCAGAACATCAACTGGTCGGTGAGGCCGGAGCCGGGCGAGTCGACCGCGGCGTCGCGCTGCAGCTTCTCGCGGATGTCGGCCGGAGCCGGCTTGCCGAGCTGGCCCAGCAACGCCTGCTGGCCGGGGCTGGAGCCGGATTGTGACGGCGCCTGGCTCGGCGCCGCCGCGTCGGGGGCAAGCGCCGCCTGTGGCACCAGCGTCGCCTCGGCCGATTGCGGCGCCGACAGCTCCTGCGGGCGCGCGGCGCCCGGCTCGGGCGGGCGCAGGGTGAAGTCGGGCGGCATCGACAGCGGCGCGCGGGTGGTGACCTGGAACTCGTCCGGCACGTCGCGCACGATGCCGATCTGGCGCGAAAGATCCTCGCCGCTACAACCGGCAACCGCCAGGCAGGCGGTCGCGAGCCAGGCGGCGCGGAGCGGCGTCTTGTTCATAGGCCGAGGATAGCGCCGCCCCGCGGGCCTCGCAATCATGGAGACGCCGCCGGGCGCGCCGTGGGCGCGAACAGCCCGTCCAGCACCAGTGCCGCCACGCCGCACACGATCGAGGCGTCGGCGACGTTGAACACGTACCACGACCAGCCCCAGGCATGGGCGTGGATGAAGTCGACCACGAAGCCGAAGCGCAGCCGGTCGGCGACGTTGCCGACCGCGCCGCCGGCGATGGTGCCAACGGCGAGGGCCACCAGCAGCCGCTCGGCGCGCGCCAGCCAGACGCAAAGTGCTGCCACCACGCCCAGCGCCAGCAGCGCCAACAGCGCGCTGCCCCAGGGGCCGAACCCGTTCAGCAGGCCGAAGGTGACGCCGCGGTTCTCGACATAGGTGAAGTTCAGCACCGGCAGCAGCGCCACCGAGCCAAGCCGGCCCAGGTGCAGCACATCCAGGATCCAGTACTTGCTCGCCTGGTCGGCCAGCAGCACCAGCAGCCCGGCCAGCAGCCCGACCCGGACCAGCCGCCAGTTCGGCGTCATGCCGCGCGCGGCAGCAGGCCCGACTCCACCGCATCGGCGCAGCGCCGGCAAAGCGCCGGGTGCGTGGCAACGCTGCCCACCTCGTCGAGCACCTTCCAGCAGCGGGCGCATTTGCGGCCGGACGCGCGCTCCACGGCGAAGCTGGCCCGCTCCGCAAGCGTCATGTCGATATGCGAGACGATGCACAGCTCGGCCCACTCCGCCTCGCTCAGCCAAGTCTCGCCATCGGCGAAGCCGAGCTGCAGCGACGCCTCAAGCGAGCTGCGGATGCGGCCGTCGCGGCGCTCCGCCTCAAGTGCCTCGTTGACGCTCTTCCGGATGGTGCGGATGGCGCCCCATTTCATCGCCAACGCCTCGTCCTGCCACTCGGCCGGGACGTCGTAGAACTCCTGCAGATGCACGCTGGCCGCCTCGCCGAAGCGCGCGGTCCAGGCCTCCTCGGCGGTGAACACCAGCACCGGCGCCAGCCAGGTGCAGAGGCAGCGGTGCAGGTGGTCGAGCACGGTGCGCGCGGCGCGGCGGGCCATCGCGTCCGGCCGGTCGCAGTACAGCGCGTCCTTGCGGATGTCGAAGTAGAACGCCGACAGGTCGCCGGCGCAGAACGCATGGATCGCTGGATACACCCCGGTCCAGTCATGCGTCGCGACCGCACGGCGCAGCAGCGCGTCGAGTTCCGACAGCCGGTGCAGCACCCAGCGCTCCAGCTCCGGCAGCTCGGCCAAAGGCAGGCGTTCGGCCGGCGCGAAGCCGTCGAGGCTGCCCAGCAGCCAGCGCAGCGTGTTGCGCAGCCGGCGGTACAGCTCCGCCTGCTGCTTCAGGATCTCCGGGCCGATGCGCTGGTCCTCGGCGGTGTCGGCGTTCATCACCCACAGCCGCAGGATGTCGGCGCCGTACTTGTCGCTGACCTCCTGCGGTGCCGTGACGTTGCCCAGCGACTTGCTCATTTTGCGGCCCTGCTCGTCGAGCGTGAAGCCGTGCGTCAGCACCGCCTTGAACGGCGCCCGCCCGCGCGAGCCGACCGCCTCCAGCAGCGAGGACTGGAACCAGCCACGGTGCTGGTCGGACCCCTCCAGATAGAGGTCGGCCGGCCACGGCAGGCCGCGCGCCTCGAGCGTGAAGGCGTGGGTCGAGCCGCTCTCGAACCAGACGTCGACGATGTCCATGACCTGCTCGTAGGCGTCCGGGTCGCGCGCGTTGCCGAGGAAGCGCGACGCTGGCCACGAGTACCAGGCGTCGGCGCCCTCGTCACGGAACGCCGCCTTGATGCGCGCCATGACCTCGGCGTCGCGCAGCACCTCGCCGCTGGCGCGCTCGACGAACACGGCGATTGGCACGCCCCAGGCGCGCTGCCGGCTGATGCACCAGTCGGGCCGCCCGGCCACCATGGAGGCCAGCCGGGTGCGCCCCTTCTCCGGCACGAAGTCGGTCGCGGCGATGGCCTCCAGCGCCCGGCCGCGCAGGTCTTCCGGCCCGTCCATGCGGATGAACCATTGCGGCGTGGCGCGGTAGATCAGCGGCGCCTTGGAGCGCCAGGAATGCGGGTAGGAATGGCGCAGCGTGCCGCGCGCGAGCAAGGCCCCGGCGTCGAGCAGCGCCGCGCACACCGCGTCGGCCGCCTTGTGGACATACAGGCCGGCGAACAGCGGCACCCAGGCGTTGAAGCGGCCGTCGTCCGCCACGGTGTCCGGCACCTTCAGCCCGTGCGCGCGGCCCAGCGCGAAGTCCTCCTCGCCGTGGCCGGGGGCGGTGTGGACGAAGCCGGTGCCCTGCTCGGTGGTGACGTACTCGGCCGCCAGCAGCGGCACGTCGTGGTCGTAGCCCCGGCCGCGCAGCGGGTGCGCGCACAGCAGGCCGGCGAGGTCGGCGCCCGGCATGACGCGCAGCACGTGGTGGGTGGCGATGCCGGTCTCGGCGCAGACCTGCGGCAGCAGCGCCAGCGCCACCAGCAGCGTCTCTCCCCTTCGCGCCAACGAGCCGCCGGCTCCAGCATCCACGCGCACCAGCGCGTAGTCGATCGCCTCACCGTAGGCGATGGCGCGGTTGCCCGGCATGGTCCACGGCGTCGTGGTCCAGATCGCGACGCTGGCGCCCGCCAAGTCGCCCGGCGCGTCGAGCAACGGGAAGCGGACGAAGATGGTGGTGCTGGTGTGGTCGTGGTACTCGACCTCCGCCTCGGCCAGCGCGGTCTTCTCGACCGTCGACCACATCACCGGGCGCAGGCCGCGATACAGCGAGCCGTTCAGCAGGAACCGCCCGATCTCGCCCACGATCGCCGCCTCGGAGGCGAAGTCCATGGTGGCGTAGCGGTGCGCGAAGTCGCCCAGCACGCCGAGCCGCTGGAACTCGGCCGCCTGCACGTCGAGCCATTCCTGCGCGTAGGCGCGGCATTCGGCGCGGAACTGCAGGATCGGCACCGCGTCCTTGTCGCGCCCCGCCTTGCGGTACGCCTCCTCGACCTTCCACTCGATCGGCAGGCCGTGGCAGTCCCAGCCGGGGATGTATAGCGCGTCGCGGCCGCTCATCTGGTGCGCGCGGTTGATGACGTCCTTCAGGATCTTGTTGAGCGCGTGGCCGATGTGCAGGTGGCCGTTGGCGTAGGGCGGCCCGTCGTGCAAGATGAACTTCTCGCGCCCCCGGCTATCGGCGCGCAGCCGGTCCCACAACCCGGTCGCCTGCCAGCGCGCGAGCAGCGCCGGCTCGCGCCGCGGCAGGTCGCCGCGCATCGGGAAGCCGGTCGCGGGCAGGAACACGGTGTTCCGGTAGTCGGTGGTGTCGCTCATCGCCGGGTTATGCGGAGCCGGTCGCCGGCTGGTCAAGCAGACGGCGCGCCTCGGCGGAATCGGCGGCGATCTGGGCGCGCAACGCCTCCAGCCCGTCGAACCGCCGCTCGTCGCGCAGGAACGCCAGCAACGCGACCGAGACCACCTGGCCGTACAGGTCGCCGGCATAGTCGAACAGATGCGCCTCGAGCCGGCTCTCGGTGCCGGCGTTCACCGTGGGCCGACGTCCGATGTTGGCGACGCCGCGATAGGTCGCGCCGTCAGGGAGCGTGACCCGCACCGCGTAGACGCCGCGCGCCGGCTCCAGGTGCCGGCCCAGCGCGACGTTGGCGGTGGGGAAGCCCAGCGTGCGGCCGCGCTTGTCGCCGTGTGCCACCTCGCCCGCCACCGACCAGGGCCGGCCGAGCAGCAGCGCCGCGCGCTCCGGGTAGCCGTCCTGCAGCAGCCGGCGGACGCGGCTCGACGAGAGCGGCCCGGCCTCGTCGGCCAGCGGCGGCACCACCGTGAGCCCGATCGACAGCGCCTCGGCGCGCGCCGCGAGGTAGGCCACGTCGCCGCCGCGCCGATGGCCGAACGCGAAGTCGGCGCCGCACACCAGATGCCGGGCGTCGAGCCCCGCGTGCAGCACCTCGTCCACGAACGCGGTGGCGTCCATCTCGCTGAACACGCGGTCGAACGGCAGTTCGTAGAGGCACTGCACGCCCAAGGCCGCCAGCAGGCGGGCGCGCTCGGGCGGCAGCGTCAGGTGGAACGGCGGGTCGTCGGGGCGGAACAACTCTCGCGGGTGCGGCTCGAAGCTCAGCACCGCGAGCGGCGCGTCGGGACGGGCGGCGTGGGCGGCGTGCAGGAGTTGCGCGTGGCCGAGATGGACGCCGTCGAAGTTGCCGAGGGCGACGGCGCCGCCGCGCGCGTGGGGCGGCAGGTCGCGCCATGAGCGGAAGCTGTGCATCGCCGCGTTCTGTGCCAGAAACGCCGAAACGTCCAGCCGGGAGCCGCCCATGTCCGACCTACCAGAAGACCCGATCCAGCACGCGGCGCTGCTGCTGCTGCTGGCCCGCCGCGAGCCGGACCAGCGCCTCGACCGGCTGCCCGAGGAGTGGGCACCGGCGGACGAGGCGGCGGCGTACGAGGTCCAGCATCGGGTGATGGCGGCGCTGGGCGAGATCGGCGGCTGGAAGGTGGGAGCCTCGGGGCCGGGCGCGCCGCCCAATTGCGCCCCGATGCCGCTCGACGGCATCAGCGAGACCGGCGCGGCGTTGCCCGGCGTGGCGCCCGGCGTGGCGCTGCTGGTCGAGGCCGAGGTGGCGTTCCGGATGCGGGCCAGCCTGCCGCCCCGCACCGAACCGTACACGGGCGAGGAGGTGGCGGCGGCGATCGGCGCCGCGCACCCGGCGATCGAGTGGCTGCAGAGCCGCTTCCGCGATCCCGACTCGCTGGATGCCGCCAGCACCCTGGCCGACAGTGGCGGCCATGGCGGCTTCGTGCATGGTCCTGGCTTTGCCGCCTGGCGCCGCCTCGACTTCGCCGACATGGGCGTGATGCAGGCGGTGGGCGATGGCGAGGCGATGTCGCGGGTCGGTAACCCGGCCGGCGACATGCTGCGGCTGGTGACGTGGCTGGCCAATGTCGGCGCGGTGTGGGCCGGCGGCTTGCGCGAAGGCGAGTTCGTGACCTGCGGCTCGTGGACCGGCAAGACCGAGGTGCCGCCCGGCCACGGCGCCACGGCGCGCTTCGCCGAACTCGGCGAGGTGGCGCTGCAGGCGCCTCAGTGGAGGTAGTAGAAGCGCAGCATGACCAGCGGCAGCGTGGCGGCGCTGGCCAGGCAGGCCGCCACCGGCAGCAGCGCGCCGGCGCCCCACACCGCCGGCACGCGGCCGAGGCTGGGCAGCGCCAGCGCCAAGGCGGGCAGCAGCGGCAGGAAGTAACGCCCTTGCGGGCCGTCGATCAGCGTGCTGCCGACCGGAACCCACGACAGGTACTGCGAGAGGTAGACGGCGAACCAGGTGGCGGCGACGCAGAGCAGCGGCCAGGCGGCCTGGCGCGCGGGCAGTGTCGCCGCCCCGGGCCGTCGCCAGGCGAGGTCGGCCAGCGCCGCCGCGACGACCGCCACCGCCCAGAGCCGATACAGCCAAGACGGCAGGTGCACGTCGAGACGGCCGAAGATGCCGATCGCCTGCCGCCAGAGGTCGGTGTCGTGGCGCATCGAGCGCCACGGCAGCGTCAGCAGCCGGGTCGGCTTGGCCGACAGCACGCGCAGTTGCGCCGCCATGTCGGTGCCGGCGAACACCGCCGGGCGCGGCCCCGGCCATAGCGGCCCGGCTTCCGCCGCCGTGCGGAAGACGGGTGTCGCGACGTCGTGCACGATCACCCACACCCAGGCCAGCGTCGCCCCTGCCACCAGGGCGACCAGGCCCAGCCGCTCCAGCCATTCGCCGCGCCGTCGCCAGGGCGGGAACGGCAGCAGCAGCAGGCCGGCCAGCGGCAAATACGGCGGCTTGGCCATGGCGATGCTGCCGAGCAGCGCCGCCGCCAGGAGCCGTGCGCCCCGCGCCTGCCGAGTCAGCAGGGCGGCCGCCAGCGCGCTGGCGGCGATGAGCAGACCGTCCTGGTTGACCGAGGCCGCGAGGCTTAGCGTCATCGGCAGGATCAGCGTGCAGAACAGCAGCGCCTGGCCGCGGCGTGCCAGCGTCAAGGCGGCGGTGCCCACCGCCAGGAACGCCGCCAGGTCGGCCATGCGGGCCAGCCGGAACGCCTGGTATGGCGACAGCGACGCCAGCCTCGCCAGCCCGACGCCCGCGGCGCTCGGCAGGTAGAACACCGGCCAGTAGCTGGCGATGGTGCCCAAGGGCAGGAACTTCGCGTCGTACCACGGCATGGCGCGGGCGGCGTCGGCGTCGGCCAGGGTCAGCGGTCCCGACCCGGAGCCCACCATCTGCAGGCCCGGATGCCCGTCGAGCCCTTGCTGGAGATGCAGCGCGCCATCGGCGGGGATGCGCGTCATGTCGCGACGGCCCACGAGCTCGCCGCGCTGCAGGCTCTCGGCGCGGATGACGTGAGCGATCTCGTCGGCGACCTGGCCGAGCGGCACCGCCAGCGCGAGGAACGTGCCGAGCTGTCCGGCCACCAGCAGGAACAGCGCCGGCAGGAACAGATGCAGGCGACGATCGAACAATCCCAACCCCGCGGTGTCGCCATGCAACGGCGGTGATACGACGCGCGGATGCCACGGCTCGCGGCCCGCCGGCGACAGGCGGCTTGTCAAGCCGGCGACCGTCTGTCAAGCGGGCGGAGCGAAACATCGAACGGACACGCGATGCTGGCTGGCAACCGGGTGGCGGTGGTGCTCCCCGCCTACAACGCGGCGCTGACGCTGCGGCGGACGGTGGCGGAGATCCCGCGCGACATCGTCGACGACATCATCCTGACCGACGACGCCAGCGGCGACAGCACGGCGGCGCTGGCCCGCTCGCTCGGCCTGTTCACGCTGACGCACGAGCGCAACCGGGGTTACGGCGGCAACCAGAAGACCTGCTACGCGGCGGCGCTGGCGCGCGGCGCCGACATCGTGGTGATGCTGCATCCCGACTACCAGTACTCGCCGCGGCTGATCGCGGCGATGGCCTCGATGGTCGCGTCGGGCCATTACGACGCGGTGCTGGCGTCGCGCATCCTGGGGCAGGGGGCGCTGGCCGGCGGGATGCCGCTGTACAAGTATGTGGCCAACCGGCTGCTGACCGCGTTCGAGAACGTCATGCTGGGACAGAAGCTCAGCGAGTACCACTCCGGCTACCGCGCCTGGAGCCGGGAGGTGCTGGAGCGGCTGCCGCTGCTGGCCTGCTCGGACGATTTCGTGTTCGACAACCAGATGCTGGCGCAGGCCGTCCACCACGGCTTCCGCATCGGCGAGATTTCGTGCCCGACCAAGTATTTCGCCGAGGCGTCGTCGATCAACTTCCGCCGCAGCGTGACCTACGGCGTGGGCGTGCTGCGCACGGCGACAGGCTTCCGGCTGAACCGCTGGGGCCTGGTCCGCTCGCCGCTGTTCGCGGCCGGGGCTTCGGTCGTAGCCATAGCGTCGGACGAGATGGCGGACGCGCCTTAGGCCGCCTCGGCGCGGATCGCGTCGGTCAGCGTGTCCACGATGCGCTCCAAATGCGGGCGCTCCACGATCAGCGGCGGCGAGAGCGCGATGATGTCGCCGGTGGTGCGGATCAGCAGGCCGGCGTCGAAGCAGCGATGGAACACGCGGGTCGCGCGGTCGGTGGGCTTGCCCTCGCGCGGGCGCAGCTCGATGCCCGCGACCAGGCCCAGGCTGCGGATGTCGATGACGTTGGGCAGGTCGCGCAGGCTGTGCACCGCGTCGGCGAACGGCGCCTCCATGGCGGCGGCGCGGCCGGGCAGGTCGTCGCTGCGGTGCAGGTCGATGCTGGCGATGGCGGCGGCGGCGGCGAGCGGGTGGCCGGAATAGGTGTAGCCGTGGAACAGCTCGATCCCGGCCGGCGCGCCGTCGACGATGGCATGGTAGATCTCATCCTTTGCCGCGACCGCGCCCATCGGCACGGCGGCGTTGGTAAGCCCCTTCGCCATGGTCACCAGGTCCGGCACCACGCCCAGCCGTTCGGCCCCGAACGGGGTGCCGAGGCGGCCGAAGCCGGTGATGACCTCGTCGAAGATCAGCAGGATACCGTACTTGTCGCAGATCGCGCGCAACCGCTGCAGGTAGCCCAGCGGCGGCACCAGCACCCCGGTCTAGCCGGCCAGCGGCTCGACCATCACGGCGGCGATGCTGTCGGCGCCGTGCAACGCGGCCAGGTTCTCCAGCGTGTCGGCGAGGTGCGCGCCCCATTCCGGCTGGCCGCGGCTGAACGCCTGGTGCTCCGGCGCGTGGGTGTGCGGCAGGTGGTCGACGTAAGGCAGCAGGGCGCCGAACTGCTTCCGGTTGGGGCCGATGCCGCCCACCGACATGCCGCCGAAGCCGACGCCGTGATAGCCGCGCTCGCGGCCCACCAGCCGGGTGCGCTGCGCCTCGCCGCGGGCGCGGTGGTACGCCAGCGCGATCTTGAGCGCGGTGTCGGCGGCCTCGCTGCCGGAGTTGGTGAAGAACACCCGGTCGAGCCCCGGCGGTGTCAGCTCGGCGACCTTGGCCGCGGCCTGGAAGGCGATCGGGTGCGCCAGTTGGAAGGTCGGCGCGAAGTCCATCACCGCCGCCTGGCGCTGGATCGCCTCGGTGATCTCGCGCCGTCCGTGGCCGGCGTTGCAGCACCACAGGCCGGCGGTGCCGTCGAGGATGTCGCGGCCCTCGGGGGTGTAGTAGCGCATCCCTTCGGCACGGGAGAGCATCCGTGGCGTCGCCTTGAAGCCGCGGTTGTTCGAGTACGGCATCCAGAACGGGTCGAGGTCGTTGGGACGCAGCTCGAAGCTGGGCGGGCTCAATTCGTTCATGCGGTCCTCGGGTGTTCACGCGGCACTGCCGACGTGACAGGTTCGCGCAACGGAAGCCTGGGGGCAAGCATGGCGGGCACTCTCACCATCGGCACGCGGCGCTACTCGTCGTGGAGCCTGCGCGGCTGGCTGGCGGTGCGCCTGGCCGGGCTGGAGGTCGAGGAGGTGGTGATCCCGCTCGCCGGCGGCGACACGCCGGCGGTCAAGGCCGCGAGCCCGGGCGGCACCGTCCCGTTCCTGGAGCACGACGGCAATCTGGTGTGGGAGAGCCTCGCCATCTGCGAGTACTGCGCCGAGGTGGCACCCAGCCTGTGGCCGCTCGACCGCGCGGCCCGCACCCAGGCGCGGGCGATCGCCGCCGAGATGCACGCGGGGTTCGCGGCTTTGCGGCAGGCCATGCCGATGAGCCTGTTCCGCACGCCGCCGGCGAGCCAGGATGCGGCGGGCGACGTGGCGCGGGTCGAGGCGATCTGGCGCGGCACCCGCGCGCGCTTCGGCGAGGGCGGCCCGTTCCTGTTCGGCGCCGGGTTCGGCAACGCCGACGCGATGTACGCGCCGGTCGTCGCCCGCTTCCTCACCTATCGCCCGGCACTGTCGGCCGACAGCGCCGCCTACTGCGCGGCGGTGCGGGCGCATCCGCTGGTCACGGCGTGGTACGACGCCGCGGCGCGGGAGCCGGCCGAGTGGCGGCTGCCGCAATACGAGGCCTGAGCTGCGCCGGCTGGCCGTGGTGCTGCCGCCGCGCGAGGCGTACTCGGCGGCGCGCAGCGGGGCCATCGGGCTGCTGGTGCATCGGCTGGCGTGCGCGCCGAGCGGGTTCGACGTGGCGGTGTACGGCGCGGCGGTGGCGTCGCCGTTCGCGGGCGCGGCGTTCCAGCCGGTGCGCCCGGCGTGGCGCGTCGCGAGCGCGACCCAGCGTTACGCGGCGGGTGTGGCCGCCTGCCTGCGCCGTTGCCTACCGGCGCTGATCGAAGTGCATAACCGGCCCGACATCGCGATGTTCCTGGCGCGGCGGTTCGGCCCTGTGGCGCTGGTGCTGCACAACGACCCGCAGGGGATGCGCGGCGCGCGGACGGCAGGCGAGCGCCAGCGCCTCGCCGGCCGCCTGGCGAGGGTGGCGGCGGTGTCGGAGTGGCTGCGCGGGCGCTTCCTGGCGGGGCTCGCGCCGGCCGATGTCGCCGTGCTGCCCAACTGCATCGACCTGCGCGCCGTCCCTGCCTCGCCTGGGGAGCGGGAGCCGGTGATCCTGTTCGCGGGACGGGTGGTGGCGGACAAGGGCGCCGATGCGTTCGTGGCCGCCTGCGCCAGGGCGCTGCCGCTGCTGCCCGGCGGGCGGGCGGAGATGATCGGCGCCGACGGCTTCGGCGCCGGCAGCCGCGACACGCCGTTCCTGCGCCGCCAGCAGCCGCACGCCGCGCGCGGCCGCATCCATCTTGCCGCGCG
>CAXUHK010000110.1:1579-13540 GCA_964250775.1 uncultured Acetobacteraceae bacterium | reverse complement strand
GTGCAATGGCCGGCGCACCGAGAGCGGCAGGCGCCGCACCATGCGGCGCGGCCACGGCACCGGCGGCGGTGGGTGCGCCGGTTCGGCGACCTCCGGCGGCGGCGGCGGTTCCTGCGCCGGCGGCGGCGCGACCGCGACCGGCTCGGGTTCCGGCGTCTCCGCCGACAGCTCTGCCAGCAACGCCAGCAAGTCGGTCCACTCCACCTCGCGGAACGTCAGGTAGGCCGCCTCGTGGCGGATGAAGCGCACCGCGACGATGCCGGGCAGGGCGCCGGTCGCCGCCCCGGCATACAGCGCCCGGCACAGCTCGGCCTCGAAGCGTTGGATGCCCGACATGCGGCGCTGGCCGTTCGCCGAATGCACGAACAGGTCCTCGACATCGATCCAGAGCTGCACTGGGCCAAGGCTCCCGCGTTCAGATGCGACGCAACGTATACGTCTGTTCCAATGCCGTGACGATACTGGCGCTGTGCGCCGGGTCGCGCGCCTCGAACATCACTTCGAGTTGCGCCGCCTGCACGTTCGGCGACGTGAACAGCCGGTGGTGCGACACCTCGATGATGTTGCCGCCGGAGCTCGCGATGCGCGTCGCGATGTCGGCGAGCGTGCCCGGCCGGTCGGGGATTTCGAGCACCAGGCGCTGCATCCGGCCGTCGCGCAGCAGGTTGCGCAGCAGCACGTTGGCCAGGATGCGGGCATCGATGTTGCCGCCGCAGACCGGGATGCCGACGCGCCGGCCGGCGAAGCGCTCCGGGTATGCCAGCAAGGCCGCGATGCCCGCGGCGCCGGCGCCCTCGGCCACCACCTTGGCGCCCTCCGCCAGCAGCGCGATCGCCTCCTCGACGGCGCGCTCCGGCACCACCAGCACGTCGCTGACATGCGAGCGGATGATCCGCAACGGCTCGACGCCGATGTCGCGCACCGCGATGCCCTCGGCGATGGTCGAGCCGCCGACCGACAACGGCTGCCCGGCCAGATGCTGCGCCAACGCCGCGTAGGCCGCGACCTCGACGCCGACCACCTCGATGCCGGGCTTCAGCGCCGTCGCCGCCACGGCACAGCCGGCGAGCAACCCGCCGCCGCCCACCGGCACCACCAGCGCGTCTAGCTCCGGCGCGTCCTGCAGCAGTTCCAGCGCCAGCGTGCCCTGGCCGGCGATCACCGCCAGGTCGTCGTAGGGATGGATGAACACCATTCCCTCCTGGCGCGACAGCTCCCGCGCGTGCAGCGCCGCCTCGGCGACGCTCTCGCCGTGCAGCACGACGCGGGCACCCCAGCCTGCGGTGCGCGTGACCTTGATCGACGGCGTCGTGACCGGCATGACGATGGTGGCGGCGACGCCGAGCAGCCCGGCGTGGCGGGCCACGGCCGAAGCGTGGTTGCCGGCCGACATCGCGATGACGCCCCGGCGGCGCTCGCCCGCATCCAGCAGCGCCAGCCGGTTGGCCGCGCCGCGTTCCTTGAACGAGCCGGTGAGCTGTAGGTTGTCGAGCTTCAGCGTGACCGTGGCGCCGGTGGCGCGGCTCACCGCGTCGCTAGGGACCGAAGGCGTGCGCACCACGCTGGCCTCGATCCGGGCGGCGGCCGCGCGGATGTCGGCCAGGCCCAACCCGGGCATGGCCGGTCAGCCGTAAGTGACGGCGAGGATCTCGTAGGTGCGGTCGCCACCCGGCGCCGGAACCGAAATGCTGTCGCCGACCTTCCTGCCGATCAGGGCCTTGGCCAGCGGCGAGGAGATCGATAGCCGGGCCGACTTGATGTCCGCCTCGTGCATCCCGACCAACTGATAGGTCGCCTCCTTCTCGGTCTCCTCGTCGACCAAGCGGACCTGGGCGCCGAACTTCACGTTGTCGCCTGACAGCGTCGACGGGTCGATCACCTCGGCCGAGGAGACGATCTCCTCCAGTTCCAGGATGCGGCCCTCGATGAACGACTGCCGCTCGCGCGCCGCGTGGTACTCGGCGTTCTCGCTCAGGTCGCCATGGGTCCGCGCCTCGGCGATGGCGCGGATCACCGCCGGCCGCTCGATGGCCTTCAAGGTTCGGAGCTCATCCTCCAGCCGCGACAGGCCAGGGGCGGTCATGGGGAACTTCTGCACGGCGAAACCTCGAACGAAGGCCGATGAAGCAAAGGGACTGGATTGTTCTGCGCCTGGGCCAAAAATGCAAGCAGCGCATCCTTCGGCCCGCTGCCCCGTTGCCATCCGCAACCCGATCCGAAAGCGTTAGCATGATCTCCACCCGCCTGCACGGCTCGATCGACTACGCGGCGGCGACGCTGCTCGCGAGCCTGGCCGCGAGCCGTGCGCTGTCGCCCCCGGTGCGCGGCGCGCTGGGCACGGCGGCGGCGTGCCACACCGCCTATTCCGCGCTGACCGACTACGAGGGCGGGCTGCGGCCCGCGCTCACCATGCGGCAGCATTTGGCGCTCGACGTGTTCGGCGCGGCGGCATTGTGCGGCGCGGGCGTGTTGCGGCGGGGGCAGCCGGCCGCCCCGCGCGCGGTGTTGGCGGGCGCGGGTATGGCCGAGTTCGCGGTCGTGGCGCTGAGCGACGCGACGCCGGCGCGCGGCCCGGGCCAGGGTTCCGGAGCGCTGGACCGCCTGCTGGCGCGACCGTCGGCGCCGAACCCGGCGACCTATCCCCCGCTCGACGTGCCGAAGCCGATGGCCGAGGCGGTGTGGACCGTCGACAGCGTGATCCCCGGCGTGCTGGAGCGCGTGGTGCCGCTGCGCATGACGGTGATCCGCCTGCCGGACGGCGGCTTGCTGCTGCACTCGCCGACCCGGTTCAGCCTGGCGCTGCGGCAGGAGCTGGAGCGGTTCGGCCGCATCCGCCATCTGGTCGCGCCCAACGTCGCGCATTGGATGTTCCTCAAGGATTGGCAGGACGCCATCCCCGACGCGACCACCTGGGCGGCGCCGGGCTTGCGGCGACGGGCGCAAGTCCGGCGGAGCGGCGTCCGGCTCGACCACGACCTGTCCGGGCGGGCACCGCCGGAGTGGGGTGGCGCGGTGACGACGATCGAGGTGCCGGGCGGCCTCGGCTTTACCGAGGTCGCGTTGTTCCACCATCCGACCCGCACGTTGGTGCTGACCGACCTGGTGCTGAACCTGGAGGCGCGCAAACTGCCGGCGCTGCTGCGGCCGCTGGCGCGGGCGTTCGGGTCGGTCGCGCCGGACGGGATGCCGCAGCCATTGGTGCGCGCCATCATCAAGTGGGGACGGCCGGAGACGACGGCTGCGGCCGAACGCTTGCTGGCGTTGGCCCCCGAGCGCGTGGTGTTCGCGCACGGGCGCCCGTTCGAGCGGGACGCCACGGCGGCGCTGCGCCGCTCGCTGCGCTGGCTGCTGGCGTGAGCGCTTGCAAACCGGTCCGAGGCGGCCAAGAGTTCGACCGCCAGGCACGACGAATGCCGGCGTGACGGGAGAGATGACCGTGGACACGGAGACACGCACCATGGCGCGGGTGATGCGCCGGCTCGTGCCATTCCTGATGCTGTGGTACTTCGTGGCCTATCTCGACCGGCAGAACGTCGGTTTCGCGGCGCTGCAGATGAACAAGCAGCTCGGCCTGTCCGCGACCGCGTTCAGCTTCGGCTCCGGCATCTTCTTCGTGGCTTACTTCTTCTTCGAGGTGCCGTCGAACCTGTTCCTGGAACGCTTCGGCGCGCGGCGCTGGATCGCGCGAATCATGTTCACTTGGGGCCTGGTCTCCGGGGCCATGGCGTTCATCCCGGCGATCGCGCACGCCACCGGCATGTCGCCGCCGTACGTGTTCTACACGCTGCGCGTCCTGCTGGGCTTCGCCGAGGCCGGGTTCTTTCCCGGCATCATCTTCTTCCTGACGCTGTGGTTTCCCGGCTCGTACCGCGCCCGCATCGTCGGCTACTTCATGGCGGCGATCCCGCTCTCGACGGTGGTCGGAGCGCCGCTGTCCGGGGCGCTGCTGACCCTGGACGGGTTCTCCGGTTTCGCCGGCTGGCAGTGGATGTTCCTGATCGAGGCGATCCCCGCGCTCGTTCTCTCGGTCGTGGTGCTGGCCTACCTGACCGACGCGCCGGCGCACGCGACCTAGCTCGCGACCGACGAGCGGGACTGGCTGGTCGCGCGGCAGGAACGCGAGCGGCGGCAGCGCGAGGCGGCGGAGCGGTTCAGCATCTGGCAGGCGCTGCTCGACGCGCGGGTGCTGGCCGCGGCCCTGATCTATTTCGGCGCCAACGCGACCAACTACGGCTTGAGCGCGTTCCTGCCGCAGATCGTCAAGGGGTTCGGCATCGACTACGTGGCGACCGGCTTCGTCACCGCGCTGCCCTACGTCGTGGGCGTGGTCGGCATCGTCTATTGGGGCCGCCACTCCGACCGGAGCGGCGAGCGCCGGCACCACATCGCGTTCGCCCTGTTCGTCGCGGCGGCGGGCATCGCCGCCTCGGTGGCGTTCGCGTCCCCGGTCGTGAAGATGCTGCGCCTCTCGGTCGCGGGGTGCGGCATCTTCGCCCGCCTGCCAGTCAGCGGGACGCGGCCGACCGCCTAGCGGTCCGGCGCCGCGGCGGCGGGCGGCATCGCGGCGGTGAACTCGCTGGGCAACCTCGCCGGCTTCGGCGGCCAGTACGCGATGGGCTGGCTGAGGGACGCCACCGGCAACTTCGACGCCGGCCTGCTGGTGATCGCGGCCCTCGGCCTGGTCGGCATGGTCACGGCGCTGCTCATCGCGCACAACGCGAAGCTGGAACGGGCGCCGGAATCCGCACCGGCGGAGTAGCCTCAGAACTCGGCGTGGAAATACGCCTGCAGCGGCATCACCCCCAGGCTGCCCGCCTTCAGCGCCGCGATCGCGTGCGTCGCTGCCCGCGCCCCGGCGACCGTGGTGTAGTGCGGCACGCCGTGCGTCAGCGCGCTGCGGCGGATGTCGAAGCTGTCGCTGACCGATTGCGCGCCGGCGGCGGTGTTGATGACCAACTGGATCTCCCCCGAGCGGATGGCGTCGACGCAGTGCGGACGGCCCTCCAGCACCTTGTTGACCACGCCGACTTTCAGCCCCGCCTCGCGCAACCGGACGGCGGTGCCGCGCGTCGCCAGCACCGCGAAGCCCATTTCGAGCAGCCGGCGCGCGACGCCCAACGCCGCCGGCTTGTCGCTGTCGCGCACCGAGAGGAACACCGTGCCGCGCTCGGGCAGCCGCACGCCCGCTCCCAACTGGCTCTTGGCGAAGGCTCGGTCGAAGCTCACGTCGAGGCCCATCACCTCGCCGGTCGACTTCATCTCCGGCCCCAGGATGGTGTCCACGCCGGCGAAGCGGTTGAACGGGAACACCGCCTCCTTGACCGCCACGTGCGGCGCCACGGCGCGGCTGTCGAGGCGAAAGGCGTCAAGCCTCTCGCCGGCCATCACCCTCGCGCCGACCTTGGCGATGGGCACGCCGGTCGCCTTGGCCACGAACGGCACCGTGCGCGAGGCGCGCGGGTTCACCTCGAGCACGAAGATCTCGTCGTCCTTGATCGCATACTGCACGTTCATCAGGCCGACCACGCGCAGCGCCCGCGCCAGCCCCTCGGTCTGCACCCGCAACTCGGCGATGATGGCGGGCGACAGCGAGTACGGCGGCAGGGCGCAGGCGCTGTCGCCGGAGTGGATGCCGGCCTCCTCGATGTGCTCCATGACGCCGGCCACGTAGACGCGCTCGCCGTCGCAGATGCAGTCGACATCGACCTCGATGGCGTCGTTGAGGTAGCGGTCGATCAGCACCGGGTTGTCGCCGGAGACGCGCACCGCCTCGCGCAGGTAGCGGTGCAGGCCGCGCGTGTCGTGGACGATCTCCATGGCGCGGCCGCCCAGCACGTAGCTCGGCCGGATCACCACCGGGAAGCCGATCCGCGCCACAACGGGATCGGCCTCGGCGGCCTCTCGGATGATGCCGTTCTCCGGCTGGCGCAGGCCGATGCGGCGCAGCAGCGCGCCGAACCGCTCGCGATCCTCGGCGACGTCGATGGCGTCGGCACTGGTGCCGAGGATCGGGATGCCGGCGGCGGTCAGCGCGTGCGACAGCTTCAGCGGCGTCTGCCCGCCATACTGCACGATACAGCCGAGTACGGCGCCGCGCGCCTGCTCGCGCCGCACCAGCGCGATCACGTCCTCGGCGGTCAGCGGCTCGAAATACAGCCGGTCGGACGTGTCGTAGTCGGTGCTCACCGTCTCCGGGTTGCAGTTGACCATGATCGTCTCGTAGCCGGCGTCGCGCAGCGCGTAGGCGGCGTGGACGCAGCAATAGTCGAACTCGATGCCCTGGCCGATGCGGTTCGGGCCGCCGCCGAGGATGACGATCTTCTGCCGGTCGGTGGGATCGGCCTCGCACTCCGGCACGCCGAAGCCGGTGTCGTAGGTTGAATACATGTACGGCGTGGCGGAGGCGAACTCTGCGGCGCAGGTGTCGATGCGCTTGTACACCGGCTGCACGCCCAGCCGCTCGCGCAGCGCGGTCGCGTCCTCGCCAGTGAGGCGGCGCAGTTGCGCGTCGGAGAAGCCCAGCGCCTTGAGCCGACGCAAGGCGAACGCCTCCCGCGGCAGGCCATCGCGCGCCACCGCCTGCTCGGCCGCGACGATGCGCGCCAGCTCGCGCAGGAACCACGGGTCGAAGCGGCAGGCATCGTGGATGTCCTCGACCGACACGCCGGCGCGCAACGCCTGTGCGGCCATCAGCAGCCGGTCGGGACGCGGCGATGACAGGGCGGCGCGGAACGCGTCGGTGCCGCCGTCGCCCGGCGGGGCCACCGGGTCGAGGCCGGAGAACCCGGTCTCCATGCTGCGCAGCGCCTTCTGCAGCGCCTCGGGAAAGCTGCGGCCGATCGCCATCGCCTCGCCCACCGATTTCATGCTGGTGCTGAGCGTGGCCGAGGTGCCGGGGAACTTCTCGAAAGTGAAGCGCGGGATCTTGACCACCACGTAATCGATGGTGGGCTCGAAGCTGGCCGGCGTGGTGCGAGTGATGTCGTTCGCCAGTTCGTCCAGCGTGTAGCCGACCGCGAGCTTGGCCGCGACCTTGGCGATCGGGAACCCGGTCGCCTTGGACGCCAGCGCCGAGGAGCGCGACACGCGGGGGTTCATCTCGATCACCACCATGCGGCCATCGGCGGGGTTGACCGCGAACTGCACGTTCGAGCCGCCGGTGTCGACGCCGATGCGGCGCAGGCAGGCGATCGAGGCGTCGCGCATCGCCTGGTACTCGCGGTCGGTCAGCGTCAGCGCCGGGGCCACGGTGACGCTGTCGCCGGTGTGGACGCCCATCGGGTCGACGTTCTCGATGGCGCAGACGATGATGCAGTTGTCGGCGCGGTCGCGCACCACCTCCATCTCGTACTCCTTCCAGCCGAGCACGCTCTCCTCGATCAGCACCTCGTCGGTGGGCGAGGCGTCCAGCCCCGACTGCACGATGCGCTCGAACTCCTCGCGGTTGTAGGCGATGCCGCCGCCGGTGCCGCCCAGGGTGAAGCTCGGGCGGACCACCGCCGGCAGGCCGATCTCGGCCAGTCCCTCGCGCGCCTCCGCGAGAGAGTGCGCGATGCGGCTGCGCGGGCTCTCGATGCCGATCTCGGCCATGGCGTCGCGGAACTTGAGCCGGTCCTCGGCGCGGTCGATCACCACGGCGTCGGCGCCGATCAGCTCGACGCCGTGGCGGGCGAGTGCCCCCGAGGCGTGCAGCTGCATGGCGACGTTGAGCGCCGTCTGCCCGCCCATGGTCGGCAGGATCGCGTCCGGTCGCTCGCGCGCGATCACCCGCTCGACGAACTCGGCGGTGATCGGCTCGACATAGGTCGCGTCGGCCAGGCCGGGGTCGGTCATGATGGTGGCGGGGTTGGAGTTGATGAGCACGACCCGGAAGCCTTCGGCGCGCAGCGTCTTGCACGCCTGCGCCCCCGAGTAGTCGAACTCGCAGGCCTGGCCGATGACGATCGGTCCGGCGCCGATGATGAGGATGGAGCGCAGGTCGGCGCGGCGGGGCATGGCTGGATCAACCCTCGGCGGCGGCTACGGCCTGCTCGGTGTGCTGACTCGAGATCATCGCTGTTTGCCGCCGAATCCAGGCCCAGGCCTCGTCGGGCAACAACCCCTCGGATTCGGCAAGGTTTACCTGCATGACGAAAAATCGCCGGATGCCAGACCGCTTGTATAGACTGGCGGATAGCTCGTCCGAGTTTCGCTCGCTGGCCAGTAGGTAGACGAACGGGATGTAGTTCCACCAACTCTTGATGTCGAGGTTGTCCTTGATCGCGTTGCGGAACACACGCACGTCGGATGCTGGATCGTTGCCGTCGAGTGCTACAACGAAGACGCGCCTAGTCATCGTTTCGGTCCACTTCGTTTTTTACGGTTCGACTTAGCCGGTTGCCAGCCTGCTTCGGCGCAGTCGGCTGAACGGTCGAGGTAAGAACTTCGCCAACAATGGTCCGCACGTCTGGATTCAGGTCAACGTCGCCAATGATGTCAAGCAATCGTCGCTGAAGCGTATGTTGTTCGGAGCGCAACAGCTCCGGCCGCCGAATAGCCGAAAACCCGGCGAGGGCTATCGCCGAGACTACTGAAAGGAGGCCTGCCGAAGCCAACGGCCAGACCGGCGCCGCCGCATACAAGCCGAGCATCGCGATGCCGCCGGCCAGGAGCGACACGACCAGGAACGGGATCGGGTAGCTGACCGAGACTGTTCGAATGACTTCGCGAAACGTCCGATCTCCGATCAACTGCCAGGCCCCATCATCGCGACGAACCGCTCGAACAGATGGTGGCTATCGCTTGGACCCGGGCTGGCCTCGGGATGGTACTGCACGCTGAACGCGCGCCGCGCGTCGCACGCGATGCCCTCGTTGCTGCCGTCGAACAGGCTGCGGTGCGTGACCCGCACGCCGTCCGGCAGGCTCGCCTCGTCGACCGCGAAGCCGTGGTTCTGGCTGGTGATCTCGACCCGGCCGGTGGCCAGCTCCTGCACCGGCTGGTTGGCGCCGCGATGGCCGCGCTCCAGCTTGTAGGTGCGCCCGCCCAGCGCCAGCGCCAGCAACTGATGCCCGAGGCAGATGCCGAACACCGGCACGCCGGCGTCGAGCACGCCCCGGATCGCCGGCGCCGCGTAGGCGGCGGTGGCGGCGGGGTCGCCCGGCCCGTTGGACAGGAACACGCCGTCCGGCACGTGGCGCAGGATGCCGGCGGCGTCGGTGTCGGCCGGCACCACGGTAACGCGGCAGCCGGCGGAGGCGAGGCAGCGCAGGATGTTGCGCTTGGCGCCGTAATCGACCGCGACGACATGGCGGCGCGGCGCGGTTTGCCGGCCGAAGCCCTGCGGCCAGGCCCAGCGCGTCTCGTCCCAGGCGTAGCCCTGCGTGCAGGACACCGCGCGCGCCAAGTCCATGCCGGTGAGGCCGGCCCACGCCCTTGCCTGCTCCAGCAACGCCGGCAGGTCGAAGCGGCCGTCGGCGGGATGGCTCAGCACGCCCGTGGGGGCGCCCGAGTCGCGGATGCGCCGGGTCAGGGCGCGGGTGTCGACGCCGGCGATCCCGGGGACGCCTTGCGCCCGCAGCCAGGCATCGAGGCCCTGCCCGGCGCGCCAGTTGGACGGCTCGGTCGGGTCCTGGCTCACCACCAGGCCGCGCGCGGCGATGGTCGTGGCCTCGATGTCCTGGTGGTTGGCGCCGACATTGCCGATATGCGGGAAGGTGAAGGTGATGATCTGCGCGGCGAAGGACGGGTCGGTCAGCGTCTCCTGGTAGCCGGTCATGCCGGTGCTGAAGCACACCTCGCCGACCGCCGCGGCGGCGGTATGCGCGCCGAAGCCACGGCCCCAGATCACCTGTCCATCGGCCAGCGCCAGCGCCGCCGTGGCGCCTGCGGGCGGCAGTGAGTGGTCGGGCATCGCTGGCCTCGCTGTGGCTAGGGGTCCGCCGGGCAGATCGGCCAGCCCGAGGCCGGTCGCCTGCAGCAAGGCCGGCCAATGCCGGGCCGGGATCGCACGGCTCTGTCGCCACTTGCGCACCGCCTCGGTCCCGACGCCGAGCAAGGCCGCCGCTCGCTCGGCGCCGCCCAGCCGCTCCAGCATCGTCTCGACGCTCATCTGCATGAGAACGGTTCTATGGGAATGTTTTTCCCACAGCAAGAGCTGTGACGGCGGCCTGGGAAATCGGTTCCCTTCCACGATGGCCGCTCGTCGTGATAGAAAGCGGGCTTGGGGAGACTCCACGATGACGTTGCGCGCCGTGTTCACCGATCAGATCAAGACCGCGATGAAGGCCGGCGACCAGGCCCGTGTCTCCACGCTGCGCATGGTGACGGCCAGGCTCAAGGACGCCGACATCGCGGCCCGGCCGGGTGAGCCGATTCCCGACGACGGCATCGTGGCTCTGTTACGCGGCATGGTGAAGTCGCGGCGCGAGAGCATCGCCCTGTACGAACAGGGCAATCGCCCCGAGCTGGCTGCCAAGGAGGCGGCGGAGGTCGCGGTGATCGAGGGCTTCCTGCCGCAGGCCATGGGCGAGACGGCGCTGCGCGACGCGGTGACGGCGGCGATTTCCCAGACGCAAGCCGCGTCGGTCAAGGACATGGGCCGGGTGATGGCGGCGCTGAAGGCCAGCCATGGCGCCGCGATGGACATGGCCGCCGCCGGCCCGCTGGTGCGCGCCGCCCTGACGGCGTAGCGCATGGCGCTGCCGCCCGCCTTCCTCGACGAGCTGCGCGCCCGCACGCCGATCTCGGCGATCATCGGCCGGCGGGTGAAGCTGGCCCGCTCCGGCAAGCAATGGAAAGGCTGCTGCCCGTTCCACGGCGAGAAGACGCCGAGCTTCTACGTCTACGAGGACGGCTTCCACTGCTTCGGCTGCGGCGCGCACGGCGACGCGATCAGCTTCGTCATGCAGACCCAGGGCTGCGGTTTCCCCGAGGCGGTGTCCCAGCTCGCCGGCGAGGCCGGGCTCGACGTGCCGAAATCGACGCCGGAAGCGGCGGCCGTGGAGCAGCGTCGGGGCGACCTGCACGCCGTGCTGGAAGCCGCGAGCGCCGCGCACCAGCGCCGGCTCTGGGGCCGCGACGGCGAGCGCGCGCTGGCCTATCTCCGGGACCGGGGCCTGGGCGACGATACCATCCGGGGCCACGGCCTCGGCTGGTCCGGCGAGGCGCGCGGCGCCATCGTGGCGGAGCTGGGCCGCGAGGGGATCGACGCCGCGTCGCTGGTTGAGGCCGGGGTGTTGCGCGACAGCGAGGATGGCCGCGCGCCATACGACCTGTTCGCCGGCCGGGTCATGTTCCCGATCCGCGACTCCCGCGGCCGCGCGGTCAGCCTGGGCGGCCGCATCCTGGGGGACGGGCAGCCGAAATACCTGAACGGGCCGGAGACGGCGGTGTTCAGCAAGCGCCGCACGCTGTTCGGCCTCGACCGCGCCCGCGGCGCCGTCCGCGCCGGGCACCGCCTGGTGGTCGTCGAGGGCTACCTCGACGTGATCGCGCTGCACCAAGCTGGGTTCGAGGCGGCGGTGGCCCCGCTCGGCACCGCGCTGACCGACCTGCAACTGGCAGGGCTGTGGCGGCTGTCGCCCGCGCCGGTGCTGTGCTTCGACGGCGATGCCGCCGGCGCGCGGGCGGCGTCGCGGGCGGTGAGCGTGGCGCTGCCGCTGCTGACCCCGGAGCAGACCCTGGCGGTGGCGCGGATGCCGGCGGGCGAGGATCCGGACAGCCTGGTGCGCGCCCGTGGCCGGGCGGCGTTCGAGGCCGTGCTGCAGACGGCGCAGCCTCTCGGCCACGCCTTATTCGACTTGCTGCGCGAGGGCGCCGGAACGTCACCGGAGCAGCGCGCCGGGTTGCGGGCGCGGCTGGAGGATGCGGCGGCGCAGATCCGCCATCCTGGGCTGGCGCGCGAGTACCGCACCGCCTTGCTCGACTGCTTCTTCGCCGATTCCCGCCAGCGCCGCACCGGCGCGCGGCCCGCCACTTTCG
>CAXUHK010000110.1:0-1569 GCA_964250775.1 uncultured Acetobacteraceae bacterium | reverse complement strand
CCTCTTTTTTTCGGCCCCGCGACCCGGGATTTCGCGCAGCGATGCGACGCGGTTCGACAGCAACGCCTGATCGCGTTGCATCTGGCACGTGCGCAACTCACGGATTCCGATTTCGCCGTCGACGCCGCCTGAGCGTCGGACCCGACTCAATTTCGACGGAGTGGCACCAGCCATGGCAACCAAACCCACCGCAGCCGGCGACACCGCCACCGCCGAGCAGGACGCCGACACCACCCTGCTCGATACCCAGTCCTCCGCCGTCAAGCGGCTAATCGCGCGCGGGCGCGAGCGCGGCCACATCACGTTCGACGAGCTGAACCTGGTGCTGACCCCGGACCAGGCCAGCTCCGAGCAGATTGAAGACCTGATGGCTATGCTGAGCGAGATGGGCATCCAGGTGGTCGAGGGCGAGGAGGCGGAGGAAGCCGACCCTGCCGCCGCCAAGCCGGAGAAGGAGGAGGAGGAGGGTTCCGAGGAGGCGGCGGGCAACATCGACGCCGAGAACCTCGGCCGCACCGATGACCCGGTGCGGATGTACCTGCGCGAGATGGGCAGCGTCGAGCTGCTGTCGCGCGAGGGCGAGATCGCCATCGCCAAGCGCATCGAGGCCGGGCGCGACATGATGATCGGCGGCCTGTGCGAGAGCCCGCTGACGTTCCGCGCCATCATCACCTGGCACGAGGCGTTGAAGGCCGGCCGGATGCTGCTGCGCGACATCGTGGACCTGGAGGCGACCCAGGGCGGCCCGCCGGTGGCCGCGGTCGAGGCCGCCGCCGAGGGCGAGCCGGCCGCGGAAGCAGCCTTCGTCGAGCCACCGGCCGAAGATGAGGACGCCGAGGAGGGCGAGGGCGCCGGCCTGTCGCTGTCCGCCTTGGAGGAGAAGCTCAAGCCCGAGGTGCTGGCGACTTTCGAGGAGGTCGAGGGCTTTTACAAGAAGCTCAGCAAGATGCAGTCCAAGCGCCTGGAGTCGATCACCTCCGGCGAGGAGGTCAACGTCCGCGGCGAGAAGGCGTACGAGAAGCAGCGCGAGGAGCTGGTCGCCAAGGTGCAGCAGGTGCAGTTGCACAACAACCGCATCGACGAGCTGGTGATGCAGCTCAAGCAGTTGAACCAGCGGCTGAACGGGATGGAAGGCCAGATGCTGCGCATGGCCGAGGCGGCCAAGGTCGCGCGCGACGACTTCCTAACCCAGTACCGCGGCAGCGAGCTCGACCCCAACTGGCTGGACCGCATGGGCAAGCTGCCGGGCAAGTCCTGGAAGCTGCTGCTGTCGCGCAACACCGAGGATCTGGTCCGCATCCGCGCCCAGGTGGCGACGGTCGCGACCGATGCCGGGCTGCCGATCAGCGAGTTCCGCCGCGTCTACATGACGGTCAACCGCGGCGAGCGCGACAGCGCCCGGGCCAAGAAGGAGATGATCGAGGCCAACCTGCGGCTGGTGATCTCGATCGCCAAGAAGTACACCAACCGCGGGCTGCAGTTCCTGGACCTGATCCAGGAGGGCAACATCGGCCTGATGAAGGCGGTCGACAAGTTCGAGTACCGCCGCGGCTACAAGTTCAGCACCTA
>CAXUHK010000109.1:0-13593 GCA_964250775.1 uncultured Acetobacteraceae bacterium | reverse complement strand
CACGAGCCACCCCGAGACCTACACGCACAAGAAGCACACCGGCGGCTCCGGCCAGTATGCCGAGGTCAAGATCGTGTTCGAGCCGCAGGAGCGCAACGCGGGCGTGGCGTTCGAGAACAAGGTGGTCGGCGGCACGGTGCCGCGCGAGTACATCCCGGCGGTCGAGAAGGGCATCAAGGTGCAGGCGGACACAGGCGTGCTGGCCGGCTTCCCCACGGTCGACTTCAAGTACAGCCTGGTCGACGGCAAGTACCACGACGTCGACTCCAGCGCGCTGGCGTTCGAGATCGCGGCCAAGGCGTGCTTCCGCGAGGGCATGAAGAAGGCCGGCCCGGTGATCCTGGAGCCGATCATGGACGTCGAGGTGACGACGCCCAGCGACCATGTCGGCGACGTGGTGGGCGACCTCAACCGCCGCCGCGGCATGATCCAGAACCAGGACAGCGCCGGCAGCACGGTGATGGTGCGCGCGCACGTGCCGCTGAAGGAGATGTTCGGCTACATCAGCGACCTGCGCAGCATGACCAAGGGCCGCGCCTCGTTCACCATGCAGTTCCACCACTACGACCCGGTGCCGCGCAACATCGCCGACGAGATCATGAAGAAGTCGGCCTGATCCGGGCCCATGCGGACACGGCGCCTGCACTGGCTGCGCGGGCGGGTGGATGAGGCGGCGGGCCAGCGCCGCACATTGGAGTGGATCGCGGTGGACGAGGCGGGCGAGGCGATCGCCCGCGTCGTCCGTATCCTGGGTCCGGTGACGGAGGGTTGGCGCAGCTATCGCGCCGTCGCGCTGGACGAGGAGTCTCGGCTGATCGAGCTGCGTCCGCCCCCGCCGGCGGGCGTGGACTGGCTGGCCTACGTTGGCGGCCAGGTGGTCGGCCGGGCGGCGCTGCCGCTTCAGGCGGTCCGCCGTGTCGAGGCGGCGCTCGGGGCTGCGTGAGCGCGGGTGAGTTCACGCGCCGGCAGGCGATGGCCGGGGTCGCCGGTGTGGCTCTGAGAGGTGCGGCGCAGGCTCAGCCGGTCGAAACAGCTCGCGGCTCGGTGTTCGAGCAGGTCGGCACGGGCCGCCGAGGCTTGGCGGCGGTCATGGTGTCGAACGGCCGAGAGGTCGCGACGACCGATTCCGACGGACGCTGGAGCTTGCCGATCAGTCCGGGCGACGTGGTGTTCGTCGTCAAGCCGAGCGGCTTCATGACGCCGCTTGACCCAGCGACCCAATTGCCGCGGTTTTCCTACATCCACGCGCCGGATGGCTCGCCGTCGGCGCTCGCCTTTCGCTTCGCAGGGATCGCCCCAACCGGAAATCTGCCGGACTCGATCGATTTCGCGCTGCGCCGACAGCCCGAGGCGGACAGTTTCAAGGCGCTGCTGTTCACCGATCCACAACCGGAAAGCCTGGCCGAGTTGGGCTTCGTGCGAGACGACGTGGTGGCCGCCACGGCCGGGATCGACGCGGCGTTCGGCATCACCCATGGCGACATCATGTTCGACGACCTGTCGTTCTACGAGCGGTCGAACCGCATCGTCGGCAGCATCGGCGTGCCGTGGTATAATTGCTGCGGCAACCACGACATGAACCTGGAGGCGCCGGACGACGCCCACTCGCGCGAGACGTTCCAGCGCGTCTTCGGGCCGCGCTACAGCGCCTTCCAGTATGGCTCCGCGACGTTCTTGCTGCTCGACAATGTCGAGTACCTCGGCACCGACCCGAAGAAGCCGAACGGCTACGGCAAGTACCAGGGCCGCTTCGGCGCCCGGCAGCTCGACTTCGTGCGCAACGTCCTGGCCAATGTGCCGCGCGACGCGCTGGGATTTCGACGCACCGCAACAGCGTGAGCTTCAGCGGCCACACCCACACCAACGAGCACTGGTATCTCGGTGCGGATGACGGCTTCACGGCGGGCACTCACCACCGCCATGTGCTGAGCGCCGCGTCGGGCAGTTGGTGGAGCGGGCCGTTCGACGAGGCCGGCATCCCAGTGGCGCTGGCCAGCGACGGCAGTCCAAACGGCTTCCATGTCCTTGCCGTGGACGGCCGCCGCTACACGACCACGCTGATGCCGGCGCGGGACCGTTCGGGCAGCCAGATGCGCATCGTGCTCGACAGCCAGTTGCACCGCGACGGCCCGGAGGTGATGCGCGAGGTTCCGCCCGGCAGCTTGCTGGGCGGCCCGATCGCGCAGGCGGCGGCGTCGTCGACGCGTCTGGTGGTCAACCTGTTCGACGGCGGCCCGCGCTCCACCGTCGCGTACCGGATCGGGCGTGGCGGCGCGGACCTGCCGATGACCCGCACGCTGCGGCGCGACCCGTTCGTCGACGAGGTTTACGCGCGCAACCTGGAGACCAAGAAGCCTTGGGTGAATGCCGGGCCGTCCACGCATCTGTGGCAGGCGACGTTGCCGGCCGATTTGCCGACCGGGACACACCGCATCACCGTGACGGCACGCGACGAGCACGGCCGTCGACATCTCGGCTGGATGATACTGGAGATCACGGCTTAGGCGCTCGCGGCAGCACGAAGCGCTCGATCGCGTCGGCCCAGCCGGTCTCCTCGTTGGAGCCGGTGATCTCGGTCGCCAACGCCTGCACCGCTTCCGGCGCGTTGCCCATGCAGATCGACAGCCCGGCCACCTCGAACATCGGCACGTCGTTGGGCATGTCGCCCAGGCAGCACATCTCGGCCACGTCGATGCCCAGCAGGCGCGCCAGGGAGGCGGCGGCGAAGCCCTTGTTGGCGTCCTTATGGGTGATGTCGAGGTAGTACGACTGGCTGCGATGCACCGCGGCGTCCGGCCCGAGCTTGCCGCGGATCTCCGACTCCATGCGCCCCATCAGCGCGAAGTCCGGCGAGGCGCCCATGACCTTGTGGACGCGGCCGAGATGCGGGCCGAGGTCGGGGACCAGATGCGGATCCTGCTGGATCGACAGCTTCTCGCGCGGCACGTAGTGGCCGTGGTCGCTGGTCGCGTACCACAGCCCGTCGGCGAACACCCAGGCGTCGACCTTGTTGGCTTCGAGGTGCGCCACCGCGATGCGGCAGGCCGCCTCGGGGATGGTCAGCTCGGCCACCACGTTGTCGTGCGGGTCGAGGATCAGGCCGCCGTTGAACCCGGCGCGCGGGGTGTCAAGCGCCAGCGGCTCGATCAGCACGTCGAGCCCGGTGGGCGGGCGGCTGCTGACCAGGCCGAACTTGATGCCGTGCTGGCGGAGCGCCCGCACGGCGGCGACGGTCTCGGGCGCCAGGGCCTTGTCGTGCCGCACCAGCGTGCCGTCGACGTCCGTGACCACGAGGCGGATCGGGCCGGTCGCGTGATTTGCCATCAACATGGAGTATTCCGCCGCCACCGACGTGGCAAGCCGGCGTTGGCGCGTTACGGCCTATGCGTTATGTGAAGCACAACGGACCCAGGGAGCGAGCGCTATGGACATGCAGACCGGCGACATCGACCAGACCGCCATCAACACCATCCGCACGCTCTCGATGGACGCGGTGCAGAAGGCCAAGTCCGGCCATCCCGGCACGCCGATGGGCCTGGCCCCGGTCGGCTACACGCTGTGGCAGGACATGCTGGCGTACGACCCCGCGAAGCCCGACTGGCCGAACCGCGACCGCTTCGTGCTCTCGGTCGGCCACGCCTCGATGCTGCTGTACTCGCTGCTGCATCTCTCAGGGGTGAAGAACCCGGACGGCAGCGAGGCGGTCAGCCTCGACGACATCAAGCAGTTCCGCCAACTGTCCAGCCGCACCCCCGGCCATCCGGAGTACCGCCTGACCACCGGCGTCGAGACCACCACCGGGCCGCTCGGCCAGGGCTGCGGCAACTCGGTCGGCATGGCGATCGCCGAGCGCGCCTTCGCCGCGCGCTACAACAAGCCCGGCTTCGAGCTGTTCAGCCACCGCGTCTGGACCCTGTGCGGCGACGGCGACATGAACGAGGGCGTCGCCTCCGAGGCGGCGTCGACCGCCGGGCACCTCAAGCTCGGCAACCTGACCTGGATCTACGACAGCAACAAGATCACCATCGAGGGCAGCACCAACCTGGCGTTCAGCGAGGACGTGGGCGCCCGCTTCGCCGCCTATGGCTGGCACGTGCAGCACGTCGACGAGGCGAACGACACCGCCGCCGTGCTGAGCGCCTTGGAGGCGGCCAAGGGCGTCGCCGACCGGCCGAGCATGATCGTCGTCCACAGCGTCATCGGCTACGGTGCGCCGAAGAAAGCCGGCACCAAGGAAGCCCACGGCGAACCGCTGGGCGACGAGGAGATCAAGGGCGCCAAGAAGTCGTACGGCTGGCCGGAGGACGCGCAGTTCCTGGTGCCCGACGGCGTCACCGAACGGTTCGCGACAAAGCTCGGTGCGCGCGGCGCCAGGCTGTCCGGCGAGTGGGAGGCGCTGTTCGCCCGCTACCGCGCCGAGTATCCGGAACTCGCCGCCGAACTCGACCAGATCAACCAGCATAAGCTGCCGTCCGGCTGGGACGCCGACATCCCGAGCTTCGACGCCGATCCCAAGGGCTTGGCGTCGCGCGACAGCAGCCAGAAGGTGCTGAACGCCATCGGCCCGCACATCCCCTGGCTGATCGGCGGCGCCGCCGATCTGGCGCCGTCCACCAAGTCCAACATGACGTTCCAGGGCGCCGGCAGCTTCCAGTTTGGCAGCTACGGCGGCCGCAACATGCATTTCGGCATCCGCGAGCACGCCATGGGGTCGATCGCCAACGGCATGGCGCTGAGCGGCCTGCGCTCCTACGCCTCCGGCTTCCTGATCTTCAGCGACTACATGAAGCCGCCGATCCGGCTGTCGGCGATCATGGAGCTGCCGGTCATCTACATCTTCACCCATGACAGCATCGGCGTGGGCGAGGACGGGCCGACGCACCAGCCGATCGAGCAACTAGCCTCCCTGCGCGCCGTGCCGGGCCTGGTCGTGATCCGGCCGGGCGACGCCAACGAGGTGGCCGAGGCGTGGAAGCTGGCCCTCTCGCTGACCCACGAGCCGACCGCGCTCGCCCTGTCGCGCCAGGCGCTGCCGACGCTGGACCGCAAGAAGTTCGCCCCGGCCAGCGGCCTCGCGCGCGGCGCCTACGTGCTGGCCGACACGCCCGGCGGCGAGCCGCAGGTGATCCTGATGGCGACTGGCAGCGAGATCGGGCTGATCGTCGGCGCCGCCGAGACGCTTGAGAAAGAGGGCATCCGGGTGCGCCTGGTCTCGATGCCGTCCTGGGACCAGTTCGAGAAGCAGGACGAGTCGTACCGCGCCAGCGTGCTGCCGCCGCACATCACGGCGCGCGTCGCGGTCGAGCAGGGGGCGACGATGGGGTGGGACCGCTATGCCGGCATGACCGGGGCGATCATCGGGATGCACACCTTCGGCGCGTCGGCGCCGGCCGCCAAGGTGATGGAGAAGTTCGGCTTCAGCGCCGAGAAGGTCACGGAAGCGGCTCGCGCGCAGGTCAAGAAGTCCGGCGCGGCGAAGTCCTGAGATGGTCGACGCGCTCGACGCGACGCTCGCCGACGACCCGAGCAAGCTGTCGCGCGCCGTCACGGCACCGCCCTCGGCGGTGGTGATCTTCGGCGCCGGCGGCGACCTCACCCGCCGGCTGCTGATGCCGGCGCTGTACAACCTCAGCGTCGCCGGCCTGCTCGACGACCGCTTCCGCGTGCTGGGCGTCGACCGCGTGCCGGGCGACGACGAGTCGTTCCGCACGCTGCAGACCGCCAACATGCAGAGCTTCCTGGCCGAGCGCGGCGGCGACGCGACCGCCGGCAGCCTCGACCAGACCTCGCTCACCTGGCTGCGGCGGCGGCTGTCGTACCGCAGCGGCGATTTCGACGACCCGGCGACCTTCGCCGCCATCGGCGAGTGGATCGGCGACGGTTCGGCGGTGTTCTACCTGGCGGTCGCCGACCGCTTCTTCGGCCCGGTGATCGACCGCTTGGCGGAGGCAGGGCTGCTGGACGAGGCAGGCGGCCCGTTCCGCCGGGTGGTGATCGAGAAGCCGTTCGGCCATGACCTGCCCTCGGCGCGGGCGCTCAACGCCCGCATCCTGAAGGTGCTGGACGAGACCCAGATCTTCCGCATCGACCATTTCCTCGGCAAGGAGACGGTGCAGAACATCATGGCGCTGCGCTTCGGCAACGGCATCTTCGAGCCGCTGTGGCAGCGCGACCATATCGATTTCGTGGAGATCACCGCCGCCGAGACGGTGGGCGTCGAGTCCCGCGCCCGGTTCTACGAGCCGACCGGGGCGCTGCGCGACATGGTGCCCAACCACATGTTCCAACTGCTCGCGATGACCGCCATGGAGGCGCCGAACAGCTTCGACGCCGACGCGGTGCGCGCCGAGAAGGCCAAGGTGATCCAGGCGATCCGTCCCCTGTCCGAGGCCGAGGTGCGCGGCTGCGTGGTGCGCGGGCAATACGATGCGGGCGGCGTGCGCGGCCGCGAGGTGGCGGGCTACCAAGGCGAGCCGGACGTCGATCCGGCGTCCGACACCGAGACCTACGTCGCGATGAAGCTCGGCATCGACAACTGGCGCTGGGCCGGGGTGCCGTTCTACCTGCGCACCGGCAAGCGGCTCGCGCTGCGGCGGACCGAGGTGGTGGTGCATTTCAAGCAGGCGCCGTTCGCCATGTTCCGCGACACGCCGGTCGACCGCTTGGCGCCCAACGTCATGACGCTGCACATCCAACCGACCGAGGGCGTCAGCCTGCAGTTCAGCGCCAAGGTGCCGGGACCGCTGGTCCGGCTCGGGCCGGTGACGATGGACATGCGCTACGGCGACTATTTCCGCACCGGCAGCGCCACCGGCTACGAGACGCTGCTGTACGACGTGCTGATCGGGGACGCCACGCTGTTCCAGCGCGCCGACAACATCGAGGCCGGCTGGGAGGTGGTGCAGCCGATGCTCGACGCCTGGGCCACCGGCGACATCCCGGTGCAGCACTACCCTGCCGGCAGCGCCGGGCCGGCGGCGGCGGACAGCCTGCTGGCCGGGCACGGCCATCGCTGGGCCAGGCTGGCGTGAGCGACGGGGCCGCGATCAAGAAGCAGGTGCTCATTGTCATGGGCGTGTCCGGCAGCGGCAAGACCACGGTGGCTGAGGCGCTCGACGCCCGGCTCGGCTGGCCGTTCCAGGAGGGCGACGACCTGCACCCGGCGGCCAACGTCGCCAAGATGCACGCCGGCATCCCGCTCGACGACGACGACCGCTGGCCCTGGCTCGATGCCATCGCGACCTGGATCGGCGCCCGGCTGGCGGATGACGGGGCAGGGATAGTGACGTGTTCGGCCTTGAAACGCGCCTATCGCGACCGGCTGGTGGCAGGGCGCGCGGGCGTGCGGATCGTCTACCTGCACGCGACACCCGAGTTGTTGCACGAACGGCTGGCCAACCGGCGTGGGCACTTCATGCCGGCCAGCCTGCTGGATAGCCAACTCGCCACGCTGGAGGAGCCGGGGCCGGACGAGCACCCGATCGAGGTCGAGGATACCGGCACGCCCGACCAGATCGCCAACGCGATCATGGCGGCGCTGCCGAGAGCATGATCCCGAAGAAGGAAATAATGAGTGTGCAACAACATCGATTGGAGAAAGATGCGATTGCAGAAGTCGTCAGGCAGGGTGAAATTAGACTTTCTGCTCAACTCCAAATACGTCTATCTTTAGAAAGCAGAGCAACTTCATCCGTTTCTTGGTTACTTGCCTTCGGGACTGTTGTCGTAGGTGCAGCATACAACCGCCGTGAAGACCTAAATAAGTACGTATACGTAACACTAGTGCTTTCTGCGATATCCATCATTATTGCAGGATTTTTAACGTTACTTGCAATTATTAGCCCTTTGGGTTGGCAATATGTCGGCGCAAACCCGTCTGAGTCTGTCTCATATTTTGTCTTAAAAGAAAAAAGTCAGATTGGTCACAAAATCGCAAATTGGCTCAGGCATGTTTCTTTCAGTATACGAAACGTGTTTGGACGTTTCGGATACGCGGCGTTTGAGATACAAGCCTCACAAACATCGCACCTTTTTTATAAAGAAGATACAACTCTAGACCATATCCTGCATAAAACGGCGTTGCGATATGCCGAAAGTATTGTTTACAATGATCGCTCGCTTAAGGCAGTTAAATCTTCTTTTAATTTCCCAATTTTGTTCTGTTCATAGCTTTGTTGAGTATAGGAGGTTTTATCTTCTTTGAAGGGAAACCAATATCCCACTGATCGGAGCTGATATCCGATGCGGGCCACTCATGCCGGCCAGCCTGCTCGACAGCCAGCTCGCGACGCTGGAGGAGTCGGCGCTGGACAAGCACGCGATCCGCATCAAGGATGTTGGCACGCCTGACCAGATCGCCGACGCGATCATGGCGGCGCTGCCACGGCGCTAGTTGCGGTCAAGGATAAAACCGCTCGGAGCAAGTGGCGTTGGCGGATGGTTCGAACCGAGAGACCGTCATGAACCAGTACGCCATGCAGGACCCGATCAAGCAGTATCCCCAACCGAAGTTCGAGGACCAGCCGCAATCGGCTCCCGGTCTGGCGCAGGACATGGTGCCCAAGCCCGACCACGGCGAGGCCAGCTACAAGGGGTTCGGCCGCCTGGCCGGGCGGCGGGCGCTGATCACCGGCGCCGACAGCGGCATCGGCCGCGCGGTCGCCATCGCCTTCGCCCGCGAGGGCGCCGATCTCGTGCTCACCTACCTGCCGAGCGAGGAGCGGGACGCGCAAGAGGTCGTCAAGCTGGTCGAGGAGGCCGGCCGCAAGGCGGTGACGCTGCCCGGCGACATCGGCGACGAGGCGTTCTGCACCGGCCTGATCGAGCGGACGCGCGGCGCCTTGGGCGGCATCGACATCCTGGTCAACGTCGCCGGCAAGCAGACCGCGGTCAAGGAGATCGCCGACCTCACCACCGAGCAGTTCGAGGCCACCTTCCGCACCAACGTCACCGCGATGTTCTGGCTGTGCAAGGCGGCGCTGCCGCACATGCCGGCGGGGGCCACCATCATCAACACGACCTCGATCCAGAGCTACCAGCCGTCGCCCAGCCTGCTCGACTACGCCTCGACCAAGGCGGCGATCACCGCGTTCACGCACGCGTTGGCCAAGCAGGTGGCGCAGAGGGGCATCCGCGTCAACGCCGTGGCCCCCGGCCCGGTATGGACGCCGTTGCAGTCGAGCGGCGGGCAGCCGCAGGAGAAAATTCCCGATTTCGGCTCCGAGGTTCCGATGAAGCGCCCCGGCCAGCCGGCCGAGCTCGCGCCGGTGTACGTGCTGCTGGCCTCGCAGGAGTCGAGCTTCGTAACCGGCGAGGTGTATGGCGTGACCGGAGGCAACCACCTGCCTTGAGCGATCGCCCGTCCGGCGCGCCAACCTCGCGGGATGCGGGCATCCTGCCGCTGGCGCAGTACGCGGCGTTGGGCGACGGCCGCGGCGTGGCGCTGGTCGGCAGCGACGGGTCGATCGATTGGTGGTGCGTGCCGAACATGGACAGCCCCCCGCTGTTCGACCGCCTGCTCGACCCTGAACACGGCGGCCGGTTCGCCGTGACCCCGGTCGAGCCGTTCGACGTCGAGCGGCGCTACCGGCCGGACAGCAACGTGCTGGAGCAGGTGTTCACCACTGCGAGCGGCCAGGCGCGGCTGACCGACTCGCTCAACAGCGGCATTTCCGGCCGCCTGCCCTGGTGCGAGCTGGGGCGGCGGGTCGAGGGCATCGCGGGGCATGTCGACTTCCGCGTCGAGGTGTTGGTCGGACGACGGCTCGACCGCGCCAACGCCTGGCGCGAGGGCAGCCCGCATGGCGACGTGCTGCATGTCGACGGCCTAGTGCTGGCGTTGCGCAGCGACGCCGGCGTCGAACGGCTGGTCGAGAGCGACCGCGGCGTCGAGGCTCGGCTGCGTACGGCGCCCGGTTCGCGCGACACGGCGGCGCTGCTGGCGTCGGCCGACGAGCCGCTGATCCTGCCGGACATCGCCGCCATCGACCGGCGCATCGACCGCTCCGACCAGGCGTGGCGCGAGTGGTGCGACAACCTCACGTTCGAGGGCGAGTACGCGGCCGAGGTCCGGCGCAGCGCGTTGGCGCTCAAACTGTTGCTGTTCTCGCCCAGCGGCGCCATCGCGGCGGCGGCCACCACCAGCCTGCCGGAGCGCGTCGGCGGCGACAAGAACTACGACTACCGCTACGCCTGGGTGCGCGACGTCGCCTACAGCATCAAGGCGTTCCTGCGGATCGGCGCCACCGAGGAGGCGAAGGCGGCGTTCTCCTGGCTGACCGCGACGGTGCTGCGCCACGGCGGCCGGCTGCGCACGATGTACCGGCTGGACGGCGCGCTGGCGCCCGACGAGGAAGAACTCGACCTGCCGGGCTACGCCGGCAGCCGGCCGGTGCGGGTGGGCAACCGGGCGCGCGACCAGATGCAACTCGGCATGTTCGGCGACGTGCTCGAGATCGCGGCCTGGTTCGTCCATCGCGGACACGTGCTCGACTTGGTGACGCGGCGGCTGTTGGCCGATCTCGCCGACCGTTGCGCCGACATCTGGCGCGGCGCGGATTCCGGCATCTGGGAGTTGGAACGGCTGGAACGCTACACGATGTCGAAAATCGGCTGCTGGACGGCGCTGGACCGCGCGGTGGGTCTGGCGGCTCAAGGGCAGATCGACACCAGCCATGCCGAGCGTTGGGCGCGCGAACGCGACCGGGTGCGCGACTGGGTCGACGCGCATTGCTGGTCCGAGCGGCAGCAATCCTACACCATGTATCCCGGGACCGAGCGGCTGGACGCGGCGCTGCTGCTGGCCGCACCGTTCGGGTTCGAAAGCCGCGAACGGGTGGCCGCGACGCGGGAGGCGATCCGTCGCGAGCTGGCGCGGGGACCGCTAGTGTACCGCTATTCCGGGATGGACCGGGAAGAGGGAACGTTCACCGCCTGCGGCTTCTGGTTGGCGGAGGCGCTGGCGCTGGCCGGCGAGCGGGCGGCGGCGGCGGCGCAGATGGACGGCATGGTGGCCGCGTGCGGGGGCAATCTCGGCCTGATGCACGAGCAGGTCGACGCGACGAACGGGCGGATGCTGGGCAACGTGCCGCAGGCGCTGAGCCACTTGGCGCTGGTCCACGCCGCCGTGGCGATCGGCGAGGAGCGACGCTGAATGGACGCCGCGCACGGCGAGATCGAGACCGACATCCCGGCGCGCATGGACCGGCTGCCGTGGAGCCGGTTCCACGTGCTGGTGGTGACGGCGCTCGGCGTCACCTGGGTGCTGGACGGGCTGGAAGTCACCATCATCGGCTCGATGGGGCCGATCCTGCAGAGCCGCGACACGCTGGCGCTGACCACGCAGGACATCGGCTCGGTCGCGGCGTTCTACGTGCTGGGCGCGGTGTCCGGTGCCATGTTCTTCGGCTGGCTGACCGACCGCTTCGGCCGCCGGGCGATCTTCAACGTGACGCTGGGCATCTACCTGCTGGGCGTGCTGACCACGGCGCTGTCGTGGAATTTCTGGTCGTTCGCGCTGTTCCGCCTCATCACCGGGATCGGGGTCGGCGGCGAATACGCGGCGATCGACTCCGCCGTCGACGAGCTGATCCCGGCGCGGCTGCGCGGGAGGGTCGACATGATCGTCAACGGCAGCTACTGGGGCGGCGCCATCGTCGGCGCGGCGGCCTCGGTGCTGCTGCTGTCGGGCAGGCTGGTCGGGCCGGATCTGGGCTGGCGGCTGGCGTTCGGGATCGGCGGCAGCCTCGGCTTCTTCATCATCTTCCTGCGCCGCTTCGTCCCCGAGAGCCCACGCTGGCTGGTCACCCACGCCCGCCAGGGGGATGCCGAGCGCATCACCAGCGAGATTGAAAAGAAGATCGGCGGCCGCCTGCCCAAAGCCGAGGGCACGCTCAAGGTGCGGCCGCAGAAGCGGTTCGGCTTCCTGCTGATCCTGCGCGGCATGGGCGGCAAGAACCTGTCGCGCAGCGCCCTGGCGCTGACGCTGATGGTGGCGCAGGCGTTCCTGTTCAACTCGGTGTTCTTCACCTACGGGTTGGTGCTGTCCAGCTTCTACCACGTCGACCCGGTGCGGATCGGGCTCTACATCCTGCCGCTCGCCGCAGGCAACCTGCTCGGCCCGCTGATATTGGGACCGCTGTTCGACAGCGTCGGCCGGCGGCGCATGGTGACGGGCACGTTCGCGGTCTCGGGCGTGTTGCTGGCCGCCGTCGCGGTGCTGTTCGGCTTGGGGCTGCTCACCGCGCTGACGCAGACCATCGCCTGGATGGTGATCTTCTTCTTCTCCTCGACCGCCGCCAGTTCCGCCTACCTCACCACCAGCGAGATCTTTCCGCTGGAGACGCGGGCACTGGCCTTGGCGCTGTTCTACGCCATCGGCACCGCCTCGGGCGGCATCGCCGCACCTTGGCTGTTCGGCCGGCTGATCGGCAGCGGCGTCGCCTGGGAAGTGGCGGGCGGCTACGTCGCGGCGGCGGCGCTCATGCTCATCGGCGCCGCCGTCGAGGCGAAGTTCGGCATCGACGCCGAGGGCAAGTCGCTGGAGAGCATCGCCACACCGCTATCCAGCCAATCCTGACGACGTGGCTCCGCGCTCGCGCAGCAACTCCATTGCCTGCGCAATGCCGCCGGCCATTGCCGATGCCTCCATCGGCACCACCACCAAGCGCGAGTTTGGTGCCGCCGCCAATCGGCCGAACGCGCGCACGTAGCGGTCGGCGATGAAGTAGCGCAGCGCCGCCTCGCCGCCGTCGCGGGCTGCCGCCGCGACCACGCTGGTCGCCGCCGCCTCGGCTTGCGCCAGCCGCTCGCGCGCCTCGGCGTCGCGCAGCGCCGCTTGTTGGCGGCCCTCGGCGGCCAGCACCAGGCCCTGCTTCTGGCCCTCGGCGCGCAGGATCGCCGCCTGGCGCTCGCCCTCGGCGCGGGCGACGACGGCGCGGCGCTCGCGCTCGGCGGTCATCTGCAGGTTCATGGCGCGGATCAGGTTCTCCGGCGGCTCGATCTTGCGGATGTCGACCCGGCTCACCTTAACCCCCCAAGGGTGCGTGGCGCCGTCCAGGATCGCCAGCAGCGAGGTGTTGATCCGCTCGCGCGAGGACAGCGCCGCGTCCAGCTCCATCTCGCCGATCACCGCGCGGATGTTGGTCATCGCCAGCGTGCTCAGCGCCTGGTGCAGGTTGGCGACTTGGTACGCCGCCAGCGCCGGCTCCAGCACGCGGTAGTAGATCACGCCGTCGACGGCCACGGTCGCGTTGTCGCCGGTGATGACGCTCTGCTCGGGGATGTCGAGCACCGTCTCCTGCACGCTGAGCCGGCGGCCCACGCGGTCGACGAACGGCACCAGCAGGCCGAGGCCGGGATGCAGCAGCCGGGTGAAGCGGCCGAACCGCTCGACCGTCCAGACCTGCCCCTGCGGCACGGCGCGCAGGCTGCGCAGCAGCACGACCACGGCCACCGCCAGGATCGGCACCCAGACCAGGGTGGCGGGGAAGCTCGTGGGCTCGTTCATGGCGGATGTCCCGGGTGGGCGCCCAATCTTCCCCGACCGTCATGCACGGACTTGATCCGGGCACCCCCCCGGCCCCGCGGCCCTCG
>CAXUHK010000108.1:3923-13768 GCA_964250775.1 uncultured Acetobacteraceae bacterium | reverse complement strand
GCGCCGGGCTGCTGCTGCATGACATCGTGGCGCCGGATGCGGCGGATTACGCCGTTCTGCGGCGCTACGAGGCCGAGGCAGTCGCGATGAACTACCCGCTGCTCCGCTGACGATCCCGGCGACCGGCCCGGCCTGGCGCGCCTGGCCTCCCCCATCGCCGGCACCGTCGTCAGCGTGGGCATGACGCCGGGCGAGGTGGTGGACACCACCGGCAACGGTTTCACCGTGGCCGATTTGTCGGTAATGCTGGTGCTGGCACAGGTGCCGGAGACCAGCGCGCCGCTGGTCGCGGTCGGCGACCCAGCGCGGGTGCGGCTCGGAGCCGGCGGCGATCGGGTCTGGTCCGGCAAGGTGGTGGCGCTGGGCGCCGCGCTCGACCCGCAGGCACGCACGCTGCCGGCCCGCATCCAGCTCGACAACGCCGACGGCGCACTGCGCTCCGGCATGACCGTCGACGTGACGCTCACCAGCGACCGCGAACGGGCCAACGTCGTGGTGCCGCCGAGTGCCGTGCAGATGGTGGGGGACAAGCGCGTCGCCTTCACCAAATTGGGCGACGACCGCTTCCAGAGCCACGACCTGACCGTGGGCGTCGAGCGGCAGGACTGGGTCGAGGTGCGCCGGGGACTGCAGGCCGGCGACGAGGTGGTGACGCAGGGCAGCTTCGAGCTCAAGGCGCTGCTGCAGAAAGCCATGCTCGGCGGCGCCGGATGAAAGCGTTCTTCGCGGCCCTGGTCGGCCGTCGCTGGCTGGTGCTGGTCCTGGCGCTTGGGGTCGCCGTCGCCGGTTGGTTCAACCTCCAGCAGCTCGCGATTGACGCGGTGCCCGACATTTCGCCCAAGCAGGTGATGATCCTGACCGAGGCGCAGGGCCTCGGGCCGCTCGAGGTCGAGCGCCTCGTGACCTTCCCGGTCGAGAGCCAGATGACCGGGCTGCCGCTGCTGAAGGACGTGCGTTCAACCTCGCGCTTCGGCCTGTCGGCGGTCTACGTCACCTTCCAGGACGGGGCCGACGTCGAGACCGCGCGCGCCCAGGTGTTCGAGCGGCTGCAGCAGGCGCAGGCGATGATGCCGCCCGGCGTCGGCACGCCGACCGAGGGGCCGTTCGCGACCGGGCTCGGCGAGATCCTGGAGTTCGAGTTGCGTGGCCCCGGCTTCACGCCGATGGAACTGTACCAGATGCTGCAATGGCGCATCGTGCCGCAATTGCGGCTGGTGCCCGGCATCGTCGACGTGAACATCTACGGCGGCGACCTGCAGACCTACGAGGTGCAGCTCTCGCCCGACCGGCTGCGGGCGCAGGGCATCACGCTGCCGCAGGCGTTCGCCGCGATCGAGGCCAACAACACCACGCGCGGCGGGGCCACCATCGAGCACGGCGACGAGCAGCAGATCGTGCGCGGCCTGGCGCTGGCGCAGAACCAAGCGGACATCGCGCACATCGTGCTGAAGGCGACGCAGGGCGGCATCCCCGTCACCATCGCCGACGTGGGCGAGGTGAAGCTCGCCCCCAAGCTGCGGCTGGGCGCCGTGACCCATGACGGCGTGGGCGAGACCATCCTGGGCGTCGCCGACATGCAATACGGGCTGAATGCCAGCGAAGTGCTGCCGGCGCTCAAGGCGCGGATGGCCGAGGTGCAGAAGACACTGCCGCCGGGCGTCGAGATCCGCGCCTTCTACGACCGCTCCGACCTGATCCAGCGCGCCATCCACACCGTCGCGCACAACCTGGTCGAGGGCGCGCTGCTGGTGGTGGCGATCCTGCTGCTGATGCTGGGCAGCGTCCGGGCGGGGTTGATCGTGGCGGCGGTGATCCCGCTGTCGATGCTGATGGCGTTCGCCGGGATGCGGGCGTTCGGCATCTCCGGCAACCTGATGAGCCTGGGCGCCATCGACTTCGGCCTGATCGTCGACGGCGCCGTGGTGCTGGTCGAGAACGTGCTGCGCCGGCAGTCGGAGGGCGACGAGCGCGACGTGCTGAAGATCGTGCCGGGGGCGGCGGCCGAGGTGGCGCGGCCGGTGATCTTCTCGGTCGCGATCATCACGCTGGTCTACGTGCCGGTGCTCTCGTTGCAGGACATCGAGGGCAAGATGTTCCACCCGATGGCGCTCACCGTGATGCTGGCGCTGGGCTGCGCGCTGCTGGTCACGATGACCCTGATCCCGGCGCTGGCGGCGACGTTCATCGGCGCCAAGCCGGCGCGGCGCGACACCTTCGCGGTGCGCTGGGCACGGGCCGGCTACACGCCGATCCTGCGGCGCACGACGGCGCACCCGCTCATCACCGTGGGGCTGGCGGCGGCGCTGTTCGCCGCGGCGGCGTTCTTCGCGACCCGGCTCGGCGGCGAGTTCATCCCGCAGCTCTCCGAGGGCGCCATCGTCGTGACCTCCAACAAGCTGCCTAGCATCAACCTCGACGCCTCGCTGCGCACCGTGGGCGAGATCGAGCGGGTGCTGCGTTCCTTCCCCGACGTGGCGACCGTGGTGTCGCAGACCGGCAGCGCCGCCACGCCGACCGACCCGATGGGCGTGCAGAGCAGCGACAGCTACGTGATCCTGAAGCCGCAGGACCAATGGAAGACGGCGCAGACCCAGGAGGGCATCAGCGCCGCGATGGAGGAGAAGCTCAAGGCGGCCATCCCCGGCGTCGCGTTCGAGCTGTCGCAGCCGATCCAGATGCGCATGGACGACCTGCTGCAGGGCGTGCGCTCGGACGTGGCGCTGACGTTCTACGGCGAGGACCTGGCCACGCTGCGCCGCCTGGCGGACCAGGGGGCGAAGGTGGTGCAGAACGTCAAGGGCGCGTCGGACGTCGCCCCCGAGCAGCAGAGCGGGCTGCCGGTGCTGACGGTGCAGGTCGACCGCGAGCGCCTGGCGCGCTACGGCATCAGCGCCGCCGACGCGCTGGCCGCGGTGGAGGCGATCGGCGGCCGCAGCGTGGGCATGGTCTACGGCCAGAACGACACCGAGACGCCGATCGTGGTGCGGCTGTCGCCCGCCTCGCGCAGCAGCGCGCAGATGGTGCGCGAACTGCCGGTCGGCCTCTCGGCGGGCGCCGTGGTGCCGCTCTCGGCGGTGGCCGACGTCTCGGTCGCCGACGGCGCCGCCCAAGTGACGCGCGACCGGTTGCAGCGGCGCAGCACGGTCGACATCAACGTGAGCGGGCGCGACGTGCAGAGCTTCGTCACCGAGGCGCGGCGCGCCGTGGCGCAGCAGGTCAAGCTGCCCAACGGCTACACGCTTGACTGGAGCGGCATGTTCCAGAACCTGCAGAGCGCCTCGGCGCGTCTCGCGCTGGTGGTGCCCGGCGTGCTGGCGGCGATCTTCATGCTGCTGTACCTCAATTTCGGCAGCCTGCGGCTGTCGGCGCTGATCTTCCTCAACGTGCCGATGGCGGCGACCGGCGGCATTGCGGCGCTGCTGCTGCGCGGGATGCCGTTCAGCATCTCGGCCGGGATCGGCTTCATCTCGACCTTCGGCATCGCCATCCTCGATGGCGTGGTGCTGGCGAGCTACATCCAGGAGGAGCGTGACGCCGGCCGCGACGCGCCGGAGGCGGCGCGCAACGCCGCCGAGAAGCGGCTGCGCCCGGTGCTGACCACGGCGCTGGTGGCCTCGATCGGCTTCGTGCCGATGGCGATCTCGACCAGCGCCGGCGCCGAGGTGCAACGCCCGCTGGCCACCGTCGTCATCGGCGGCCTGATTACGGCGACGCTGCTGACGCTGCTGGTGCTGCCGTCGCTGTACCCGGTGGTGATCGAGGCGAAGTGGCCGGGCTGGCGGCGGGCGCGGCGGATGGTCGGGCTTGGGGCACGGCAGCACCCGGCTGAGTAGGTGCTAGACCACCAGAGCGGGCACGCTTCGCAGAGTGTGGAGCCGTCCAAGGTTCCGGCCGCGCAGCCCGGGCGAAGGTGCAAGCCTTGGTCTCCGGAAAACCCGTTGCGGTTCAGCCCGGCCATCCTCCGACGTTCGCGGCGGAACCAGTCAGGCGCTGCCTGGCCCGCCGGCCGGGATGCCCGCGATGAAGCGGTCCAGCACGTTGCGCACGATCTGCTCGACGAATGGATCGCCCAGCCGAAGCGCGTGCGGCCACTCGGTCGAGCCGCCGTTGAACACCGCGCCGTGGCCACGGGTGAAGCTCGCGATCATGCCGGCGCCGCGCCCCTCGGCCTCGGTGACGCAGGCCGGCAGCTTGTCGCCGATCGCCTGCAACAAGGCCTCTGACTCGGCCATCGGCCCGTTCAGCGGCGCCTTGCCGCCGAAGCGGTCGATCTCGCCGCGCACCGCAGGTGCCAAAGCGAGGCTCTCCAGCGTCGCCGGCGCGCCGTCCTCGTGCGTCGGGTACGGCAGGCCGCGACGCATGGTGTAGTCGACCGAATCCATCTCGAACGCCGCCAGGCAGGTCGGCGCGCCGCCGAGCAGGTCGCCGTAATACAGGTCGGTGCCGGCGAACGCCCAATGGTCGGGACGGTGGATGGTGAAGCCGCCGGAAGAGCGCGGCGCCGCCACGCCGTAGCGGCTGTAGGTGCCGCCAAGCCCGGTCAGCCCCATCGTGGCGGCGCCAGGGCGGCCGATGTCGCGGTGGTCCCAGACGGTGGTGGCAAGGTGCGGCGCCGATGCCGCCGCAGGGTCGCGCGACGGCACGCGGTAGCAGAACTGTTGCCGCAAATCCTCCGAGAGGCGCACCTGCCACTGGAAGTTGCCGGCGAAGTGCGCGAGGCCGCCGCCGCCGTCGACGAAGGCGTCCACCCGGTCGCGCATCTCCCAGGTCCAGTACTCGTCGTGGCCCACGATCGCGGCGCAGGCGTAGCCGTCGAGGCAGTCGGCTTCGGCGTGCAGGTCGTGCTGTGTCAGGAAATCGAACTCGTAGCCGGCCAGCTCGGCCCAGACGGCGAAGGGGCGCTCGTAGGTGGCCCAGAAGGCGTCGGCGTGGTGCCGGCCGTAGCCGTACAGCCGCGCCCACTCGTAGGCCGGGTAGCGCGGCTGCCAGAACATCGGCGGCGTGAAATCGTGCGCCTCGCGCGGCGCGCCCGGCGGCTTGCGCAACATGCCGCGCGCGACCGGCCGCTGGGTGGACAGGATCGGGGAGGCGACGTCATGGCGCGGATCGTTGCCGAGGCCGCGATAATGGTTGGCGCCGCCCCAGTCGTTGTAGGCGACCATCGTGCTGGTGGTGAGCACCAGGGCGGCACGCCCCCGCCGCGACCGCGGCGCGCGCAGGACGAAGAAGGCGTCCGACTCGCAGGGGCGCGGCGCGCCCTCGACCGTCAGCCGGATCAGGTAGAAGCCGGATCGCCAGTCGGCGGGGATGTCGACCCGCAGCGAAACCGGCCAGCGGCAGCCGGTCGCGTAGGCGTCGAGCGGCGTGTCGTGACGCTCGCCTCGGATGTCGGCGCGGCGCCACACGGTCACGGGACGGGCGCCGTCGCGGACGATCTCGACGGAGAACGCCGGCGCCGAGCAACTGACATGCAGCTCCAGGACGTCGCCGGGCAGGTAGGAGAAGCGCCCGGCGTAGCCCCACACCTCGCCGGCGTGCGGATCGTCGGACGGCCGTTCCGACGGCCAGTCCGGGGCGGACCAGGCATAGGGGGCTTTGTCCGCCGGTCCGGTCATGCGGCCTCGGGCAGCGACGGGGTCAGGCGCAGCAGGTCGCGCGTGTAATCGTGCGCCGGCGCGGTGAAGATCGCCTTCGTGGCGCCTGCCTCCACCACCCGGCCGCCACGCATCACCAGGACACGGTCGGCGATCGAGCGCACCAGCGCCAGGTTGTGGGTGATGAACAGCAGGCCGAGGCCCCCGTCCGCGCGCAGCCGCCCCAGCAGCGCCATGACGGACGCCTGCACCGACACGTCCAGCGCCGAAGTCACCTCGTCGCAGATCAGGAACGACGGCTCGCACACCAGGGCGCGCGCCAGCGCCACGCGCTGCTGCTGGCCGCCGGAAAGCTCGTCCGCGTAGCGGGGCAGCACGTCCTCACCCAAACCCACTTTCGCCAGGGCGGCCGCGATCAGGCCATGACGACCCGTGGCGCTGCCGGAGCCGAGCACGTCGAGCCACTGTCCGAGCGCCTCGGCCATGGTGCGGCGGGGGTTGAGCGCCGAATACGGGTTCTGGAAGACGTATTGGATGGCGCGCCGGGCGTCGCGCGGGCGCCGTCGCGCCGCACGGGCCAGCGTCCCGGCGCCGAGTGCCACGTCGCCACGATAGTTCTGGTGCATTCCGGCGATGCAGCGGGCCAGGGTGGTCTTGCCGCTGCCTGATTCGCCCACGATGGCCACGCAGGCGCCGGCGGGAACGGCGAGCGAAATGCCATGCAGCGCCCGGTTACGGCCGTGATGGGCGGACAGGTCGCGCACGACGAGGGCGCCGCAACCCCGACCATCGCCGGCAGGCGCGGCGCGTGGTGGCGCCACAGCGGGCGGGCGGTCGCCAGCCCGCCAGCAGCGCACGTGGTGGCCGGGCTTCGGTTCGTCGTCCGGCGGCTCGTGTTCCCGGCATCGCGCCTCCGCCAGCGTGCAGCGCGGCGCGAAGCCGCAGCCGGCCGGCCGATCCCGCACCGACGGGGCGTGCCCCGCGATGCCGGTCAGCGCCCGGCGGCGATGCGGGTCGGGGGCGGCGGCCAGCAGCCCGCGCGTGTACGGGTGCCGTGGACGGCCGACCAGCTCCCGCGCCGCCGCCAGCTCGACGATCCTCCCGGCGTAGATCACCGCGATCCGGTCGGCGATGGCGGCGACGACCGCGAGGTCGTGGCTGACGTACAGTGCCGCGGCCCCGGTCAGCCGGCACATCGCCCGCACCGTCGCCAGCACATGACTCTGCGTCTGCACGTCGAGGCCGGTGGTCGGCTCGTCCAGGACGACCAGCGACGGGCGGCAGGCGAACGCCGTGGCCAGCGCCACGCGCTGCTGCTGGCCCCCGGACAACTGGTGCGGGAAGCGGGCCAGGAACGCGGCGTCGTGCGGCAGGCTCACCTCGTGCAGCACCTCCGCCATGCGCCGGTCCGGCTCCGCATGGGCGCGCAGCACCTCGCGCAGTTGCTGGCCGACGCGGAAGCCCGGGTTGAGCGAGCGCACCGGGTCCTGCGGCACGTAGGCGACGTCCCGGCCACGGCACTGCCGCAGTTCGGCGGCACCCAGCCCCCGCAGGCTGCGGCCGCGCAGCCGGACGTCGCCGGCGCTGATCGCCAGGCCGCGGCCGGCGTGCCAGAGCAGCGCCAGCGCCAGCGTCGACTTGCCCGACCCGGACTCGCCGACCAGGCCCAGGATCTCGCCCGGCGCGATGTCCAGCGAGGTGGCGCGCACGATCTCCGCGCCGGTCCGCTTGATCGACACCCCGAGACCGTCGACCGAGACCGCCGGGCGCCGCCGCAGCCCCGCAACCGGCAAGGCCGAGTTCACCGCGCCGAACTGTCGGACAAGCGGGCCGCCGCCCGCGCCAAGCCGTCGACGACCAGGTTGACGCCGATGGCGAGCACGGCGATGGCCAGCACCGGCAGCAACGCGCCCCAGGGTGCCAGGGTGAGGCCGACCTTGTTCTCGCTGATCATCAGGCCCCAGTCCGGGCTCGGCGGTTGCTGCCCGAAGCCGAGGAAACTCAGCGCCGCCACCAGGCCGATCGAGTAGGTGAAACGCAACCCGGCCTCGACCAGCACTTGCCCGCTGACGTTGGGCAGCAGGTCGTGCAGCACGATGCTGTGCCAGGGCGTGCCGATGATCTCGGCGGCGCGCACGAAATCCCGCTCGGCCACCTCGGCGGCGGCGGCGTGGATCACCCGCGCGGTCTGCGGCAAATGCGCCCCCGCCACGACCAGCACCAGCAGCCAGGGGCGCGGGCCGAGGATGGTCAGGAACAGCAGCGCCAGCACGATTTGCGGGAAGGCCAGGATGACGTCGAGGCAGCGCATGACCGCCTCGCCACGCCAGCCGCGGACGATCGCGGCCAGCAGGCCGAAGCCCGCGCCCAAGCCCACGCCCAGTGCCGTCGCCGGCACGGAGACCAGGAACAAGGACACGCCGCCGCACAGGAAGCGGCTGAGCACGTCGCGCCCAAGGCCGTCGGCGCCGAACCAGAGCGCCGCGGACGGCTCGCCATAGGGGTCGGCCAGGAACGCGGTCGGACTGTGCGGCGCCAGGAACGGCCCCAGCAGCGCCGTCAGGGCGACACACGCCGCCAGCGCCGCGCCAAGGCGGGCACGCGGCAGCCGCAAGCTGTCGCGCAGGATGCGCTCCAGCGAGGAACGCGGGCGCGGGGCAAGAGCGAGCGCGCCGACGCTCACAGCGCCGTCCGCAGCCGCGGCGTCACCAGGATCACGGCGAGATCGGCCGCAAGGTTGCAAACCACGTAGACCGAGCCGACGGCGAGCGAGAGGACCTGCACCACCGGCAGGTCGCGGTAGCGCACCGCCTCGACCAGCGCCGTGCCGACGCCCGGGTAGTTGAACACCGCCTCGACCACGACCACGCCGCCGGCCAGGTAGATCAGCGTGAGCGCCACCGCCTGGATCGCCGGCGCCACGGCGTTGCGCAACGCGTGGCGCAGCACCACGCGGCGCTCCGCAATGCCGTTCAGGCGCGCCATCGCGATGTAGTCGCTGTCGAGCACCTCGACCATCGAGGCGCGCATCATCCGCAGCACATAGGGCGTGCTGGCCGCGACCAGCGTCAGCGTCGGCAGCACCAGGGCGTCCCATTGCCCGAGCAGCGGCAGGTCCGGGTCGATCAGCGACACCGGCGGCAGCAGTTGCAGCGGCCCGGTGGCGAGTAGCACCACGAGCAGGATGCCGACCACGAACTCCGGTACCGCCGCGAGCGCCAGCGTGGCCGTCGCCACCGCGAGGTCGAGGGCGCGGTCCCGGTGCGTCGCGGTCCAGACGCCGAGCGCCAGGGCGAGCGGGATCGCGAGGCCGGCGGCGAGCAGGACCAGCACGGCGGTGGCCCAAATCCTCGGCCCCAGGAGCGCGCCGACCGGATCGCCGTTGGCCAGGGAACGACCGAGGTCGCCTCCGGCCACGCCGCTGATCCAGGCCAGGTACTGCGCGGCGACCGGCCGGTCGAGGCCGAGCCGACTGCGCAGGTCGGCCACCTGCGCGGCGCTGGCGTGCGGACCGAGCACCTGCGTCGCGGCATCGCCCGGCAGCGCCTGGGTCGCGGCGAACACCAAGACCGAGAGCGCCAGCAGGGTGAGCAGGCCGACCGCAACCCGCCACGCGACCAGCCGGCCGACGCCACGCCCGATGCCGCCACGGTCCCAGGATGCGGCGGCGAGCGCGCCGGCCTCCGGCACGGCGAGGTTCAAGCGCTCAGCCACAAGGTCCGGTACTGCAGGTTGAAATCGGTCTTGCCCGCGCCGGCGGCCGGGAAGCCCGCGACCTTGTTCGAGTGCGCGATCACGTCGTCATGCAGGGCGGGGATGACGTAGCCGCCCTCGTGGTAGAGGATCTTCTGGATTTCGTGCGCGAGCTCGGCGCGCCTGGTCTTGTCCAGCGCCGCGCGCGCCTGGGCGATCAGCGTGTTGGTGCGCTCGTCGTGCCAGCTCGTCTCGTTGTCGCCGGCGCCGGGCAGGATGGTCAGGGACATGATCGGCACCACCGGGAAGTTGCCCCAGGCATCCTGGGTGAACGGCCGCTTCAGGTAGTCGGCGCCATAGAAGCTCGCGGGGTCGATCTTGCGCACGCCGACCTTGAGCCCCGCCGCCGCCGCCTGCTGCGCGTAGACCTGCGCCGACGCGACGATGGTCGACGTGATGTCGGCGGTGACGATCTCCAGCCCGAGGTCGGGCTGGCCGGCCGCCCCCCGCAGCGAACGGGCCGGGACGACAGGCCGGCGGGTGCGTTGGCGCCGACCA
>CAXUHK010000108.1:0-3913 GCA_964250775.1 uncultured Acetobacteraceae bacterium | reverse complement strand
GGGGTTGTTGGGTGCGGTGCCCTCCCGCCGGCCGGGGGGGGGGCCCCCCGGCCGCCCGCAGCAGCGAACGGGCCTGGTCCAGGTCCTGGTGGCGCTGCGGCAGGTCGGCCGCGTAGTCCGTGTCCATGCTGCCGAACAGGTCGTTGCCGACCTGGGCGAGGCCGCCATAGACCTGCTTGACGATCTGCTCGCGGTCGACGATCAGGCGCAACGCCTGGCGCACGCGGACATCCTTGAACGGCGCCGTGTCGCAGCGGACGCAAAGCGGTTCCCAGTTGCCGCACGGCTGCGCGTACACGCCGAGGCCGGGGGCGGCCCTGATCACCCGCGCCTGGCCGGGGGCGAGTTGCGGCACCACGTCCACCTGGCGGCCGAGCAGGGCGTTGACCCGCGCGGTCTCGTCGCTGAAGTCGACCACGACGAGCTGGTCGAGGTGCGGCGGCTCGCGCCAGTAGCCATCGTTGCGCACGAACACGCTCTGGCGCCCCGGCGTGAAGCTCTTGAGCTTGTACGGGCCGGTGCCGATCGCGGTCTTGGGATCGTAGCCCACCGGCACGATCGGGTTCCAGATCTGCGTGAACTCCTCGACCAGGAAGGAGTTCGGCGTCTTGAGCGCGAGCCGCACCGTCCGGTCGTCCAGCTTCCTGGAGCCGGGCAGGTCGATCATGTTGAGGCCCTGGGCGCCCTGCTGCGGCGATTTCGGGTCGACGATGCGCCCGATCGAGAACAGCACGTCGTCGGCCGTGACCGGCTTGCCGTCGTGGAACGTCAGCCCCGGGCGCAGTCGGATCACCCACTGCGTCGCCGTCTCCGCCGTCATCTCCTCGGCGAGCGCCAGCCTGACGTTGAAGTGCTCGTCCGTCTCCGCCAGCGAGTCGTAGAGTTGCTGCGCGCGCAGATGGTCGGCGCCGGTGACGTAGGCGGCGGCGTCCAGCGTGTCGGAGACCGAGCCGGGAAGGCCGATCCGCAGCGTGCCGCCCCTGCGCGGCGCACCGGCCGCCGCCGCAGGACCGCCCAGCAGCGAACCGGCCCCGACGCCGAGCGCCACGCCGCCGGTGGCCATGACCTGCAACAGTCCTCTGCGGCGCATCATCGGCTGCGTTCCTCGGCTGGCTCGTCGCTGCGTGGACCGGCATCGTAAGTCCGACTGGAGGCCGTGCAAGCCGGTTTCTCGCATTTTCGGCGAGCCGGCCAAGGCGCCCGTCCGATCGGCTTCCCACGCCGGCCCGGCGGCGTATGCTGGCGCGCGCAACCCTGGCGTGGGAGACGTCGCCATGCACTCCAGCCTGCAACCGGCGCAGGTGCCGCGACCGGCGGGCATCGGCGGCGAGGCGAGTCCGCCCGCCCTCGGATTGGTGCGGCAGTTCTTCGCACGGCCGTACGGCCCGCACGGGGTCGAATTGCAGCACCTGCTCAACCGGATGCGCGCCGCCCCGGTGTCGTCCAAGCTCGTGCTGCTGGTGGTGGCGCCGCACCGGGAGTGGCGGCTGGCAAGATTGCCGCAGCGTCGGGGCGGCGCGTTGCAAGTCCTGCCCATGGCGACCTTCACCGTGCTCGCCGACGCCGAACGTGCGGCGTTCCGCATCCGCTGGGAGGAATTGTTCGGCTGGCGGCTGCCGCAGGAGGTCGCGCCGGATGTCTAAGAAGATCGTCGGCTACGCTGACGGATTATCGGCGGCGCCCGGCGAGACCGTTCGCTTCATGGTCAGCTGCGATCCAAGCATCTCGCACTACGAGGCCAGGATCGTCCGCATGGTTTGCGGCGACTCGCAACCAGGCGCGCCAGGCCTGAAGCACATCCCGGTCGCCAGCGCCGTCGACGGGCCGTATCGAGCGCGCCACCAGCCGATCCACGCCGGCTCCTTCGTCCACGTCCCAGACACCGCCGCTTTCGCGGCGCTCGGCAGCATGACCGCGCGCGCCAGCGTGTTCCCGACGCGACCCGGGCTGCCGCAGCAGACCATCATGGCCAAGTTCGACCCGGCCTCGCGCACCGGGTTCGAGCTGTTCCTGGACGACGCCAACCGGCTTTGCCTGCGCCTCGGCGACGCCGATGTCGTCGCGGCCGCGAGACCGCTGCGCGAGCGGAGTTGGTGGGGCGTCACCGTGAGCTTCGACGCTCGGACCGGAATTGTCCGGTTCATGCAAGAGGAACTCGCCACCGTCCTGACGCCCGTACGGCATGACGCCAGCGAGGTTCGCGCCACCGCGCCGGCCATCGCGCGCACCGCCGCTCCGTTCCTGATCGGCGCCTCGTACGGCGGCGGTGGCGGTCGGCCTTGGGGGACATCATGCTTCAACGGCCGCATCGAACGGCCGGTGTTGCTCGCCGCCGCGCTCGACGCCAGACAGATGGAGCGACTGCGCCAATGCGACGCGGCCGCGGAGTTCGGGGCCGAGGTGATCGGCGACTGGGATTTCAGTCAGGAAATATCGAGCGACCGGGTGATCGACCGGTCGGCCAACGCCTGTCACGGCCAGGCGATCAACCTTCCGGTCCGAGCCGTGCGCGGGTCGTCCTGGAGCGGAACGGAGCGTTGCTGGCGCCACGATCCGTCACAGTACGCGGCGATGCATTTCCTCGACGATGCGATCCACGACTGCGGCTGGCTGGAGGATTTCGCATGGGAGATCCCCGCCGGGCTGCGTAGCGGCTGCTATGCCGCCTGGTTGCGGGCCGGCGAGCACGAGGACCACATCCCCTTCTTCGTGCGGCCACCGCGCGGCGAGGCGACGCAGCGCTTGGCGCTGCTCGTGCCCACGCTGAGCTACCTCGCCTATGCCAACTGGCGCCTGCCGTTCGAGAACCCGGCCGCGGAGCTGTTGATGAACGCGCTCCCGGTCCTCGGCGCGGAAGATCGCACCCTGCTCGAACACCCCGAGGTCGGCCCGTCGCTGTACGACGCGCACAACGACGGCACCTCGGCGTTCTACGCCTCGCGGCTGCGGCCCAACCTCAACATGCGGCCGACGCATCCCTGGCTCGAACAGTACCCGGCCGACCTGTTCCTCGTCGATTGGCTCGAGGCCGAGCGCATCGAGTACGACGTCATCACCGACGAGGACTTGCACCACGAAGGGGTGGCGCTGCTGGCGCGATACCGATGCGTGATGACGGGCACGCATCCCGAATACCACACGACTCCGATGTGGGACGGGCTGCAGGCCTACCTGCGAAGTGGCGGCCGGCTCATGTACATGGGCGGCAATGGCTTCGTCTGGCGCGTCGGCATGTTGCAGGACCAGCGTGGCGTGATCGAGCTGCGGCGGGGCGAGGCGAGCTCGTCCACTGGCGCCAACGAGCCCGGCGAATACTACATGTCGAGCACCGGGGAGTATGGCGGCCTATGGGCGAGGATCGGCCGGCCGCCGCAGCTCCTGGCGGGCGTTGGCTATGTCGCGCAAGGGTTCGACTTTTCGAGCGGCTACCGGCGCCTGCCCGACAGCTTCGATCCGCGCGCCAAGTTCATCTTCGAGGGGATCGGCGACGACGAGGTCATCGGCGAGTTCGGGCTGTTGGGCCACGGTGCGGCCGGCGTGGAGGTCGACCGCGTCGACGGGGCGCTCGGCACGCCATCCCATGCCCTGCGCCTGGCGACATCGGCGAGCGGCCACACCGCGACATATCGGTTCGCCAACCTGGGCGGCCTCGACGATCCGCAGGTCCGATCCGATCTCGCCTACTTCGAAACCTGGCATGGCGGGGCGGTGTTCTCGGTCGGCTCGATGGCATGGGCCGCCGCCCTGTCCCACAACGGATACGCGAACAACGTCGCGGCGATCACAAGGAACGTGCTGCGCCGATTCCTGCAGGCAGACCCATGACGATCTGCCGGAGCGGCATTCCGGCAGCAGGGTCATCTAGAGCGTCGCTCCTGAAATACGAATCGGCTTTACCGACGCGGGGGTGATC
>CAXUHK010000107.1:0-13803 GCA_964250775.1 uncultured Acetobacteraceae bacterium | reverse complement strand
CGCGAGAACAATAAATCGCTTGCATCCAAGAACCCCAATCAGAGAGGACACTTAGGGTCACCTACCGTCGGCTCAACAGTCGAACCACTGTAGTCCAGAGTCAGTTCGGGCTTGACCAGGCGCGGCGGGAGCGCTCCATGTCTAGCAATAGCGGCCGGGATGACCAGGGAGCGGTTGCGCGCCAGGACGTCCTTGGCGAGATCGTGCAGGCTGGTTTCAATGCCGCCGTCACAGTCGCTTTAGCGATGATGGCGGAAACGGTGCTTGCGTGAGTCCGGAGCGTGTCCCTTGACCGCGACGAAATCGGACTTGCACCCGTAACATAAGCAACCGCAGGCCAGCCTGCTCCCCACCTCCGCGACGCTGACGCGCTGGCCGTCCTTCAGGCCAAACGGGATCGGCTGGCTGCGGGCGCACCCCGCCCGGCGGATGATGTCGTCGGGAAAATAGCGGGCACCCATCCCACCCTCACCCATGCGTGGCGTTCACCCGGAGATTAATGATGGTGCAAAATACTGCCAGCTTCGGTTGACCGGGTTCATTCACGCGAGCGCGACTGCTAACCGAGACACTTGCATCGTTGGCGACTCCGGTGCGGCCGGCTCGCTTGCAACGGTAACATCGGCGCGTTTTCTCAAAGTTCATGCCCCGCGGCGGCCGAAATAGGGCCAAAGTCCTGATTGCCGGCGTCACGCCGGTGCAACCAGGACAGCCGGACATGATCACCGTTGATGCCGACGCGCCCAGCTTCGATGTCGCCAACTTGCGGGCGTTCACCAGCGACGGCGGCCTGCGCTATTACGTGGCGCTCAGCGGCTGGCTCGACGCCGGCGAGCGGGCGCTGGTCGAGGCCGTGTTCGAGCGCCTGGAGCGGCCGCGCACGCTCGACATCGGGGTCGGCTGCGGGCGCACGGTGCCGCTGCTGCGGGACCACTCCGCCAGCTACGTCGCGATCGACATGGGCAGGCGGATGGTCGAGACCACCCGGCGGCTGCATCCGGGCGTCGATGTGCGGACCATGGACGCACGCAGGCTGGAGTTCGCCGATGCCGCGTTCGACGTGGTGGCGTTCAGCTACAACGGCCTGGATTCGGTGACACTGGCGGACCGCGAGCGCGCGCTGGCCGAGATCGCCCGGGTGACGCGTCCGGGAGGGTTGTTCGCGTTCTCCTCGCTTAACCGCACCGGCCCGGGCTTCGGCGAGAAGTTCGCGCTGACCCGGCCGCGACGCGGCCAGCCGCGCGTCACCGAGACCCTGCGCGTCGCCGCCAAGGGCGCCGTCGGCCTGTGGAACTATCGGCGCAACCGTCGCTTCGCCACCGCCGAGGCGGATATGGCCGTCTGCACCTCCTCGGCGCACAACTACGCGGTGGTGATGGTCGCTGCCTCGCTGACCGCGCAGGTCACGGCGCTGGCCCGGCACGGCTTCACGGTCGAGCGGGCGTTCAGCAACACCACCGGGGCCGCCGTGCCGCTCGACCACGACGACACCGAAGCGGTGTGGCTGCACTACCTCGCCCGTCGCGCGGCGCCGCCGAGCCGACCCATGGACATAAAGATGTCTTTATGCGATGCAGGGGAATGGAATCCCTGCTGACCGCCTTGCGTGCCTGTGCCGAGCCGACCCGGCTGCGGCTGCTCGCCCTCGCCGCCCGGGGCAGCTTCTGCGTCATGGACTTCACCGACATCCTGGCGCAGTCGCAGCCCCGCCTGTCGCGCCACCTGCGCCTGCTGCACGAGGCCGGGCTGCTGGTGCGGGTGCGCGAGGGCGCCAATGTGTGGCTCGCCCTGCCCGGCCCCGAAACCGAGGCCGGATCGCTCGTCCGCGACCTGCTCGACCGGCTGGGCGAGTACGATCCGGTGCTGGCCGCCGACCGCCGGGAGGCGGCGCGGGTGCTGGCCGAGCGCGCCCGCGTCGCCAGCGAGACGTTCCGCCGCGGCGGCGCCGACTGGGACGAGATGCGCGCCCTGGGCCTGCCGGCCGCCACGGTGGAGGCGGCGCTGCTCGACCTGCTGCCGGCCGACGCCGGGCGATTGCTCGACATCGGCACCGGCACCGGGCGGCTGCTGGAATTGCTGGCGCCGCGCGCCGTCATCGCCGTGGGCGTGGACGCCAGTCGGGCGATGCTGGCGCTGGCCAGGGCACGGCTGTCGCGGCCGCAGCAGGCGCGGTCCGGGCTCGGGCATTGCTCGGTGCGGCTGGGCGACATGTACCGCCTGCCGTGGCCCGACGCCGCGTTCGACACCGTGCTGCTGCAGATGGTGCTGCACCATGCCGAGGACCCGGCAAGCGTCCTGATCGAGGCGACCCGGGTGCTGCGGCCGGGCGGCACGCTGGTCGCGGTCGACCTCGCCGCCCACGCCGACGCCGACGCCGTGCAGCGCCTGGCGCACCGCTGGCCCGGCTTCACCGAGGCGCAGATGCGCCAGCACATGACGGCGGCCGGACTGGTCCAAGGCGCCGTCGCCGACGTGCCGGGCCGTCTGGACATCAGGCTCTGGAGTGCCGCCCGAGCCGAGACGACGCCCGCCCGCGCGGCGGCGCACCTGCTGGAGACCACGCCATGACCGACCGCCCGCACCTGCTCCAGGCGCTGCATGACCGCGTGCTGCTGTGCGACGGCGGCATGGGCAGCCGCGTCCAGGCGCTGACGCTCGACATCGAGGCCGACTATTGGGGCCGCGAGAACTGCACCGAGGTCTTGAACCTGTCGCGCCCCGAGATGGTGCGCGAGATCCACCGCGGCTATTTCGAGGCCGGGGCGGACATGGTGGAGACCAACAGCTTCGGCGGCTCGCCGATCACGCTGGCCGAGTTCGACCTGCAGGACCGCGCGTTCGAGATCAACCGTATCGCGGGCGAGTTGGCGCGCGAGGCGGCGGAGAGTTTCAGCGACGGCCGGCACCGCTACGTGGTCGGCAGCATCGGGCCGGGCACCAAGCTGCCCTCGCTCGGCAACATCGCCTACGACCCGCTGGAGCAGGCGCTGTACGAGCAGAGCCGCGGGCTGATCGCGGGCGGTGTCGATGCCATCCTGATCGAGACCTGCCAGGACACGCTGCAGATCAAGGCGGCGGTCAACGGCGTCAAGCGCGCCCGCGCCGAGGCCGGCAGCGACACGCCGATCTTCGTGCAGGTCACGGTCGAGACCACCGGCACGCTGCTGGTCGGACCCGACATCGCCGCCGCCGCAACCGTCATCAAGGCACTCGACGTGCCGCTGATCGGGCTGAACTGCGCCACCGGCCCGCAGGAGATGGCGGAGCACGTGCGCTACCTCGCCGCCAACTGGCCCGGCCTGATCTCGGTGCAGCCCAACGCCGGACTGCCCGAGCTGGTCGACGGCGCCACGCGCTACCCGCTGGGCGCCGCGGAGATGGCGAGCTGGATGGAGCGCTTCGTCGCCGAGGACGGCGTGAACCTGATCGGCGGCTGCTGCGGCACCTCGACCCCGCACATCGCGGCCCTGGACGCCATGCTGCGCCGGCGGGGCGAGCGTCGCCCGGCGCCGGTGCCGCGCCGCCCGGTCTGGGTGCCCTCGGTCGCCAGCCTCTACCAGCAGGTGCCGTTGCGCCAAGAGAACAGCTACTTCTCGATCGGCGAGCGCTGCAACGCCAACGGCAGCCGCAAGTGGCGCGAGCTGCAGGAACGCAACGATTGGGACGGGTGCGTCGCCGTGGGCCGCGAGCAGGTCGCCGAGGGGTCGAACAGCCTCGACGTCTGCACCGCCTTCGTCGGCCGCGACGAGGTGATGGAGATGGACGCGGTGATTCGCCGCTTCACCGGCTCGGTCAACGCGCCGCTGGTGATCGACAGCACCGAGGCGCGGGTGTTGGAGAGCGCGCTCAAGCTGCATGGCGGCAAGCCGATCCTGAACTCGATCAACTTCGAGGACGGCGACGAGGCGGCCGACATCCGCATGACGCTGGCCCGCAAGTTCGGCACCGCGGTGATCGCGCTGACCATCGACGAGGAGGGGATGGCCAAGACCCCGGAACGCAAGCTCGCCGTCGCCGAGCGGCTGGTGGCGTTCGCCTGTGACAAGTACGGCCTGGAGCAGTCCGACCTGCTGATCGACCCGTTGACCTTCACCATCGCCACCGGCAGCGAGGACGACCGCAAACTGGGCCAATGGACGCTGGAGGGCATCCGCGCCATCCGCGAGCGCTTCCCCGACATCCAGATCATCCTGGGCCTGTCCAACATCAGCTTCGGCCTCAACCCGGCGGCGCGCGCGGTGCTGAACAGCGTGTTCCTCGACCACGCGGTACGCGCCGGCATGACCGGGGCCATCGTCCACGTCTCCAAGATCCGGCCGCTGCACCTGATCGCGCCCGAGGAGGTGCAGGTGATGGAGGACCTGATCTTCGACCGCCGGCGCGAGGGCTACGACCCGTTGCAGCACCTGCTGGCGATGTTCGCCGAGCGCAAGGCTGCCGACGCGGTGAAGAAGTCGCGCGCCGAGACGGTCGAGGGCCGCCTGAAGGAGCGCATCGTCGATGGCGACCGCAAGGGGCTGGACGCCGAGCTGGACGAGGCGTTGCAGACGCACCAGCCGCTCGACATCATCAACAACATCCTGCTCGACGGCATGAAGGTGGTGGGCGAGCTGTTCGGCGCCGGCAAGATGCAGCTCCCGTTCGTGCTGCAGTCGGCCGAGACCATGAAGGCGGCGGTGGCGCACCTTGAGCCGCTGATGGAGCGCGTCGCCGGCCAGGAGAAGGGCGTCATCGTGCTGGCCACGGTGAAGGGCGACGTCCACGACATCGGCAAGAACCTGGTCGACATCATCCTGACCAACAACGGCTACCGCGTGGTCAACCTCGGCATCAAGGTGAAGCTGGCCGACATGGTGGACGCGGCGCGCGAGCACCACGCGCACGCCATCGGCATGTCGGGGCTGCTGGTCAAGTCGACCGTGGTGATGCGGGAGAACCTGGAGGAGATGTCGCGCCAGGGGCTCGACATCCCGGTGATGCTGGGGGGCGCGGCGCTCACCCGCAACTACGTCGAGGACGAGTGCGTGCAGGCGTATGCGTCCGGGCGCGTGGCCTACGCGCGCGATGCGTTCGATGGACTGCACCTGATGGACCGCGTCACCGGCAACGGGTTCGACGACTACCTCTCGGCGATCCAGGCCAAGCGCGCGGGCAAGGCGCGCAACACCGCGCGGGCGTTGGGCCAGGCCGACCAGCGGGCGTTCGGCCCGGTCGACGTGGCCGTGGTGCGCGAGCGGCGGCATCGCCTCACGCGCGACGTGCCGCCGGCGGTGCCGCCGTTCTGGGGGCCGCGCATGATCGAGAGCCCGGCCAAGGCGATCGTGCCGTTCCTCAACGAGCGCAGCCTGTTCCAATTCCAGTGGGGCTTCCGCAAGCAGGGCCGCAGCCTGGAGGACTTCCTCGGCTGGGCGCGGCAGGAGCTGCGCCCGGTGATGCGGCGGATGCTGGCGATCTGCGAGGCCGACGACATCCTGCGGCCGCAGGCGATCTACGGCTATTGGAAGGCGGCCGGCCAGAGCAACGAGCTGATCGTCTTCGACCAGGACGGCAGCACCGAACTGTGCCGCTTCAACCTGCCGCGCCAGCCGCGCGAGGACGGCGAGTGCATCGCCGACTTCTTCCGCGACGTCGACGACGAGGCGCGCGACGTGATCGGCCTGCAGGTCGTGACCGTGGGCCAGAAGGCCAGCGACACCGCGCGGGTGTGGTTCGAGGACAACCGCTACCAGGACTACCTGTACCTGCACGGCCTGTCGGTCGAGATGGCCGAGGCGATGGCCGAGTACACCCACAAGCGCATCCGCGCCGAGCTGGGCTATGCCGGCGAGGACGACCGTGACATGGAGAAGATGCTGGCGCAGAGCTATCGCGGCAGCCGCTACTCGTTTGGCTACCCGGCCTGCCCGCGCGTCGAGGACCAGGCGCCGTTGCTGCGGCTGCTGGAGGCGGAGCGGATCGGCGTCAGCATCTCCGACGAGTGGCAGTTGCATCCAGAACAGTCGACCAGCGCCATCGTGGTGCTGAACCCGCGCGCCAAGTATTTCTCGGTCTAGGAGGCAGCGATGAGCGACGCATCCAATCACGAGCAGGCCCGCAAGCTGGCCGAGCAGGCGGTGCGGCAACAGGATGCGCGCCAGGACGCGGCGGCGGACGCCTCGTTCGACCAGGCCACCAAGCTCGACCCCGACGCGGTGGCCGAGGTGCTGGACGAGACCGGCGCCAACACGGCGCCGGACTCGCGCGACGAGCGGACGGACCGGGAGAAGTCGGGCGCGTAGGAGCGGGAAATGCAAAGCCTCTACGAGACGGATGCCCTGGCCTGGTCGGAGCGACAGGCGGCGTTGCTGCGCCAGGTGGCGGATGGGACGCGTCCGAACGAGAAGGTGGATTGGCCCAACGTGATCGAGGAGGTGCAGGACGTGGGCCTGTCCGAACTACGGGCCTGCCAAAGCCTGCTGGAACAGGCACTGACGCACCTACTGAAGCTGGATGCCGCGCCCGACGGCCAGGACGCGAGGCATTGGCGCGACGAGGTCCGAGCGTTCCTAAACGACGCCCAGCGGCGGTTCACCCCGTCGATGCGGCAACGGCTTGGCCTCGACGACCTCTACAACAGGGCTTTGCGGCGGGCACGAGCGATGGCCGAGGTCGGAGACCAAACGCCGCCATGGCCGCAGAAATGCCCGTTCTCGCTTCAGGAGTTGCTGAGCGACGATGTGGCGCAGTTGAGCGCGAAGCTGGCAAGCGGGCCATGACGATCTAGTCGGCCTCGCCGTCCTCATAGGCTTCGAGCGCCACCCGTTGCACCCGGATGGTCTGCATCGTTCGCACCCCGACCTCGTGCTCGACCATCAGGCTTGCCAACTTCCTGCCGTCGATCAGCACAATGCGGTGTGTCGTGTAGCCTTTGGCAACCTCGATTGCCTGGGACGTAAACCGGCCGGTGGTGACGAACACGCCCTTGCTGGCACCCTTCGACAGCAGCGCGCCGGCGAAGCCCTGGATGGCTGGTGCCCCGACCGGGTTGTCCTCGGCGTAGCGCTTGGCTTGCAGGTAGATCGTGTCGAGGCCCAGCACGTCCTCGCTGATCACGCCGTCGACGCCGCCATCCCCGGAGCGGCCCAGGCGCGCCGCCGCGTCGCGGCGCGACCCGCCGTAGCCGATCTTGAGCATGACATCGATGATCAATTGCTCGAACGTCGTGGGCGACAGCGCCTGGAGGCGGGTCAGCAACGTCGCGGCCACTTCCAACTTGAGGTCACGGTCGGCAACTTCGAGCCGCTCCTCGGGCGTGGCGCTCTGGCTCGCTGATTCGGAACGGTTGGGTCAGGCATAGCGGCATCTCGTCCGATCGGAGTACGAAACGCTACGAATTCTGGAAATTTGCTGAGATAACCCAATGTGATGCGTGCTGGTACATCCGCTAATACTGCGCGCCCGCGCGCTGAAATTTCATAGTGCCCTCGCATCAGCCGGTCTATAAGCCTTGCTTTGTTAAGGTGCGCCAGCGCCCAATGAGTTCTATTTGCAATCGTCGTTTGCCTGCCGCTGGGCAGCATCGAGCTACGCTCTTCCAGACTCAATCCGTGTTCGTCTGCCATAGCTTCGATGAGCTCACCCGTTGCCCAGGCACCTCCGGCAAGCCGGCGCAAAACAGGCAACATTAGGCTCTGGAAGTCAGGGATAGGCATGTCGGTCCTTGCGATTCCGACTTGGACTGTGCCCGTTGCCGCCGCTGACGCCAAGCGCGGGTGACGCCCTGCGGAGGAGTACGCTACGACCAAGTGACCCGCCCGGAGCGCACTTTGCCTTGAGCCGCACGCTGACCCTCGCCGCCGCCAGCATCGCCGTCGGCTGCGTCGTGCTGGCGCTGAAGGCGTTCGCCTGGTGGATCACCGGCAGCGCCGCCCTGTTCTCGGACGCCGCCGAGACCGTGGTCAACGTGGTCGCCGCCAGCCTGGCGTTCGGGGCGCTGCGCTTCGCCGCCATGCCCGCCGACGCCACCCACCCGTACGGCCACGACAAGGCCGAGTTCTTCGCTGCCGTGGTCGAGGGCGTGCTCATCATCGTCTCGGCGTTGGCGATCCTGCAGCACGCCTGGCAGGTCTGGCGGAACCCGGCGCCGATCTCGGCCCCGCTGCAGGGCCTGCTGGTCACGGCGTTCGCGACCGCGCTGAACCTCGCCTGGGCCGGCACCCTGCTGCGCCAGGGCCGCCGGCTGCGCTCGCCCGCCCTGGTCGCCGACGGCCGGCACCTCGCCAGTGACGTCGTGACCTCGGCGGCGCTGATCGGCGGCGTCGGCCTGGTGCTGGCAACCGGGCTGCTCTGGCTCGACCCGCTGCTGGCGGCGTTCGCCGCGGTCTACATCCTGGTCTCGGGCCTGTCGCTGATGCGCGACTCGGTGGGCGGCCTGATGGACGCCGCCCCGGCCCCGGAAATTGTGGAGCGCATCCGCGCCCTGGTCGCGACACACGCCGAGGGCGCGCTCGAAGCGCACGATTTGCGCACCCGCCATGCTGGCCGGCTGACCTTTCTCGAGTTCCACCTGGTCGTCCCAGGCGAGATGAGCGTGTCCGCCGCGCACAGCATCTGCGACCGCGTCGAGGAGGCGCTGAAGGAGGAGATGGCCGGCCTCGCGGTCACGATCCATGTCGAGCCGCCGCACAAGGCCAAGCAGCACGGCATTCCGGTGCTATAACGGCGGACAGACAACAGGGAGCACAGCCATGTCTGCCTCGGACACAACTCCACCGCCTTGCCGGCTGCTGCGAGCGGGCGAGCAGTTCACCGGCAAGCAGGGATTGCTGTACAATGTCGGCATTTCCGCCGAGACGGTCGGCGCCCAGGCGCTGCACATGCAGATGGTCACGATCCCGCCTGGCGGCCGCGCCCGCGCGCACAAGCACGCCACGCACGAGACCGCCATCTACGCCCTGAGCGGCGAGTCCGGCGTCTGGCACGGCGAGCAGCTGGAACATCACGCGCTGGTCAAGTCGGGCGACTTCTTCTACATCCCCGCCGACATGCCGCATCTGCCATACAATCCGAGCGCCACCGAGACGGTGACGGCGGTGATCGCCCGCACCGATCCGAACGAGCAGGAAAGCGTCGTGCTGCTGCCGGAACTGGAGCACATCCATCCGGCATAAGCGGCGCTACTGCTTCGCGGTCGCCTCGCTGTTGCTCGGCAGCTCGACATCGATCTCCAGGGTCGAGACCGCCTTGCCGCGGTCCATCTTGATCTGCACCTTGTCGCGCTCGATCGGGAAGTGGCGCGCGATCACCGCCAGGATCTCGTCCTGCAGGATCGCCGCCAGGTCCTTGTTGTTGCCGGTCAGCGAGCGCTCGTGCGCCAGCAGTATCTGTAGCCGCTCGCGCGCCACCGGGGCGGTGCTCTTGCGGGTGAAGAAGCCGCTGAGCAGGCTCATGCCACTTTCCGCCCGAACAGCCGTCCGATCAGGCCCTTCCTGTGGCTCGGCACGGTCATCTCCAGCTTCTCGCCCATCAGCCGCTTGGCGGCGTCGAAATACGCCTTCGACGGCGCGCTGGCCGGATTGTTCAGCGTCACCGGCGCGCCCACGTTGGATGCCCGCAGCACCTCCTCGCTGTCCGGGATGATGCCGAGCAGCGGGATCGACAGGATCTCCAGCACGTCGTCGAGCTTCAGCATCTCGCCGCGCGCCGCCCGCGCCGCGTCGTAGCGGGTCAGCAGCAGATGCTTGTCGATCCGCTCGCCCTTGCTGGCACGGTCGGTCTTGCTGTCGAGCAGGCCGATGATGCGGTCGCTGTCGCGCACCGACGACACCTCGGGGTTGGTCACCACCACGGCGATGTCGGCGTAATGCATCGCGAGCGTGGCGCCCTTCTCGATGCCGGCCGGGCTGTCGCAGATGATCCAGTCGAACTTCTCGCGCAGCTCGGCGATCACGCGCTCGACGCCCTCGATGGTCAGCGCGTCCTTGTCGCGGGTCTGCGAGGCGGCGAGTAGGGAGAGCGTCTCGATGCGGCGGTCGCGGATCAACGCCTGCGCCAGCTTGGCCTCGCCCTGCACCACGTTGATAAGGTCGAACACCACCCGGCGCTCGGCCCCCATGATGAGGTCGAGGTTGCGCAGGCCGACATCGAAGTCGATCACCACGACGTTCTTGCCGCTCTTCGCCAGAGCGGCGCCCAGGGCGGCGGTCGAGGTCGTCTTGCCGACGCCGCCCTTGCCCGATGTCACCACGACTACTTTGGCCATTGCTTCGGATTCTCCCGCCAGACTCAGTCGAGTGCGGCCATGAACAGGTCGTCGTCCTGCAGCCAGGCCTGCACAGCGCGGCTGCGCAGGGCCGGGTCCATCGCGTCGGCGGTCTTGTAGATGCCGTCAATGGCCAGCAGCTCCGCCTCCATGCGGCGGCAGAAGATGCGGGCACCCGTGGCGCGGTCGGCCAGCCCGGCCACGGCGCGGCCGCGCAGCGCGCCATAGACGTGGATCGAGCCGCCGGCGATCACCTCCGCCCCGGAGGCGACCGAACCCACGATGGTCACGTCGCCGCGCTCGAAGATCACCGATTGCCCCGAGCGCACCGGCTGGTCGACCAGCAGGAACGGCGGCTCGGTCGCGGCTGGGTCCGGGCCGGGCCTGGCGTCGTCCGCGACTTCGAGCGTCCGGTCGGCGCGGCTCAACGCCATCGGCGGGCGGCCCCACACCGCGTCGCCGGGCCAGGATTCGTCGGCGCCCTCGACGCCGATAATACGGATGTCGCGCGCCTGCAGCGCCGCGATCAGGCCCGGCACGTCCTCGGTCGCGACCGGCACCGCCGACAGGTCAACCACCACCGGGCGGCCGTCGAAGAACGATGCCGAGCGCTGCATCTGGTGGTCCAGCGCCGCCAGCCAGTCCGGCATCGGCGGCTCCGGCGCCAGCACCAGGGCCATGAACGAGCGGCCACGGACTCGAACGAACGGCTGGTTGCGCGCGTTAAGTTTCACGATGTTCGGGTAGCGGCACGGAATGCGGGCGTCAACGCCCGTCTGCGGCGTCCCCGCGATTGGCCCCGGGAACCCAGGTCACATCGCCTTGGGCCTGGTTCAGCCTGCGGCCGAGCACGAACAGATGGTCCGACATGCGGTTCAGCAGCCGCAGCACCGCCGGGTTCACCGGCTCGGCGCGGCTCAGCGTCACCACCTGCCGCTCCGCGCGCCGCACCACGGTGCGCGCCAGGTGCGCGTGGGCCGCAGCCGGCGTGCCGCCAGGCAGCACGAAGCTGGTCAGCGCCGGCAACGCGGCGTTCATCGCCGCGACCTCGGCCTCAAGCCGCAGCGCCGGCGCGTCGTCCACCCGCAGCCGGTCGCCCGCCTCGCCCGGCACGCAGAGGTCGGCGCCGACGTCGAACAGATCGTTCTGCATCCGGGCCAGCATCGCGTCCGCCTCGGCGTCGGCGCCCGCGGTGTGCAGCCGCAGCAGGCCGAGCGTCGCGTTGGCCTCGTCGACGCTGCCGTAGGCCTCCACCCGCAGCGCGTCCTTGGGCACCCGCGCGCCGTCCCCCAGGCTGGTATCGCCGCCGTCGCCGCCGCGCGTCACCACGCGATCGATCCTGATCGTCATCGCCCGCCCTCCAGTTCGAAATCAGTGGCTTGGTCGCGATACGACGCCACCGGCACGCCATCGCGCAAGGCCGGCACGAACCGCCATCGCGCCAGCGCCGCCATCGCGGCCCGGTCGAGCGAGTCGTGGCCCGGGTCGCGCCGCAGCGCGGCGCGCCACACCCGACCGTCGGGACCGATGTGCAGGCGCAGCACCACCTCGCCCCGCGCGCCCGCCAGCCAAGCGTCGGCAGGGTATCTCGGCGCGCGGTTGCCGGGGTCGGCCTCGGCCTCGATCATGTTCGGGTCGGGATGCGGCACCCGCAACCCAACCCGGCCACCGCTCGGATGCGCCATCTCCGCCGTGGGCACAGCCAGGGCCGCGGCGGCATCGACGGAAAGCGGGCCGGCGCTGGCCGCCGGCGCCGCGGCAGGGATCGGCGCTGCGGCTGACGGGTCGGAGGCGTCGGCGTTGTCGCCGAACACCACCTCGACCCGCGCCTCGGTCTCGGGCGCGGCCTGCGTCAGGATCAGCGGCCCGGCCGCCAGCGACGTCAGCACCAGCGCGTGGGCGGCGAAGGAGGCCAGCATGGCCGCGCGCATCGGATGATCGGCCGCGTCAGCCGGGGTCAGCGGCGGCACGCGCGATGCCCTGCTTGATCGCCACCAGGAACTCCGCCGAAGCGTCGGAAACCGACTTCGCGAGGTCGGCCACGCCATCGGACAGCTCGGCATCGGCGATGACCACCTCGATCAAGCCGATCCGCGCCGCCTCCGCCGCCTCGATCCGCGTGCCCGCGAACAGCAGCCGGGCCGCCTGCCCCGGCCCGACCAACGCCACCAAGCGATCGAGCACCGGCTGCGGCACGGCCGCCGCATGGTCGTCGGCCGGAAACGCGAAGGCGCAATCGGCGGCCGCCATCCGCAAATCCGCCGCCAGCGCTAGTACCAGCCCGGTGCCGAGGCAGTCGCCGCGCACCCGGGCGATCACCGGGCAGCGGCACCGCGCCAACGCCTCGAACGCCGGCAGCGCCTGCTCCCAATCGGGCGTGCCGGTGGCGAAGGCGGCGTGGCCGGCGCCGGTCAGCACCACCGCCCTTACGGCATCGTCCTGGGCATAGCGTCCCAGCGCATCGGTGAGCTGCTGCCACATCCCGCCGGAGAACACGTTGCGCCGCTCGGGGTCGCGGATCGTCAGCACACCCACGCCATCGACGATCTCCGCGCCGACCCCGGCCTTGTTGTCGCTCACGCCGAAGCCCCTCCCCGCCGCATGGACCACCGCCATGATAGACAATGTCGGCCTGCAACTCCGTTAACGCGGGGTTGTCACGGGCGTTTGCAGGGATGCCTCGGCTCAGGGCAGCAGCAGGTGCCGGGGGATGCTGAGCCCGAGCTTGGCCGGCACGTGCCACTCCTCGCGCACCTCGCGGACCGGCACGAAACCGGCGCGCAGGTAGTTTGGCAGCGCCTGGGGGTGGTCGGCGGTGCAGGTGTTGACGGTGACGGAGCGGGCGCCCAGGCGCCACGCCGCTTCGACCGCGTGCCGCAACAAGGCGCGGCCCATTCCGCGCCCGATGGCCGGCGCCAGCAGGCCGAAATAGCTGATGTTGACGGCGGGCATCCCACGCCAATCCAGCTCATAGAACCCGAGCGGCGCGGTGCCGGCAATGAGCAGGCTCACTCCGACCTGCGGATGCCGCAAGTGGCGTTCGAGCTCGGCGTCCGGCATCACGCGGCGCAACCACCAGACGTGGGCGTTCCCGACAGCGTTGTAGATGCCGCGGTACTCGGCCACCGAGCAGTTCGGCCGCGCTGCGACATGGACACCTTGCGGAAAGGCCGGAGCCGGTTCCGCCGGCGGTTGGTCCATGCGCAGGAAGGTCACGGTGACGCCCACCCGCACGCACGGCTCCGCCGCCGTCATTCCAAACGCCAACGACCGGCTCAATCGTCGAGGAAGCTGCGCAGCTTGCGGCTGCGGCTCGGGTGCTTCAGCTTGCGCAACGCCTTGGCCTCGATCTGGCGGATGCGCTCGCGGGTCACGTTGAACTGCTGGCCCACCTCCTCCAGCGTGTGGTCGGTATTCATGCCGATGCCGAAGCGCATCCGCAGCACCCGCTCCTCGCGCGGCGTCAGGCTGGACAGCACCCGCGTCGTGGCCTCGCGCAGGTTGGCCTGGATCGCGGCGTCGAGCGGGATCACCGCCGCCTTGTCCTCGATGAAGTCGCCGAG
>CAXUHK010000106.1:0-14010 GCA_964250775.1 uncultured Acetobacteraceae bacterium | reverse complement strand
GAAGTCGTCCTGTGAAAAGCGAAGGGATCAGCCCAGCATGGAAGGCTCCTTTGCTACTCATGCGTAGCTGTAGCGAACCCATCGGGGGGCGTTCGACAAAGAGTAAGTTCCCCGGCACCGTCCGGCGATGCCCCGCGCCGCGCCCTCCTCCCCTGCCCCGGATGCCCTGACCGCCGCTGCCGCGCCGCTGCGACGGTTCGTGGCGTACCTTCGCGTCAGCACCGAGGGCCAGGGCCGGTCCGGGCTGGGCTTGGAGGCGCAGCGCCAGGCCATCGCCGCCTACCTGGCGCAGCACGGGGGCGAGCTGCTGGCCGAGTTCCAGGAGATCGAGAGCGGGCGCACGACGGCCCGGCCCCAGCTCGCGGCGGCGCTGGCGTGCTGCCGCACCCGGCGGGCGGCGCTGCTGGTGGCCAAGCTGGACCGGCTGTCCCGTGACGCCCGGTTCCTGTTGAACCTGGTCGAGGGCGCCGGGGAGGCCGGGGTCGTGTTCTGCGACCTGCCCACGGTGCCGCCGCGTCCGATGGGGCGCCTCCTGGCCCAGTCACCTCATAGGGGCAGAAAACGGCCAACTCGGGGAACGTAACGTGGACGCGGTGTCGGGTTCATAGCCTGGCACTGCTGGCCACCCGGCTGATGGTTGCGCGGTGAACGCGGAAGAGCCGGGCGACGTCTGCGGCTGGATGTCCTGCGTTCAGCATGACGAGCACTTCGGCTTGTTGTTGGGGCGAGAGCTTGGGTTGCCGGCCGCCGTGGCGGCCCTGGGCGCGCGCTGAGCGGAGGCCCGCCTGGGTCCGTTCGCGGACCATGGCGCGTTCGAACTCGGCGAACGCGCCGAGCATCTGCATCATCATGCGGCCGGACGCCGTTGTGCTGTCGATGTTCTCGGTGAGCGAGCAGCTGGCTCTGCTATCGAATTCTAGGTTCTGCGGCACTCTCCGTGCTGTCGTTTCCTGGTCATGCGGCCTGAAGCACACGGGCGCGCAGGAGTTGGAAGCCGGCGCGGCCGCACATGGATCGTTTGATGGTCTTGATGCGGTTGATCTGGCCCTCGGCGGGGCTTGTGGTCCAGGGCGTGTCCAACGCCGCTTGCACGGCGGCGAGGTCGCGCCTGAGGCTTGCGGCGAATTCGGCCAGCTGTGTGGCAGCCGCGTCCTCAAGCAGCTTGCCCAGGCTCTCCTCGCTCTTGCGGCGCAGCAGCAGGTTGAGCCGTTTCGCGATTGCGATGGCCTCCGCCAGCCCAGGCGCTTCCGCCTGCAGCCGGGCGACGAAGCCTGCTCGGCCTCCGGCAGCGTATGGGTGGCGGCCATCGGCAAGCCGAGGTCGATGCGCCGGCTGAGGTCGGCGTCGAAGCGGCCGTAAGGGTTGATGTGGGCATGGATGGCAGGCGTCAGGCCGCGATGATCCTCCGCCGTCATGCGCACCATCCACGCCGGTTCGGTCAGCACCCGCTGCAGCATCAGCGTGTTCACGTAGACCAGGCAGTTCTGCAGCAGGTGCAGGGCGAGCACCGAGAGTTCCTGGTCCTCCAGGCGGTTGCTGGCCACCTCCCCACCCTTGCCGAAGAAGATGAAGCTGTGTGCGCCGTTCCAGTTCTCGACCACGTTGAGCCCGGCATGGATTTCCCGGCGCAGCGCCTCCGAGCCGATGTAGCGGCACAGGAAGATCGTCTTGATGACCTTGCCGAGTTCGCCGAGGGCGGCATAGGTCGGGTGCTGGACCGCCGTGCCCGCGAAGCGACGCAGGATCGCCTCCGGGTCCGCCGTGCGGTGCCGCAACGCGGCAGCGTCTTGATCATCTCGTCGTACTGACGCTCGATGAGCGCCCAATCAATCACCCGGCTGAGGATCGGCGCCAAGTTGTCGAGCAAGCCGCGCAGCTCCGCGTCCGGCAGGTAGAGGTTCTGCCGCGCGATCGCCTTCAGCCGCGGCGCCAACTCAAAGCCGAGCAGGTGGCAGAAGGCGATCGCCACCTCGCTCTGGCCATGGCTGTCGACGTAGTGGCGCTGAATGTCCATGTCGGTGCAGTGGCGCAGCACGCCCTCGATCATGGCGCTGACCTCGGAGGAGGAGCAGCGCTTGAGCTGCGAATAGATGCAGGTCGCCTGGCGCTCCATGTGCCAGTAGATCATGACCCCGCGGCCCTGGTAGCGGACATGCCACTCGGTCATCAGGTTCTGGTCCCAGGCGCCGATCTTCGTGGAGTCGGACGTGCAGGCCGTGCCCGCCTCGCCCCAGATGCGCTGGTCGCGCATCGCCAGGATGGCATTGGTCACCAGCGCCGTGGCGCTGCGCAGCGCCTCCTTGTGGATGAAGCGGTGCCGGACATGCAGCAGCTCCGCGTAGCTCGCCGCGTCGGTGCCCGCGCTGACCCGCTTCAGCCCGGCGTTGGTGCCCAGGCCATAGAGGCAGAGCACCAGGCGCTGGCGCAGCGTGTCGTGGTCCAGGACGACGCGGTCACCCGAGGTGGTGAAGGCGTCGAGGAAGCCGGTTCGCCGGGCGGTCTCCATCAAGACGTCGATCAGGTCCGTCATCGGCCAACGCCGTTCCAGCTCCGCCTTGATCGCTTCGAGGTTCGGCGCGGCCGGCAAGGGATCAAAAGGAGTGATTCAGATGCGGTTCTTGCCTCGCCACAGGAGCTTGGCCTTGGGGTTGCGCGGCATCCCCTTGTTCAGCGTCCGCAGGGCCTCGCTCATCTGCGCCCGGAGGTCCTCGACAAAGGCGCGTGCGTCCTGGCCGCGACCGAGTTCCCGGTAGTAGTCGGCGCGGCGCGCCTCGAAGTCCTGCGGCAGGTCGTCGTCGGGGTTGCGGTAGCGGTCTGCCCTCACCACCCAGATTTCCTTGCAGCGCACGCGCTCGCGAAGGGCGGTCAGCACGCAGATTTCGTAGTTGGCACGGTTGACCCGCACGCCACCCGCCGGGTCCTTCTCCAGGATCAGGTCGCGCCACTTGGGCGGCACCACGCCCTCGACCGGCACGCCGTCTTCGGGACGGATGACCCGGCGACCGTCGTCGCCGGTACGGCGCAGCCAGTCGATGGCGTCCAGCACTGGGCGGTGCACCGCGTTGTTGGAGCGGAACTCTAGCACGCCCAGCACGGCCGGCAGCATGCGCCGGTAGTGGCCCAGGTAGGAGGAGCGCGGCACCGTATGCACCTGCCGCTCGAAGCCACCCGAGGCCTTGTGCTCGCGCATGACCGCCGCCAGCACGCCCATGCCGCCGGCTGCGGGGAACACGACGTCGCGCACCGTGCCCTCAGGTTGTAGGCTGGCGGCCTCGGCGATCTTGACCAGCAACCCTTCCTTGCCGTGGACCCGCTCGATCTCGGCGGTGAACGCCTTGAGCACCCGCTTCCTGGCCTGGCTGCCGACCTTGTGGACGACCTCGATCAGCAGATCGATCAGCCCATCCGTGAGCTCGCGCTGCCTATGGGCGAGGAACAGCGCAAAAGGGCGTGGCGCCGGTTGTCCGAGTGCCGGCGCATGGTCCAAGCGGTTTCGTTGAACACGCGGCGGCGGAACATCCGTGCGACGGGGCCGCCCAAGTCCGGACATGCTGCAACCGGCGGCGCCAAACGTTTCGCGAAGGCGAGCCGCCTGGCTGCGACCAGGATGTTGTCCAGGTTGGGCTGGCCCGGATCGGCTTTCAGGTCCGAGAAGCTAGTCACGCCGTCCTCGTCAGCAAGCGAAGCGTCAAGCCCACGACGATGCTCGGGCGACAAGGACGAGGCAATCGCCTCCAGCACCTTGTCCTCGAACGTGCGGTGCGTATTCCGAGGCATTCCAGCCGGGTATTCCGACGCAAGCCAGCCACCCCTGAAGGGGCGGGCAGCGGCGCGGTTCACGAGCAGTCATCCACCGACGGCACGGTGGCTCCCCAGCAATTCCGGGGAGCGCCATGCCAGGCCAGAGACTGCCAATGCGCCAGGTTCGAGAAGTCCTCCGCCTCAAGCAGGTCTGCGGCCACAGCGGCCACCAGATCGCCGCCATGGTCGGCGTCAGCCGCTACACGGTCGCCGAGTGCCTGCGCCGAGCCGCCGTGGTCGGCATCACCTGGCCGGTGCCGGCGCCACTGGACGACGTGGCGCTGGAGCGCAAGCTGTTCACCCCGCCGTTTGCGGCCGAGCCGGCGCGCCCGCAGCCGGACTGGCCGCGGCTGCACGCTGAGCTGCGCCGGCCCGGTGTCACCCTGCAGCTGGTGTGGGAGGAGTATCGAGCAGGGCAACCGGACGGATACGGCTACAGCCGGTTCTGCGACCTGCACGCCGCCTGGCGCGGCCGGCTGTCTCCTACCATGCGCCAGACCCACCCGGCCGGGGAGCGGATGTTCGTCGACTATGCCGGGCAGACCGCCGAGGTGATCGACGGGGCGACCGGCGAGGTCAGGACGGCGCAGGTGTTCGTGGCGGCGCTGGGCGCATCCAACTTCACCTACGCCGAGGCGCGCTGGACGCAGTCGCTGCCGGCTGGATCGGCTGCCATGTCGGCGCCTTCGCCGGCTTCAGCGGTGTCGCGCGGCAGATCGTCTGCGACAACCTCAAGGCCGGCGTCACCGCGGCGTGCCGCTACGAGCCTGGGATCAGCCGCACCTACCAGGACATGGCCAGCCATTACGGCACGGCGGTGTTGCCGGCGCGGGTGCGGCGGCCGCGCGACAAGGCCAAGGTGGAGGTTGCCGTCCAGGTCGTGCAGCGCTGGGTTCTGGCACGGCTGCGCAACCGCCGGTTCTTCTCCCTGGCCGAGCTGAACGGCGCCATCCGCGAACTGGTCGCCGACCTCAACGACCGGCCGATGCGCCACCTGGGCACCAGCCGCCGCGCACTGTTCGAGGCGATCGAGCAATCAGCGCTGCTGGCGCTGCCTGCCGAGCCGTATGCCTACGCCGAATGGCGGCGCTGCCGAGCCGGGCTCGACTACCACGTCGAGGTGTATGGCCACTTCTACAGCGTGCCGTATCGGCTGATGCGCGAGGTCATCGAGGCGCGCATCACCGACCAGACCATCGAGCTGTTCCACCAGGGCGACCGCGTCGCCTGCCACGTCCGCAATCCGCGGCAGCACCGACACACGACGATCGCCGGGCACATCCCTCCGCTGGTATTCCAGCCGCTGCGCGGCCGGAACCTTGACCAGCTCCGCCGGGTGCTCATCGCCGCCACGCCGAATGGACACCCACGCGGCTGCTGCGCGAGGCCGAGGCGATCGGGCCGTCCACCATCGCCCTGGTCGAGTGCATCCTGGCGGCCAAGCCGCATCCCGAGCAGGGGTTCTGCGCCTGCCTCGGCATCCTGCGCCTGGCGCGCAGCTACGGCCCCGAGCGGCTGGAAGCGGCGTGCCAGCGCGGCATGGACATCGGCGCGCGGACCTACGGCTCGGTGCAATCCATCCTGCGCAACGGCCTCGACCGGGCGGAGCTGGCAAAGGTTCCGCGTGCGCAGCACGTGGAAGGCCAGCGGAGGGCTACCGCCCCGAACCCGTGCCAGACGAGCTGCCGGTCCAGCACGAGAACATCCGCGGCAGCGGCTACTACCATTGAGGAGAACACCATGCTGACCCACCCCACCACGGACCGGCTGCGCGAGCTCGGCCTCGCCGGCATGGCCAGGGCGCTCGAAGAGCAACGGCGCTACGCCGACGCCGCCGATCTTGGCTTCGAGGACCGATTGGCCATGCTGGTCGGGCGCGAGGCGCTGGAACGCGACAGTAAGCGCCTGGCGGCTCGGCTGCGGTTCGCCGGCCTGCGCCAACAGGCAGCGCCGGAGGACGTCGATCACCGCGCCGCCCGAGGGCTCGATCGCGCCCTGTTCGGGAAGCTGACCGGCGGCGAGTGGATCGAGCGCCACCAGGATCTGCTCGTCACAGGGCCGACCGGGACCGGCAAGACCTGGCTGTCCTGCGCCCTTGGCCACCGAGCCTGCCGCGACAACCGCTCGGTCCTGTATCAGCGCGTGCCCCGGCTGCTGGAGGCGCTCGGCATCGCGCGGGGCGACGGACGCTACGCCCGCATGCTGAAGAACCTGGCGCGGGCGCAGCTGCTGATCCTGGACGACTGGGCGGAGCTGGTGAAGGTTCCGTCGGCGTAGCCGATGGAATACCAGCGTAGGGGATGGTGCCGCTGACCGCCGAGCAGCGCCGCGACCTGATGGAGATCGTCGACGACCGGCACGACCGGGCGTCCACCATCGTCACCAGCCAAGTGCCCGTGGAGCTTTGGCACGAGCACATCGGCAATCCCACGATCGCCGATGCCGTGCTGGACAGGCTCGTGCACGGCGCACACCGCCTCGAACTGAAGGGAGAAAGCATGCGAAAGCTGCGCGCCGCCAAGGCAAGGCTTGACGAAGCCGCCGTTCAATAGCCCGACTTCACCCGCTCGCGACACGCAACGCTACCCGGCTGGGATCATCGGAATGCCCGGCTGGCTTCGATTGGAACACATGGCTGGCTTCAATCGGAATCGATGGCTGCAATCGTCGGAATGCGCACCGCACTTGCGGGCCGTCCTTCGCAGCCTTGGCTGCTGCCCGCACCTGCGAGGCATCAAAGTCAGTCCGAAGCAGCCGAGGAGACGCTCCATCATCCCGGATGCCGGTAATCCCAGGGGGCACAGTTCGGACCCGGTCCAGGCGGCTGCATCCCGCATGTCCCGTTGCCGCGCCCGGCGGAAACCCAGGTGAGCAAGGATCTCGGCGCGGTGGCGGCGTCCGGAGCGGCCAAGCCAGTCGTAGTCCGCCAAATCCGCGACCGCCGCCTCGACCTGCTCGGCCAGATACGTGATTGCTGCCTCCGCAAACTCGCTTGCAGCCCCGGCAAACCGCCCTGCCACGCGATACATCAGCAGCTGCGCGGCCAAGCCGAGCCGGGTGCCGGCCGGCTTGGTATTCAGAAGCGCCAGGTCCTCGAAGCCCAAGCTCCAGCGCGCGGCCAGCGTCCTGTCCACGTCCAAAACGCCTGCCACAGACACCATCCTCTCCGGCTGTTCGTCGGACAATCAGGCCACCAATGGCAACAGCCAACCACGCAGCGCGTTTCCAATCCGTTCCGCGACTTGGCCGCTTTTCAGCCTATGAGGTGACTGGGCCTGTATGGAAAGGTTGCTCGGCTTGCAACCGCCAGCCCGATTTGGAGGGCAAGTCAGCCGAACATGCTTAGAACGGGCTGAAGGACCGCCTCGGCCAACGCCGACACGCGCACAGGATCAGCGGCTTGGTAGCCTGGGTCGGCGATCATGTCGGCGAAGGCGCGCCGGGTGGGGTATTTGACCAACGCCACGGCGTCCCACGCCTGGCCCGGTTCGGCAGCCAGCGCTGTCGCGCCGTCGCCGGCAAAGACGATCTCCGCGCCGTAGCGGGCGACCAACGGGCTCGCCATGCTGAGGTACTTGAGATAGCGGTCCCGGCCGCCCTCGGGCTGGAAGCGGACCAGGTTGAGCATGACGATCGGTTTGCCATCGTCCTCGGACAGGAAACGGTCGAGATCTGCTGGTGTGAACGAGATCATGGGGGCTCCTTTAGATCGGGAAGCGCCTGGAAGGCTGCGCTCCCACGCGGTCCGATAGGCGGTTACGTTGCGCCGTGAACGGGATCGACGCTGCGCGCGCTTTGCCCGAGCGTGGGCAGCCATTCGGCGATCTTGCCGCCGATGACGTCGGGATGGTCCTCCTGGAGGAAATGGCGACCTGGACCCAAACCCACGGCCGTGCAGGCCTTTAGCTGCGCCTTTAGCCAAGCGGCGCGGGCGGGAGGGATCAGCGCGCCGGGTTCCGCCCAGAAGAACAACTTGGGTATCTCGGTCTTGAGCAGCCAAGCTTGGTAGGCCTCGGCCATGGCCCAAGTATCGGCCGGCGCGCCGGCGATCGGCAGCTCGTTGGGGAAGCGGTAGATTGGCTCGCGCGAGGTTAGGTCCTGAAATGGTTCGCGGTAGGCGGCCATCTCCTCGTAGGTCAGATCCCGCATGACGCCGCCTTGGCAAGACTCGCTCGACGAACATGTTCTGGTCCACTAGGAGCGTGCGGCCGGCGTCGGACCGGAAGGCACGGAACGCCTCGGCGCCTGCGGGATCGACGTCGAGCCAGGTCGGGATCGGCCAGATGAACTCCATCAGCACCAGGCCGCGCAACCGATCCTCGTGCTGCCGCGCCCAGTCGAGGCCGAGGGCGGACCCCCAATCGTGCAGGACCAGAACGACGTCCTGAAGGCCCAGCGTCTTGATGAAGTCTTCGAAGTAGCGTGCGTGGTCCTCCACCCGGTAGGCAATGTCGGGCTTGTCGGACGCGCCCATGCCGATCAGGTCGGCGGCGATGCAGCGCGCGTGGGGCGCCACGTGCGGGATGATGTTGCGCCATAGATAGGAGGAGGTCGGGTTGCCATGCTGGAAGAGCACCACGGGGCCTTCCCCGGCCTCGACATAGGCTATTTCCGAGCCGAGGATTTCGATGCGTTTCGTTTCACACGGGACCATGTGGACCTTCGGGATATGGGCTCCGCTCCAGCGGAGCTGGGGCTGCGGAGATGGCGGGGGCAGGCCTAGAGGGTTACTTGGAGCGACACCGGATCCCGTCGCCGCCAAGCGAGCTTCTGCGCCTCGACGTTGCCGAACAGGAGGATGTTCGAGATCCGGCCGTGTTCGTCGAAGGTGAGGACGTCGTAACCGGAGACGCCGGGCTCGCCCTGGGCATTGACCAACTGCCATTCAGCTAGCGCGCCGGCCGCCCAGCCGACCATGTTGTTCATGCGGAAGGACCCGCCCGGACTGCGGACCTGAAAGCCCTCTAGGTGTTTGACCACGTCGGCGAGGCCGCGGCGCGTCTGCATCGGGTTCTCGAACACGATGGTCTCGGACAGGCTTTCCCGGAGCATCTGCCTGCGTTCCGCGTCGGGGACGGCGGACCAAGCGGCAAGGTAGAGGTCATACATCTGCACGCGCGTGTCGGACATAGACTTGGATCCTTTCGTGACGATGCTTGCCAGCGTTGCTTGGCCGAGCCAGCGACGCCTCACGGCTCAACCAACCGCTTTTCGCGATTTCCGGCGAGGAACCCGGCGTCATCGTGCCGGCGCTGCCAGCAGGGCCGGGAGGATCAGGTGCTTGAAGCGATTCAGGGGCGCGGGCGTGCGGTCGATCTTCATGCGGAGCATCGCCCCGTGCCACGCTTCCAGCAGCGCGGCACCGGCTTCCCCGGCGTCGAGATCAGCGCGGATTTCGCCAGCCACTTGAGCCTGCCGGATCACCCCAGCGAATGGCGGCGTCCACTCGGCAAAGATTTCGCTGAGGCGCTGGCGGATGGCCTCGCTGTGCTCCGCGGCCTCCAGCCCCATGTTCCCCGCCAGACATCCATACCGCCACCCGGAGGCGGCGAAGAGCGTGATGATGGCATCGAAGTAAGCGCGCAAACGCTCCATCGGCGTGCGGTCCTCGTCGCACAGTGTCTGCGCGATCACCGACCGTATCTGGTCGAAGTAATGGTCGAGGACCGCGACCCCGAACTCCTCCTTCGAGGCGAAGTGGTTAGTGAACGAGCCTTGCGCGACGCCTGCCGCGGCGGTGATCTCCCGCAGCCCGACGGTGGCGAACCCGCGCTCGTGTACCGTCCGCATGCCCGAGGTGACGATCTTGTCTCGAAAGGAGTGACGACCCATTCCCAAATAATACGGCCAAACGTATATATCGTCAATCCCAACGGTGAAAGGCCGGACATGCCCGATCCTGCATACCGATACGCCTTTGTCGAAACAAACGGCGCAAGGCTGCACATCGTCGAGCAGGGAGAGGGCCCTGCCGTTCTGTTCTGCCACGGCTTCCCGGACGGATGGCGTGGCTGGCGCCGGCAGATGCGCGCGGTCGCCGAGGCAGGCTACCGCTCCATCGCCTTCGACGTGCGCGGCTATGGCGACAGTTCCATTCCGGAAGAGCCGACCGACTACACGCTGTTCAAAGTCGCCGGGGACTTGGTCGGGCTGTGTGCCGCGCTCGGGATCGACCGGGCCTGCCTCGTCGGCCACGATTTTGGCGCGGCCTTGGCCTGGGTCGCGGCGATGATGCGCCCCGATCTGTTCGGGGCGGTGTTCGGGATCAGCGTGCCGCCTATGCTCGTGGCCGGGGGCGACTTCCTTGCCGAGATGCGGCGGCAGGGCCTCGACGACTTCTACATGTTCCGCCAAACGGCACCTGGGGCGGAAGCCGAATGGGCCGACGCGGCGACTACCATCCCAGGCATGCTTTACTGGACGTCTGGGTTGGCACCCGCCGACCGGCGCTGGGACCCGCTCGACCCGCGACGCGGGCTGACCCGCCCGTCGCCAGTGGGCTGTCCCCCGTTCGCGGACGCGGAGGATGTCACGGCTGCGGTTGCATCCTTCACTCGTAACGGCTTCCGCGGGCCACTCAACTTTTACCGCGCGCTCCAACCCTACCTGGACCAGGCGGGTGCCTTTGTCGGCAACACGATCCGGCAGCCCTCGTTTCTGGTCGTAGGCGGCGCCGACGGTATGGTCCGGCTGCGGCGCGTGACAGAGGCGGACCTGCGGCCCATGCTAGTCGACTTGCGCGGGTTCCTGGAACTGGAAGGGATCGGCCATTGGCCGCAGCTGGAGGCCACGGAGGCGCTAAACGAGCTTTTGCTCAAGTTCCTGGCATCTTCCTGGAGCGGGAGGTCCGGAACGCCATAACCGTCACCGGCATGTCCGATCCGGCGACAAACGACTCCGCCCGTCCGATACCCTGTCCGTCAAACCACCTCAAACCGATCGCGTCCATGCTGTCCGGAAGGGGGTCTGGGGCGCAACGGAACGTAAAACCTATGCAAGGGCTGTCTCGTCGGCGTCGGTGCCGTGTGCGGCTGGGTTTCGCAGCGGCCGGAGTTCGCCGCGCGCGACGGCGTCGGGCAGGGTGAAGGCGTAGCGACCGAGCATGTTGATGTGCTCGAAGCCGAGCGGCGACAGCCGAGCCACGTCCTCGTCGCGCACGTCGAAGCCCTCGGCGCGGAGCTGGTTCAGCGCCGCATCCATGTAGATCGTGTTCCAGAGCACGATGACGTTCACCACCAGGCCCAAGGCCCCGAGCTGGTCTTCCTGGCCTTCGCGATAGCGCTGGCGCAACTCGCCGCGCTTGCCGTGAAACACGGCGCGGGCGAGCTGGTGCCGGCCCTCGCCGCGGTTCAGTTGGACCAGGATGCGGCGCCTGTAAGCCTCGTCGTCGATGTAGGACAACAGGTAGAGGCTCTTGACCACGCGGCCCCACTCCTCCAGGGCGCGGGCCAGCCTGGTCGGGCGGTCGCTGGTCTGCAGGGTGCGGATCAGGCCTGCGGCCTGCACGGTGCCGAGCTTGAGGGAGCCGGCTAGGCGCAGCAGGTCGTCCCAGTTCTGGACGACGAGCGGCATCTTGGCCCGGTGCCGCGCCAGGCCGTCCAGGGCGCCGTAGTCGGCCTTGGGGTCCACGCGCCAGAAGCGCGTGCCGCCGATGTCGGCGAGCCTCGGGCTAAACTGGAAGCCAAGCAGGTGGAAAATCCCGAACATGACGTCGGTGTAGGCGCCGGTGTCGGTCATCACCTCCGTGGGCTGGAGCGCGGTCTCCTGCTCCAGCAGCACGGACAGCAGCGCCAGGTTGTCGCGCCGTCCGCGGATGCCACGTCGCCGCCGCCCCATGCGCGGGCGAGCGGGATGGCGGCTTGGGCCGCGACCAGGGCGGCGTTGGAGCGGACGAGCGTATCCGCCCGGATGTAGTTCTGCCGCACCCAGCTCAGCCGGGAGCGGCGCAGGGCGGCGGTATCCAGCCGGATCAGCGGCTCCAGGCCGGTGTTGCAGGCTTCGGCCAGCAGCACGGCGCAGATGCTGGTGGCCAGGTCGCCCGCGCGGGCGCCGCGCTCGCTGGCATGGGTGAACTCGGACGCGAAGCCGGTGCGGGCGTGCATCTCCAGCAGGATTTCGGGCAGGTCCACCCGCGGCATCCGCGCCGCAGCAGCGGCCCGAAGGGCAACCAAGCTGGCCGGCTCATCCAGCTTGTCGAGGGCGGACAGGGACAGCGCCGCGGTGCCGTCCGCCGCCGTCTCGATCCGCACGCTGGCGTTCCCGGGCAGCCGGGCGGCGGGGGGGCGGGGGGGGGGGGGGGGGCGGGCGGCCCGGCGCGCCCGCCGCGCCACCTCCGGGGGGCGGGCCGGGGACACGCCGCGACGGGCACACGGCGGGGCGGGCCGACTCCCAGGCGGCGCCGTCCAGCAGACCCGCGCGGGGGTCGGCGTAGCGCAGGCTGGGCAAGGCGAAGAGGTCGCGCCGGCGCAGGGCGGCGCGCATCCGGTCCACCACGCACAGGGTCCAGGCTTTCGAGTCCACGGCGCCGCCGCGGACCACGCGCCCCAACCAGCCCGGCGGCACGAACTCAATCGGTGGCCTGGCCGCGCTATTGTCGCTCCTCCGCAGGTGATGCAGGGCAGCCAGCAGGGGCTTGGCGGCCGGCGCGGCACCGAGCTGGGCGACGCGCGCCAGGCCGGGCAGGAAGCGGCGGACGCGGGGGTGCTGCGCCAGCAACTCGTCGAAGTAGGGGTCGTCCGGCGGCCGGGCCAGCGCGTCCACCCGCGCCATCGCCGCCTCGATCACCTTGCGCGGCACCGCGGCGAACGCCGCCGCGCGCGGGTCGCCCTTGCCCTGCTCCAGCAGCACGGCCCAGCCTTGGCTGAGGGTCAGTGCCGCGGCGTCCAGGTCGCGCAGGCCCCGCATCCGCGCCTCGCGCCCGGCTTTCTGGGCTTCGGTGAAGATCTGCGTCGCCACGATGTCGAACAGGTCCAGCACGTCGTCCTGCGCCGTGGCTTCCAGCGTGCGGATGAACGCGATCAGCGTCGCCAGGCGCCGGTCGTCCGGCAGGCGGGCGACCGCCGACGCCTTGGCCGCCCCGGCGAACCGCGCCAGGGCCAGCACCCGCGTGCGCGGCAGCCGGTCGGTGCGGGGCAACCCGGCCGCCAGCAGCCGCACCTCGTCGAGCCTGGCCACGGCGCGGGCAAGCTCCGCCGCTTTGGGCCCGTGCGTCTGAGCGGTACGGTGTACTGTCATAAGGCTATGCGGAAGTCCTATTCGGAATTAGGGTTCCTGAGAGGGCGGAGCGCGCCTTCTGCGATGGCCTGCGGCAGGTCGAAGGCGTATCGGCCGAGGCAGTTGATGTGCTTGAAGAGGAGCGGCGAGACCCTGGCGATGTCGGCTTCGCTGATGTTCCAGCCCTCCTGGGTGAGCTGATCGACGGCAGCCTGGATGTAGGTCGAGTTCCACAGCGCGATGGCGTTAAGCGTCAGGCCGAGGGCGTTGAACTGCTCCTCCTGTTCGTGGCGGTAGGCTTTTCTGATCTCGCCGCGGTCGCCATGGCAGACGCGCCGTGCCAGGCGGTGCCGGAACTCCTGGCGGTTGAGTTGGGTGAGGATGCGGCGCCGCTTTTCCTTGCTGTCGATGTAGCCGAGCATGTGCAGCGTCTTGATGACGCGGCCGAGTTCGGCGAGGGCACGGGCCAAGGTGGTCGGCCGGTCCTTCACCTGCAGAACACGCATGATGGCGCCGGCATGGATGCGGCCCAGCTTCAGCGACCCGGCCAGGCGCAGCATGTCTTCCCAGTTTTGGGTGACCAGGTCGATGTTGATGCGATTGCGCGCGAGCCCGTTCAGCGGGCCGTAATTGGCGGTCTTGTCGATGCGCCAAAAGCGGGCGTCACCGATATCGGCGAGCCTGGGACTGAGCTGGTATCCGAGCAGCCAGAACAGTCCGAACACCGCGTCGGCGTAGGCGGCGGTGTCGGTCATGATCTCGGTTGGCGCGAGATCGGTTTCCTGGCCGAGCAGCAGCCCCAGGATGACCAGGCTGTCGCGGAGCGTGCCTGGCACGACGATGGCGTTGAGGCCGGTGAACTGGTCGGAGACGAGGTTGTAGTAGGTGATGCCGCGGCCGGCGCCGAAGTATTTTGGATTGGGGCCGGCATGGATGGCGCTGCCCTCCGGTGGCTCCGCCCCCCGCGGGGGCGGGGGAGTCGCGCGGCCCGGGGGC
>CAXUHK010000105.1:13688-14018 GCA_964250775.1 uncultured Acetobacteraceae bacterium | reverse complement strand
GGCCGGGCGCCTGGGCTGCCAGCACGCCCAGCAGCCGCCCGTCCGTCCCGATCACGCCGGCGCCCGACGCCCCGGCATCGACACCGGCCGGTTCGGTCACGCCCATGGCCTGCAGCCCGGCCGGCTGTCGGCGAGCCAGGGACAGGCCAGGGATGGCCGCGTACAGCCTGGCGCCCTCGGGGGAGGGCTGCGCCATCCGCAGCGCGGCGATGTCGTTGGCGCGAACGCCGGCCGGAGCGGTCCGCGCGCTCAGCCTCGCCACCGGGCGCGCCGCCCCGGCCCCCCCCGCCCCCCCGCCCCCCGAGACCCCGGCCGCCGCCCCCGCGGCGC
>CAXUHK010000105.1:0-13678 GCA_964250775.1 uncultured Acetobacteraceae bacterium | reverse complement strand
GGACCGGTGTCGCGTCGGGCGCCACCGCATCGCCAACGGCCGCCTCACCCGCCTGCGGCGTCGTCGCTGCCGCCTCGGTCGCGGGCTCCGCGTCCGGTTCCGGTGCCGCGGCCGTTTGCGGCCCCGGCCCCGCCACCGGCCCCGCGCGCGCCGCCGCGGCCACGCGCTCCAGCCGGCCGAGATAGACGCCGGACGACGACCAGGCGGCGATCCAGCCGCCCGGCGCGCGCGCCGCCTCGCGCACCACCGGACCCGCCGTGAGCACGAGGTCGGGCGCGCCGCTGCCAGCCACCACCACGCCCGAGGCGGCTTGCAGCGCCCGGCCGTCGGCGCGCATCGGCACCAGCCGCAGGATCGAGGCGGTGGCCGCAGCGGCCCACTCCGCCTGCGGCATCTGGCCATCGAAACAGGTGGCGCGGCCGCTCGCCGGCAGCAGCGCCATTGCCGCCAGCGCTGGCGCAAGCACTGGCGCCCGCCAGGCCCAGCGCCGCGTCACTGCGCCGCCGTCTCGATGCGCGCCGCCTCGATGCGCAACGTGTCGAGCGGCAGCAGCTTGCCGTCGCGCTCGACGTGCCAGAACACCCAGCCGTTGCAGGACGGCGCGTTCTGCACCTCGGCGCCGACCTTGTGGATCGAGCCCTGGCGCGTGCCCACGCGGATGCTGCCGTCCGCCACCACCGTGGCGCTGACTCGTCGCGCGCGGTCGAACAGCAGCGCGCCGGGGTCGATCAGGCCGCGCTCGACCAGGCTGCCGAACGGCACCCGCGGCACGTCGCGCCGGGTGATCGCGGTGGCGAGGCCGGCGTTGGAGGCGACGCGCACGCGGCGGATGCGCACCCAGGCCGCCTCGACATAGGCGGGGTGGCGCTCGATGCCGATGAAGTGCCGCGCCAGCCGCTTGGCCACCGCCGCCGTGGTGCCGGTGCCGAGGAACGGGTCCAGCACGACGTCCTCGGGCGCGGTGCTGGCCAGCAGCACGCGGTGCAGCAGCGCCTCGGGCTTCTGCGTCGGATGCAGCTTCAGTCCGTGCTCGTTACGCATCCGCTCGGCCCCGGTGCAGAGCGGGATCAACCAGTCGCTGCGCATCTGCAGGTCGTCGTTCAGCGCCTTCATCGCCTGGTAGTTGAAGCGGTGGCGGCTGTCGCGCTGGCGGGCGGCCCAGATCAGCGTCTCGTGCGCGTTGGTGAAGCGGCGCCCCCGGAAGTTGGGCATCGGGTTGGACTTGCGCCAGACCACGTCGTTGAGCACCCAGAAGCCCAGTTCCTGCAGGATGGCGCCGATGCGGAAGATGTTGTGGTAGCTGCCGATCACCCAGATGGTGCCATCCTTGCGCAGCAGCCGGCGGCACTCGGTCAGCCACTCGCGGGTGAACGCGTCGTAGGCGGCGAAGTCGGTGAAGCGGTCCCAGTCCTCGTCCACCCCGTCGACCAGGCTGTCGTCCGGCCGGCGCAGCTCGCCGCGTAGCTGCAGGTTGTACGGCGGGTCGGCGAACACGCAGTCGACCGAGGCCGCCGGCAGCATCCGCATCGTGCGCGCTGCGTCGCCAAGCAGGACCTGATCGAGCGGCAGTTCACGGACGGTCTCCAAGCATCTGGCTCCAGGCGGCTGGCCGTGGCGGTCGGCGGGCATGGTCGGGGGACGCAAGCGGACGGTCAACCGGGTTCGCGACGCGAGCCCGATGGTGGTCACGTCGCCCGTGACCGGGTCAACCGGCCGCAGGGTCGCCGGCACGGGCAGCCTGCGCCAGGATCGCGGCCAGGTTGCGCTCGGCCACGTCGAGCACCGCCGCCTCGCCGCTCACCATCAGGGCCGCGATGGCCCCGTCCAGCGTCAGCAGCACCTGCCGCGCCAGCAGCGCCGGCTCGTCATAGCCATCGTCGTGGGCGTGCCGTCCCAGCTCGGCGCGGATCTGGCGATGGTGCTCGGCCGCCATGTCACGCAGCCAGGAGTCGCCCTTGGTGTGCTCGGCGATGGCGTTCATGAAGGCGCAGCCGTAGAACCGCCCGGCGTGGAACATGCCGCCCAGCGCCGCGACCGCGCGCCCCAGCCGCCCGGAGGAGGGCGCCGCTCCGGCTTCGACCGCCGCGAAGAACGTGGCGCGCCACTCCGCTCCCTCCTGCTCCAGCACCTCGCGCAGCAGCGCGTCCTTGGAGCCGAAGCGCGCGTACAGCGTCATCTTCGAGGCGTTGGCGGCGGCCAGGATACGGTCGATGCCGGTGGCGTGGATGCCGTCGTGGCAGAACAGGTCGCGGGCTGCCAGGACGATGCGTTGTTGCGGCGGCAGTTCAGACGAGAACTGCAGTGATTTGGCGCGTTCGCTCAAGATTTGTGCCTTCTATCTGTGCAACAACGAGTGGCCGCCGATCGATAATTGCGTGCATGATGCCACAAGATTGCCGCGTCCGCAGCAAGTCACGCCACCGTTGTCGTGGTACACGCGTTGCAACGCCTGAACCAATCTAAACAGACCAGTCTGTTTAACTTACACGGAGCTGATCCATGAGCGCCGCCACCAAGCCGCCTATCGCGCCTGCCACGGCGATGACCGGGTGCCTGGCCCCGATCGACAAGGCTGGCCTCGACGGGCTGATCGCCAAGGGCCGAGCCAACCCGCAGGCGGTCAAGACGCTGAAGTGCAGGACCATCGCCGAGGGCCGGTTCCGCCACCTCAACATGATTCGCGACCTGCCGCCCTACGTGGTCGACGAGCCGCCGGCGCTGCTCGGCGACGACACCGCGCCGAACCCGTCCGAAGCGTCGCTCGCGGCGCTCGGCTCGTGCCTCGCGGTCGGCATCCACGCCAACGCGGTGTCGCGCGGCATCACCATCCAGAAGCTCGAACTGGAGCTGGAGGCCGACATCAACATCACCGCGGTCTGGGGCACCGGCGACACCTCGCCCAAGCCGGTCGGCTTCGACGCGGTTCGGGTCCGCGTCACCATGGACAGCGACGCTTCCGACGCGGCGCGCGACGAGCTGATCGCGCACGCGACGAAGTGGTCGCCCGTCACCAACACGTTCACCAAGCCGGTCGCCGTCGACGTCCACGCCGCCTGAGGTCGCGCGACCCCCGACCAGAAGCATCAGGAGCCGCCGATGACCTACATGGCCCGGTCCAGCCTGCCGCCGCCGCGCTCGATCATGGCGTCCGACCTGGTGCGGCAAGTCGGCGCCTATGCCGGGGCGGAGCTGGCGCCGCTGGCCGGGCGCATCGATCGCGACGGCATCTACCCGGACGCGGTGATGCGCGGCCTGGGCGCCACGGGCGCGTTCTCGCCGCACCTCGCGGCGCACACGCCGCTGAGCGTCCCCAGCCTCGGGGCGGCCATCGCGGCGATGGCGACGGTCGGCGCCACCTGCATGGCGACGGCGTTCTGCTCCTGGTGCCAGGACGCGTGCGGCTGGTACTTGGAGAACTCGGCCAATGCCGGGTTGCGCGAGGCGCTACAGCCCGGCATCGCCACGGGCGAACTGCTCGGCGGCACCGGGCTGTCGAACCCAGTCAAGGCGCTGTCCGGGATCGAGCGGTTCAAGCTGCGGGCGCAACGCGTGCCCGGCGGCTACACCGTCACCGGCGTGCTGCCCTGGGTGTCGAACCTCGGCGAGGGGCACTGGTTCGGCACGGTGTTCGAGGACGCGGCCGACCCCGCGCACCGAATCATGGCCATGGTCCGCTGCGGCCAGCCCGGCGTCGAGATCAAGCGCAACGCCCGGTTCATCGCGCTGGAGGGCACCGGCACCTACTCGGTGCTGTTCCGCCGCGCCTTTGTCGCCGACGACATGCTGCTTGCCGACCCGCTCGGCGACATGGTGCGCCGGATCAAGCCTGGCTTCATCCTGCTGCAGACCGGCATGGGCCTGGGCGTGATCCAGGCCTGCATCGACCTGATGCACGAGGCCAACGTCACGCTGGCCGCCACCAACGCCTACCTGCCGCGCCAGGCCGGCGACTTCGAGGCCGAGCTGACCAGCCTGCGCGCCGAGATCGAGTGGCTGGCGGCCACCCCGCTCGACGGCTCTCCCGACTACATCCGCGCCGTGCTGACCGCCCGGCTGCGGGCGAGCGAATTGGCGCTCGAAGCCTCGCAGGCGGCGCTGCTGCACCAGGGCGCGCGGGGCTACATCGAGGGTTCGGCGGTGAGCCGGCGGCTGCGCGAGGGCTACTTCGTCGCCATCATCACGCCTTCGATCAAGCACCTGCGGCAGGAACTACACGTGTTGGGGCGGCACTGATGCCGGCCGCCATCGTCGTCGACGCGGCCGGCCGGGAGCACACGCTGAGCGGCCCCGACGGCGAGCGGATCATGCACCTCGCGCGCGCCGCCGGCCTTGCCGTGAAGGGCGAGTGCGAGGCGTCGCTGGCCTGCGCCACCTGCCACATGATCGTCGATCCCGACTGGGCGGCCCGGCTCGACCCGCCGAGCGAGGCCGAGGAGGAGATGCTCGACACCGTGTTCGACCTCGCCGCCACCTCTCGCCTGACCTGCCAGATCCGCCTGAGCTCGGCGCTCGACGGCATCCGCCTATCGCTTCCCGGCTGACCCTCAACCTCCCGGCCTCACATCAAGGAGCATTGCGCATGAGCGAAAAAGTCCTGCTGACCCCGGCCGAGCTGGCGACGATGACGCAGACCGGGAACGCGGTGGTGATCGACACACGCAGCCCCGCCGCCTACGCCGACGGCCACATCGCGGGCGCCGTCAACCTGCACGACATCTTCACCTATCTCGCGATGTCCACGCCCGAGGCGATGGGCGAGTTGCGGCAGAAGTTCGCCGACGCGTTCGGCGCCGCCGGGCTCGGCGGCGAGGAGACCGCCGTGTTCTACGAGGCCAGCATGAACTCCGGCTTCGGCCAGTCCTGCCGGGGCTACTTCCTGCTGCAGTTCCTGGGCTACCCGAAGGCGATGGTGCTGCACGGCGGGCTTGCCGCCTGGACCGCCGCCGGCCTACCCGTCACCACCGACGCCGCGACGCCCGCGCCCCGGGCGTTCCCGGCCTCGGATGCCGGGCTGCACCTGATGCTGGACCGGGACGCCATGTTGGCCAAGCTCGGCGACGACAGCGTGGTGATGCTCGACGTGCGCGACGTCGACGAGTGGATCGGCGCCAGCTCCTCGCCCTACGGCCCCGATTTCTGCCCGCGCAAGGGCCGCATCCCGGGCGCGCGCTGGCTCGAGTGGTATCGCCTGATGAAGCCCTCGGCCAGCGGCCCGATGTTCAAGAGCCCCGACGAAATCCTGGCCGAGTGCCACAGCGTCGGCATCACCGGGGACACGCCGGTTTACCTGTACTGCTTCAAGGGCGCGCGCGCCTCGAACTCGCTGGTGGCGCTGCGCGAGGCCGGCATCCGCGACGTGCGGCTGTACTTCGGCTCGTGGAACGAATGGAGCCGCGACGACAGCCTGCCGATCGAGTCCGGGCGGCCCGGGGCCGCGGCCGAGGCGGGGGCGGCGGAATGAACGACGCCAAGACCCGACTGGGCCTCAAGATCCGCGCCGCGAAGAAGGCGCGGGGCTGGAGCTGGGGCGACGTCGCCGACCGGCTGGAGCACGCGCCGGTGTGGACCTGCGCCGCCTGCCTCGGCCAGATGTCGATGGGACCGAAGACGGCGGCCAAGGCCGGGCAACTGTTCGACCTCTCGCCCGAGGAGGTCGACCTGCTACAGGAGGCGCCGTACCGCGGCTCGCTGCCGAGCGCGGCGCCGACCGACCCGTTGATCTACCGCTTCCACGAGCTGGTCCAGGTCTACGGCACCACCTGGAAGGAGCTGATCCACGAGGAGTTCGGCGACGGCATCATGAGCGCCATCGACTTCGACATGACGCTGGAGCGGCAGCCGGACCAGAAGGGCGACCGGGTGCGCATGACGCTGAGCGGCAAGTTCCTGCCGTATAAGCGATACTAGGCCGCGAGCCGACGGACGGCGCCGAAGGTCGGGCGATGGTGGCGGGTCGGGCCTAGTGCCACAAGCGCCCGGCGGTGCGCCGCGGTGGCGTAGCCGCGATTGCTCTCCCAACCGTAGCCGGGCCAGCGCCGGGCGAGGCGGGCCATGGCGCGGTCGCGCACCACCTTGGCCACGATCGAGGCGGCGGCGACCGACAGGCACAGCGCGTCGCCGCCGACCACGCAGCGGGTGGCGCACGCCACCGGCGGCGGATGGTTGCCGTCGATCAGGGCAAGGTCGGGCGGCGCCGGCAGGCGCAGCAGCGCCACCCCCCTCGCCCCCCAAGCCCCGGGGCGGATGTTGAGCCGCACGATGTCGGCCACCGACGCGGCGCCCATCCCGATCTCGACCGTGCCCATCGCCCGCGCCCGCAGCAGGGCGTCGTAGGCGAGCTGCCGCTGTTCGACGCTCAGCCGCTTGGAGTCGTCCAGCAATGCCGCCAGCCGGGGCGGCACGCAAGGCGGCAGCACCACGGCGGCGGCCAGCACCGGCCCGGCGAGCGGACCGCGCCCGGCCTCGTCCACCCCCGCGACGCGCCCGCCGGCCCGCGACTCGATCAGGTAATCCGGCACGGCCTCAGGCGACGGCCGCGGTCATCACGTTGCCGGAGCCGAGCAGCGACTCGAAGTAGGTGATGGTGCGCAGCAATCCCTGTTCCAGCGAGACCTTCGGTTCCCAGCCCAGCTCGCGCCGCGCCAGGCCGATGTCGGGGCAGCGCTGCAACGGGTCGTCCTGCGGCAGCGGGCGGACCACCAGCTTGCTGCGGCTGCGGGTCAGCGCGATCACCTGGCGCGCCAGCTCGGCCACGGTGATCTCGTGCGGGTTGCCGATGTTGACCGGGCCGGGGAGGTGCGGCCCGCTCGCCATCATGCGCACGAAGCCCTCGATCAGGTCGTCGACGTAGCAGAACGCGCGGGTCTGGCGGCCCTCGCCGTACAGCGCGATGTCCTCGCCCTTCAAGGCGCTGACGATGAAGTTGGACACCACCCGGCCGTCGTTGGGGTGCATCCGCGGCCCGTAGGTGTTGAAGATGCGCACCACCTTAATGGGGAGGCGGTGCTGCCGGTGGTAGTCGAAGAACAGCGTCTCGGCGCAGCGCTTGCCCTCGTCGTAGCAGGCGCGCGGGCCCAGCGGATTGACGTTGCCGCGGTACTCCTCGGTCTGCGGGTGGACGGTGGGGTCGCCGTAGACCTCGCTGGTCGAGGCCTGCAGGATGGTGGCGCCGACGCGCTTGGCCAGGCCCAGCATGTTGATGGCGCCGATCACGCTGGTCTTGGTGGTCTGCACCGGGTCGTGCTGGTAGTGGACCGGGGAGGCCGGGCAGGCGAGGTTGAAGATCTGGTCGACCTCGACGTAGAGCGGGAAGGTGATGTCGTGGCGCATCACCTCGAAATGCGGGTGGCCGATCAGGTGGGCGATGTTGTCGCGCCGGCCGGTGAAGTAGTTGTCGACGCAGAGCACGTCATGGCCGTCGCGCACCAGCCGCTCGCAGAGATGCGAGCCGAGGAAGCCGGCGCCGCCGGTGACGAGGACGCGTTTGCGGGTGAGTGCCATGGGCGCGCTCCTGCGACGAGGGTTCCGAGGCCGCAACGTGACAGAGCGGGGGCGGGGTCGCAAGCGGTGGCGCGCCGGGCCGAGGTGACGCAAAAGAGTGTTCCGGGGTAGACGGCCACACGGTCGGTGCGCAACAGTTCGGTTTGGGATTATCGTCCGGAGGCGGACATGAACAAAGCGGTGTCGTGGCGCGGTGCGCTGACGCGTCGTGGCCTGTTGGCCGCCGGCATCGCGGGCGCGTTGCCGCCCAGGCGCGGGCGGGCCGCCGTGACGAACCCACGGCTCAGCATCGCGGAACCGCGCGCGTTCGTGTTGCAGTCACACGATCAAATCCAGCACAGGTTCGACCTCTACAAGAAGGTCGGCATTGATACGCTGCGTGTATCGGTGGATTGGTGGGAGCAGGAGACTGCCGACGGCGTCTGGCGTGGAGCGATTCCGCTGCCGTATTTCCGGCAGGCGGCCGACAACGGGTTTCAGCTCAAGATGGCGATTGCCACCATCAGTGAACCTCCTGATTGGTACATGACGGCGCATCCAGACGCGCGATTGCTTAACCGCGACCACCTCGCCAGCCGGAGCGACATTAGCTACTGGTATCCCGGTCTGCGCGATCTCATGGCAGCTAAGGCCAACCATCTGTTCGGATACCTGGCGAAGCAAAACCTTTTTCCCGCCATTCATTCCATCTTCGTGGATTGCGGTCCGGCGGCCGAGCCAATCTATCCCGCTCTTTGGACGCTGGGCCCTGAGTTCGCCGGCCGCGAGGCTTCATTCTGGTTCTATGATCCGAACGCTCAATCAGATTTCGGCATCAAGATGCGGACCGCGTATGCTGGCGTGCTCAGCGACGCCAACCACGCATGGGGTACGTCGTTTACAAGCTGGAACGGTGTCAGGATACCAGAAGTCGGCACACGGCAAGGAGCGATGTGGGATGACGTATTGAAATGGTATCGTGATGCCAAGCGCAGCTTTGTGAAATGGCAGGTCGCTAATTACCAAGCTCAGCTACACCGACACACGCCAGCTTGGCAGCCTAAGTTGATCCTGATGGTTCCGGGCAGTCACATTCGGCCAGCGGCTTGGCGGCAGGCGGTGCGGCAAGGCAATGGCGACTACTCGATCAAAATCATGTCTGATTCTGAATACCTAATTGACTTGGCAGCCAGAACTGGATGTTGGCTGCAATACACGGGGGTCGAGAATGCAGAGGAAGTGGCTTATTTGATGGACTATATGAAATCTAATTTGGAGGAAGTCCCAATGTGGGGAGAGAACGGAGGCAACCCGGCCATCGGCGCTGATCCGCAGCGGCTTGCGAAGGTGGTCTCAGATAATCAGCTTTACGGCCTTGAATATATCAATGCTGCGTATGTTTTTGATGAGTGGGGCAGCAACCCCAATCTGGCGTTCAGCAAATTAGCCGACGCTTACAGCTTTCTATTGAAGCACTAAACAACTTTTCTGCTTGCATATGGAAATCGGGATGTCTGAGTTTGCAACGCAACAAATCGACGCGCTGAACGCATTTGAGGACACTCTTAAGCGTATTTGCGAAAGCAACTTGCCCTACGACTCCGCCGAGAACAGCTTCAAGGTTGAGCTTGATAAATTCGCGTCAATATGGCGCTCGAAAGCAACGTTTTCTTTTGCGTTTGTACGCTCGGAAGCCACTTCACTCGTCAGAGTGCAGTCCGACATTAAAATCAGCATCGACTGCCGGAAGTGCTTGATCGAGATAAGTCACGACTCCATAAGATGGGGATTTAATCCATTTTTCTATTTCAGAATTGGCACGCTTATTGTTTTATTGGCAATGCTGATGTCTTACGACGAAAGTATACAGGCGTCATTTATAGCGGACCCATCGGACGGAATAGCGCCAGTAACGGCTTGGAACGGCAGCGCCTACGCATATCCCTCGCTGGCGTATTCGTCATTCCGGCCGGACTCTTGCCTGATCGTCGACCCTTACTTCGTAAGAAGTGGCGGTTATGCAGAGTTGCGCGAGGCTTCGCTCTCGTCGCTACCGCCCTGGTCTGAGCGCAGCAACGTTGCCGTGTGGCGAGGGTCGGCACATGGGCACCGGCTATATCGCTCAAGTAATATCACGCTTTCTCCGGAGTGGGCTTGGCATCAACGGCTGCATCTTTGCGCGATTTCCAAAATCCAGGAACTCGCCCCACTATTGGATGTGGGCATCATCAATTATGACAGCCTTCCAGTGGGCGCATTGCGTAACAAAATAGACGGGTTGGGCTTCAAGCGTGCAGGTATCTTGAAATCCACCTTCGCTTGGTTCAAATACATTGTCGATGTTGATGGGTTCTCTAATTCCTGGCCTGGTCTGTTTTCTGCTCTCCTAACCGGTTCCTGCGTGCTCAAGATCAAGTCGGCACTTGGGTTTCGCCAATGGTATTATGATCGCTTGGTACCCTGGAAAAATTTCGTTCCGGTTTCTGCAACACTGGAAGATTTGCCCGAACGCTTGGAGTGGGTCAGGTCTCATGATGAGGAAGCGCGGGAGATTGGTGAAGCCGGGCCGCGGCTTGCGCTTAGCATGTCATTCGAAGCCGAGACACACCACTCAGTTATCGATATTTCTAGATGGCTTAAGATACAAATTGGTGTAGCGGAGCGGAATGCTACACCCGGCGAGCGCGTTCCTGAGCCGTACAAAACGTCCGGAGCAGTAACGATTGAAGAAACGGTGATAAAGGCATGTTACAGAAAGTTGTTATTGCGAGATCCCGACGCCGACGGCTTAGAGGGCGGTATACAGCGACTTAGAAATATTGGCTTGACACACGGTATTGAGGCGGTCATTAGCGGTATCGTAGAATGTCGTGAATTTGAAGAGAACTGGACAAGACGAAAACGAGAATAAATCGTAACTAAAACCGCTCTCAATCCTAGTCGGAAAATGGACTGCGTGGGACAGCGGCACCTACTTTGCGCAAAACGATTTGCTTGATTGGACCTGAGGTTCCGTCCAACGCGGGGAATGCCGAAAATGAGTACGCCTCTTCCTTAAGGCGGTCTAGGAAAGCCGCATCCAGTACAGCACTTGGCAAAGCGGAGGAATGTCCATTTAGCCATGAAATCAGCAAATCTGCGGTCTTCGGCACTGCCGGCAAAGAGTCCTCAAACACCGGTGACTGCCACTGTAAATCTTCAATCACATACAATCCGTTGTCGGCAACTTTTGGCCACAGGTGTTTCAGGGCGAGTTGCTGATGGTATGACGCGTGAGACGCATCGTCTATGATCACGTTGAAAGACGAGCAGCTATCGGCGAGGCGAGTAATATCCGCAGGTGATCCAGAATCGCCTCGAATGAACCGAAAACGCGGGTGATCGATATGTGAGAAGTCCGATATGTCGAAGCCATAGATTGTGGCGCTAGAAAAGTAGTCTGTCCACATCGCAACCGAAGGCGACATCACCTGACGGTCGACCGGACCGCCTACTTCTGGCCCTCCCACGGCCAACCCCATTTCTAGGAAGTTTATCGGCTTATCCCGCAACGGTGAGAAAATTAGGTCGTAAAGGTAGGTGTATCGGTGAGGTGGCTCGCCCCGAGTTGTCCCCTTGTCTGATCCGAACTTGTTAGCAAGGTCGGTGAGGTTCATACGCTTCTCGCTCCGCACTGATCGTCGCCATGCTACATAGACCATAGTGGGTTGAGTTTAGGAATAAAAATTAGCGAGATGCGCGTTTTTATGAGAACATTGGTTGATGGTAGCTTGTCAAACGGTAGCTGACGCCATTCAATCTTCATTGAGGTTGAATCAGAAGGTTGTCGGATCGTGAAGATTTCGTTCCTGCAGACTGCGGATGCTGTGGTTTATGCTGACATGCTAGACATTACAGCTCGAACGTTTCGAGCATTTGCAGCAAGGTCGGGCGCCTGTTACGAGTCCTACGTCGGTATTTTCAGGGGATATCACTCGTGGCAGGCGACGTACAACCGCATTCCATTGTTAAAACGCATCGTCGATAATCAGCAGACGGGGTGGATCGTCTATGCCGATGCAGATGCCTATATAATCGATCTCGATTATGACTTCCAGGAGTTTTTATCGTCCTGTGCAGGCTATGCGCTTGTCGGAACGCATAGCGGGATTGTCCCACGAAAGTGGTGGGACGTAAATGCTGGTGTGATTGCTTTAAACCTGGACCATCCGTTGACATCTAGAGTTATTTACGGCTGGTACTCCTCTTTCTGTGCAATTACGGACGAGGAGATGCAAAACGCAGTCTGTTGGGATCAAATCACCAACGATCAAAATTTGCTGCATGAAGTTTTAGAATCACTTTCGCAATATCGAAGTTCATTTTTAATCGCATCGGAGCCGCCGTTCGTTCTGAACCATGGGGAAGCATCATTTATTCGTCAGGCTTTGCGCGTAACTGGTGATATGCCTACCCGACTGACGAATATATCCGAGTCCGTGACCGCCGTGCTGAAGCAGCAGGTCAACCGGCCTCCAGCGGCAAAGTCGGGCTACGAGGAAGAATTTATTACCGCACTGTACCGGACACTCTTGCTGAGAGAGCCGGACGCGGCAGGATTGGAGTCAAACGTAAGCCGCCTGAAATCGCAGCATTGGACGTTTTCGGGCGAGATAATCGGCTGTTTGGCCAGCCGTGAGTTCCAACAAAAACTGCATCAATTCGTTCAAAGCTATGGGTAGATTTGTGAGGCGGTCGACCGAATAAAAAGATCATTTTCGCCAATGATTAAGGGATAAACGCATCAACGCTGGCTGACGGCGCATGTCTGACAGGCGACTGTGAAAACTGCCGATCACCATTTGAACCGCCACGGGCATCTTGGTCGTGGCTTGACGCCGTGTGTTGCCGCCGTCACTTCACAGCCATGCCGACCATTCTGCCTCGCCTGTTCCGCCACTTCGAGACCCGTCTCGACGCTACCGCTCCCCCGCCTAACCAGCCGCCCCCGCCGCTCAACTCCCCCCGAGCCCTGCCGCGCTTCTATTGGCACTACGCAAGCCAGGCCCGCTCCCTGATCCTGGCCCTCCTCGGCGCCGGCCTGCTGGTCGCGTTCACCGACTCGATGATCCCGGTGTTCATCGGCCGCGTCGTCACCCTGGTCTCGACCCTGCGCCCGGCCGAGCTGCTGCCCCGCGCCGGCTGGCAACTGGCCGGCATGGCGGCGGTGCTGCTGCTGCTGCGCCCGGCCTTCGTGCTGCTGCAGCTGCTGATCACCAACCAGGGCATCGCGGTCGGCTTCACCAACCTGATCCGCTGGCAGGCGCACCACCATGTCGTGCGCCAGAGCTGGAGCTTCTTCCAGAACGACTTCGCCGGGCGCATCGCCAACCGCGTCATGCAGGTGGGGCCCAGCCTGCGCGAGAGCATCGTCGCCTCGACCAACGCGGTCTGGTACATCGTCGTCTACGGCACCAGCGCCATGCTGCTGCTGGCCCGCACCGACTGGCGGCTGGCGCTGCCGATGCTGGCCTGGTTCGTGGCCTACGCCGTCCTGCTGCGGCTGTTCGTGCCGCGCCTGCGCGACCGCAGCCGCGTGGTGAGCGAGGTGCGCAGCCTGCTCACCGGCCGCGTGGTCGACAGCTACACCAACATCCTAACCGTCAAGCTGTTCGCCACCGCCCGCGACGAGGACGCGGTGGTGAGCGCCGCCGTCGACGAGCACTCCGCCGCCTTCCACGCGCAGCTACGGGTCACGACGCGCTTCACCCTGACGCTGATGGCGATGAACGCGACGCTGGTGGCCTCGACCGCGGCGGCGGCGGTCGGGCTGTGGTCGATGGGCCGCATCGGCGTGGGCAGCGTCGCGATGGCGCTGCCGCTGTCCTGGCAGATCACCCAGATGGCCGGCTGGGTGGCGCAGAACGTGACCCAGATCTTCGAGAACGTCGGCATCGTGCAGGACGCCATGCGCTCGGTCGCGGTGCCGCGGCAACTGCCCGACGCGCCGGGCGCCCGCCCGCTCGTGGTCGCGAGAGGGGCGATCTCCTGCCAGCGCCTGACGTTCGGCTACGGCACCGCGCGCGGCGTGCTGCACGACCTGTCGCTGGAGGTGGCGCCGGGAGAGCGGGTCGGGCTGATCGGGCAGTCGGGGGCGGGCAAGTCGACGCTGGTGCACCTGCTGCTCGGCTTCTGCAAGCCGGCGTCCGGCCGCGTCTGG
>CAXUHK010000104.1:13232-14030 GCA_964250775.1 uncultured Acetobacteraceae bacterium | reverse complement strand
GGCCGGAGCTGTCGCGCGACGTCGCCGCCGGCCGGTTGCTGGTCGGCCGCAGCCTCGGCCTGCCCGAGGCCGGGCAGTTGACCGACGCCACCTACCACGGCGTCGACCAGCGTGGCCGGCCGTACACCATGACCGCCACGACCGCGCGCGAGGTCACGGCGCAGCGCGTCGACCTGACCGACCCCAAGGGCGACATCATGCTGGAGGGCAACCGCTGGCTCATGGTGCAGGCCCGCCAGGGCGTCTACATGCAGCATGTCGGCAGCCTCGACCTGTCCGGAGACGTGCAGCTCTACCGCGACGACGGGACCACGATGCAGACCGACACCGCGACCCTCGACCTCAAGTCCGGCGCCGCCTCGGGCGCCGACCGGGTGCATGTCGAGGGCCCGTTCGGCGTGCTCGACGCGCAGGGCTTCGCCGCCACCGACCGCGGCGCGCTGCTGCGGTTCACCGGCCCTGGCCACCTCGTCCTGAACGCGCGCAAATGACGCGGGCATTGTTGCTGGCGTCCGTCATGCTCGCCATGGGGAGTGCCGCGCGGGCGCAGGGCATCGACCTGTCCTCGGGCGGCCCGGTCGACGTGACCGCCGCCGGCGGCTTCGAATGGCGCGAGGCGCAGCAGGTGGTGATCGCCTCCGACAACGCGCGCGCGGTGCGCGGCACCGTCACCGTGCTCGCCGACCAGTTGCTGGCGCACTACCGCAAGAAGGCGCCGCCACCCGGCGCGCCGCCGCCGCCCGCCGCCAAGCCCCGCGCGCCCGGCGGGCCGGCCCGCGGCGCCGCCGCGGGGTACCG
>CAXUHK010000104.1:0-13222 GCA_964250775.1 uncultured Acetobacteraceae bacterium | reverse complement strand
CCCCCCCCCCCCCCCCCCGGCCCCCCCCCCCCCGCCCCCCCCCACGCCGGGCGCGCCGGGGGGGCCGCCCCGCGCCCCCGACGAGGTGTACCGGCTGGAGGCCGACGGCCACGTGCGGATCGTGACGCCGACCGACGAGGCGGTGTCGGACCACGCGATCTACGACATTGACCAGGCGGTGCTGCTGCTGACCGGCCACGCGATGCGGCTGACCACGCCGCAGGACGTGCTGACGGCGCGCGACGGCATGGAATACTGGTCGCAAAAGCACATGGCGGTGGGGCGCGGCAACGCGCTGGTCGTGACCGCCGACGGCCGCCGGCTCTCGGCCGACACGCTGGTCGCCTACACCACCGACCCCGCCGCGACACCGGGCGGCGCTCCCAAGCCGGTGGTGCAGGCGGCCGCCAAACCGGGAGCCGACCCGCTCGCCGCCTCGGCCGGCAAGCTGCAGCGCGTCGAGGCGTTCGGCAACGTCGAGATCCGCACCGTCGCCGACACCGTGTTCGGCGACCGCGGCGTCTACCTGCCCGACACCGGCATGGCCCGCATCGTCGGCCACGTCCGCATCACCCACGGCCTGAACCAGCTCAACGGCCCCGCCGCCGACGTCAACATGAAGACCGGTGTCGCGCACATCGTGAGCGATCCGGGCGGCCGGGTGCAGGGCCTCATCGTGCCCAACGACGCGAGCGCCAAGTCCGGCGAGACGTCCGGCGCCAAGCCCAAGGCCGGCAAGGCGCCGGCTCGGTGAACGAGCTGCCGAACACGTCCCGCCTCGGCGACCCGATGCCGGGACCCGGGCCGCGGCCGGGGCTGCGCGCGTTGCCGGGCGGCGCCGGGCTGGTGGCGCGCGCGGTGGGCAAGACGTATAAGAAGCGTCCGGTGGTGCGCAACGTCTCGATCTCGGTGCGGCGCGGCGAGGCGGTCGGCCTGCTCGGCCCCAACGGCGCCGGCAAGACCACCACCTTCTACATGATCGTGGGCCTGGTGCGCCCCGACACCGGCGGCATCAGCCTGGACGGCGCGGACATCACCATGCTGCCGATGTACCGCCGCGCCCGCCTCGGCATCGGCTACCTGCCGCAGGAGGCCAGCGTGTTCCGCGGCCTCAACGTCGAGCAGAACATCATGGCGGCGCTGGAGGTGATCGAGCCGAAGCAGGACCGCCGCGAGCACATGCTCGACGCGCTGCTGGCCGAGTTCGGCATCGGCCACCTGCGCCGCACGCCCTCGCTCGCGCTGTCCGGCGGCGAGCGCCGCCGGGTCGAGATCGCCCGCGCGCTGGCGGCGCAGCCGAGCTACATCCTGCTCGACGAGCCGCTGGCCGGCATCGACCCGATCGCCGTGGGCGAGATCCGCGACCTGGTCGGCCACCTCAAGGACCGTGGCATCGGCGTGCTCATCACCGACCACAACGTGCGGGAAACGCTGGAGATCATCGACCGCGCCTACATCATGCACGACGGCAAGGTGCTCATGGAGGGCCGCCCGCAGGAGGTGGTCGCCAACGAGGACGTGCGCCGGGTGTACCTCGGGGAGCGCTTCAGCCTATAATTTCGCAAGCGTGATGCACGTTTCTTGCTTGTGCTCGCCATCAAAGCACGCTGGACTGCATGGCTGCGGCGACCGCCGCGGTTCATCCGTCACTGAAGTGCGTGATCATGGCGCTCGGCCCACGTCTGGACATGCGGCAGTCGCAGTCGCTGGTGATGACGCCGCAACTGCGTCAGGCGATCAAGCTGCTGCAGTTCTCCAACCTTGAAGTCGGCGCCTTCATCGAGGAGGAGTTGGAGCGCAACCCGCTGCTGGAGCGCGACGAGCGCGCCGGCGACGACTGGGGCGGCATCGAACGCCCGGCGCTTGATCAGGTGGTGCCGCGACAGGAAGCGCCGCCCGACACCGCGGCCGCCGCCAGTTCGGGCGACCTCGCTGCCGAGGCGGCGGCCCCGCTCGATGCCGAGCACGCCGAGCCGTACGACCCGGGCGGTCCGTCCGACGGCTCGCCGTTCCGTATCGGCAACGGCGGCAGCTTCGACGCCGACGAGCGCGGCATCGACGATTACGCGCAGGGCGGGCCGACGCTGCGCGAGCATTTGGGCGAACAGGTCCGCCTCGGCTTCGCCGATCCCGTCGACCGGCTGATCGCGGCGCATCTGATGGCCTCGCTCGAGGCCAGCGGCCGGCTGGGCGTGCCGGTCGCCGAGCTGGCGGCGGCACTCGGCGCCGACCTGGCGCGGGTCGAGGCGGTGCGCGCGCGCATGATGCGGTTCGACCCGGTGGGCATGTTCGCGCGCGACCTGCGGGAGTGCCTGGCGGTGCAGTTGGCCGAGCTCGACCGGCTCGACCCGGCGATGGCGACGCTGCTCGACCATCTCGACCTGCTGGCGGCGCGCGACACGCGGCGGCTGGTGGCGCTGTGCGGCGTCGACGCCGCCGACCTCGCGGACATGCTGGCCGAGTTGCGCCGGCTCGACCCCAAGCCCGGCGCCATGTTCGACGCGGCGCCGATGCAGCCGGTGGTGCCGGACGTGCTGATGCGCGCCGACCCGGCCGGCGACTGGCTGCTGGAGCTGAACCCCGAGACCATGCCGCGCGTGCTGGTCAACCACACCTTCTCGGCCCGGGTGCTGCGCGGCGCCACGCGCGAGGAGAAGACCTTCCTCACCGAGAAGCTGCAGACCGCGAACTGGCTGGTGAAGTCGCTGCACCAGCGGGCGCAGACCATCCTGCGCGTCGCCGCCGAGATCGTGCGCCAGCAGGACGGCTTCTTCCGGGCGGGCGTCGGCTACCTGCGCCCGCTGATCCTGCGCGACATCGCCGACGCGGTAGAGATGCACGAGAGCACGGTCAGCCGGGTGACGGCCAACAAGTACATCGCGACGCCGCGCGGGCTGTTCGAGATCAAGTACTTCTTCACCACCGCGATCGCCGGCACGGCCGGCGGCAGCCACAGCGCCGAGACCGTGCGCTGGCGCATCAAGGCGATGATCGCGGCCGAGACCGCCGACGGCGTGCTGTCCGATGACGCCATCGTTGACGTGCTGCGGCGGGAAGGCGTGGACATCGCGCGCCGGACCGTGGCCAAATACCGCGAGGCGTTGCGCATCCCCAGTTCGGTGCAGCGCAAGCGGGAGAAGACCGCATCGGGCTGACCGGCCAGCCGACTGGCCCGCACGAACTTTGGGGCAAGAGGGACGGCGCATGCAGATCAAGGTCTCGGGCAAGCAGGTCGATTTGTCGGACGCGCTGCGGGTGCGCGTCTCGGAGCACCTCGACCTCATAGCAGGCAAGTATTTCGACCATGCGCTCGAAGCCAGCGTGACGTTCAGCCGCGCCCGCAGCTTCTTCACCTGCGACATCAACATGCACGCCGGCCGGGGCCTCATGCTGCGTGGCGAGGGCGAGGCCGCCGACGCGAACGGCGCGTTCGACGACGCCGCCGAGCACGTCGGCAAGCGGCTGCGGCGCTATCGCCGGCGCGTGAACGAGCACGCCCGCGACGCCGCCAGCCGCTACCGGCCACAGGCGGCGCGCGAATACGTGCTGCGCCAGGAGGACGGCGAGGCGGCGGTTCGGACCGATGGGCATGTCGAGCCCAGCACCTACGCCACCGTGGTCGCCGAGAACTCCTCCGAAATCCTGCGCCTGTCGGTGAGCGACGCAGTGATGCGGATGGACTTGGCGGACCAGCCGGTGATGATGTTCCGCAACAGCGCCAACAACGAGCTCAACGTCGTCTATCGGCGCAGCGACGGCCACATCGGCTGGATCGACCCGACCGCCACCGGGCGCTGATGCCCGGCCAACGGAAGCCTGCTCAGTGGACCAGGCTGGCGACCATCTCGTGCTGGCGGATCGCCGCCACCGCGAGCTCCTGGTCGCCGGCCACCGCCATCGGCGAGCCGTCGGCGGCATGGATCGCGAAGGCGCGGGCGCCGTTCATCATCACCTGCTTGACGTAGGCGATCTGCGAAACGCCGAGCTGCGCCAACTGTTCGGTCGAAAGGTGCCGGATGTCGATCAGCTGAGCGACGCCTGTGTCGGCCTGTTCGGGAGCGGGATCGTCGTGCGGAGCGTTCATCGTGGTTCTCCTGCGGCAGGGCCGTCCAACACATGCGGCGGCCGGGCCAAATGTAAGTCGGGTGTCAAGCACGTTCGTCAGGGGGCGCGTCGATCACGGAAGCATCGTGCCGCGCCACGGCGCCGCTTGCGGCCGGCTTGGTGATGCGGATGGTCTTGACCCGGACCTCGGGCTGCGGGCGCGCCAGGTCGACATGCAGCAGGCCGTTGTCGAGCCAGGCGCCCTTGACCTCAATGCCCTCGGCCATGATGAACGAGCGCTGGAACTGGCGCGCCGCGATGCCGCGATGCAGGAACACCCGCCCCTGCACGTCGTCGGTCTGCCGGCCACGGATCACCAGTTGGTTGTCCTCCTGGGTGATCTGCAGGTCGTCCATGGTGAAACCCGCCACGGCCAGCGTGATCCGCAGGCCGGTCTGGCCGGTCTGCTCTATGTTGTATGGCGGATAGCCGTCGTTGGACGTCTTGGCCGCGCGCTCGAGCATCTGCTCGAGGTGGTCGAAGCCGAGGAACAGCGGCGAAGTGAACACGCGGGTCGTCATGGGCCCCCTCCTGCGAGCGAAGCGTGGCCGGGTCCCGTTGTGGCAACCTGGCCTACCGTAATTGGCCTGCGCCGCAGCCGTTGCAAGAGGATGCCGATGTGCAAGCGCCGGGCCATTGCCGACCGCCGCGCCTTGCCACGGCAGGCGCTCGCTCCCACCATCCGGGGATGCCGCCCGAGACGCCGCCCGACGCCGCCGACCTGCTCGACATCCTGGTCGCTCCCCACCCGGCGCTGAAGGCGCGCGCGCGCGCGGTCGGGCTCGCCGACGCCGATGCCGTGCGCGAGCTGGTGCCGCGCCTGTTCGAGACGATGTACCGGGCGCCGGGCATTGGGCTGGCGGCGCCGCAGGTCGGCGTCGGCCTGCGGCTGGCCGTGGTCGACCTGATGCCAGAGCAGCGGCGCGAGCCGCTGGTGCTGGTCAACCCGCGCCTGACGCAACGCAGCGTCGAGCTCGCGACCCGCGAGGAAGGCTGCCTCAGCCTGCCCAACCAATACGCCGACGTCACCCGCCCGGCCGAGATCCAGGTGCAGTTCGAGGACGCGACGGGCGCGCGGCGGGAGCTGCACGCCGACGGCCTGCTCGCGGCCTGCCTGCAGCACGAGATCGACCATCTCGACGGCGTGTTGTTCACCGACCACCTCTCGGCGCTGAAGCGCAACATGATCCTGCGCCGGCTGGCCAAGGAGCGGCGGCTTAAGGACGACCGCTGACATGCGCCTCGCGTTCATGGGCAGCCCGGACTTCGCGCTGCCATCGCTGCGGGCGCTGCACGCGGCGGGTCACGACGTCGCAGCGGTCTACTGCCAGCCGCCGCGCCCGGCGGGACGCGGCCAGGCGCCGCGGCGCTGCCCGGTGCAGGTCGCGGCGGAAGCGCTCGGCCTGCCGGTGCGCACCCCCGCCGGCCTGCGCCGCGACGCCGCAGCCCAGGCGGAGTTCGCCGCACTCGGCCTCGATGCGGCGGTCGTGGCGGCCTATGGCTTGGTCCTGCCGCAGGCGATGCTGGACGCGCCGCGCCAGGGCTGCCTCAACGTCCACGCCCGCCTGATGCTGCTGGCCGGCGGCGGGCCGCTCGACGCCACGACCACGGCGACGGCGCTGCACGACGCGCTGGCGGACCTCGGCGGCGGCCTCGTGCTGCAGGCGCTGGCCGAAGCGCCGGCGCCGGTGCCGCAGCCGGCGGTGGGCGCCACCTACGCGCCGAAGCTGACGCGCGGCGACGGGCGGCTCGACTGGGCGCTCCCGGCCGCGGCACTGGACCGCCGAGTGCGGGCGCTGAACCCGTGGCCGGGCACCGTCACGAGCTTTGCCGGGGAGGCGCTGAAGGTGCTGGCGGCGCGCCCGGAACGCGGCTCCGGCCCGGCTGGCATCGTGGAGCCGGGCACGCTGCTGGACGACCGGCTGCTGGTCGCCGCCGGCGACGGCGCGCTGCGCATCCTGCGGCTGCAGGCGCCCGGACGCGCGCCGCTCGACGCGCCGGAATTCCTGCGCGGGCGCGCGATGGCCGTGGGCGCCCGGCTGGGCTGATGCCGCGCTATGCCCTGCTGCTCGAATACGACGGCTCCGGCTTCGTCGGCTGGCAACGCCAGGCCAGCGGCGTGTCGGTGCAATCGGTGCTGGAAGCCGCCGCGTCCCGCTTGGCGCGGGGCTGCCCGGTGGCCTGCGTCGCCGCCGGGCGCACCGATGCCGGCGTGCACGCCTCGGGCCAGGTGGCGCACCTCGACCTCGCGCGCGATATCGCGCCGCGGACATTGTGCCGGGCGCTCGACTATCACGTGCGGCCGCACCCGATCGCGGTGTTGCGGGCGGCGACGGTGCCGGGTAACTGGAGCGCCCGGTTTTCCGCCATCGGCCGCGCCTATCGGTTCCGCATCCTGAACCGCCCTGCCCGCCCTGCGCTGCTGGCGCGCAGGGTCTGGCATGTCGAGCGGCCGCTCGACGCCGCGGCGATGCACGCGGCGGCACAGTCGCTGGTCGGGCGGCACGACTTCACCTCGTTCCGTGCCGCCGCCTGCCAGGCGCGCAGCCCGGTGCGCACGCTCGACCGCCTCGACGTGACGCGCGACGGCGACGAGATCGTGGTCGAGGCGGAAGCGCGCAGCTTCCTGCACCATCAGGTGCGCAACATGGTCGGCACGCTGCGCATGGTGGGCGACGGGCGCTGGCCGGCGGCACGGGTAGCCGACGCCTTGGCCGCTCGCGACCGCAGCACAGCCGGCCCGACCGCGCCGCCGGAGGGCCTGGCGCTGACCGCGGTGCGTTACGCGGCGGACCCGTTCACGTACGACGACAGGGATGTCGAAGTCGAGCCGATCTAGAATGTAAATCGTACCATAAGTTCTCGTTCCCGCGCATCGGTCGACAATTGACTTGGCGAACCGCCGTCTTGGTCTACATTTGCGCGCCAGACGGAGGAGGCAGTCAACGATGGACACCATCGACCCGAGCGCCACCGCGACCGCCGATCTGGAGCGGCGCGACAGCCTCCCCGCGGTGCTGCAGGACGACCTGCTGTTCGCGGCCATGCGCCTGCGCCGCATGGCGATCGTGTTCAGCGACCCGAACCAAGCCGACAACCCGATCGTCTACTGCAACGCCGCCTTCATCGAGCAGTCGGGCTACCCGGCAGGCGAGGTCATCGGCCGCAACTGCCGATTCCTGCAGGGCCCCGCCACCGACCGCGCCACGGTCCGCCGCATCCGCGCGGCGCTCGACGCCGGGCAGGGCTTCAACGAGGAACTCTACAACTATCGCCGCGACGGCAAGGGTTTCTGGAACGCGCTCTACGTCAGCCCGATCACCGACCAGGACGGCAAGGTTCTATACTTCCTCGGCAGCCAGACCGACGTCACCGCGCGCCGGCAGGCGGCTCTGCGCCAGGAGAGCCGCCTCGACATGACCGGGGCCATGGCCTCCGGCGTCGGCGGCCGGTTCGACGAGCTGATGCGCGTCGTGATCGGCAACATCGAGCAGGCCAACGCGGCGGCCGACGAGCGCTCGCGCGAGTGGCTCGGGCAGGCGCACCTCGCCGCCCGCCACGCCGGCCGGCTCACCCGGCAGATGCTGGGCTTCGCGCAGCACCAGACGCAGGACGCGCGCGAGGTCGACCTGAACCATGCGGTGCGCGAGCTGGACAGCCTGCTGGGCCAGGTGGTCGGCGCCGCGATCAGCATCGAACTCGACCTGTCCACCGAGCCGGAGGTGGCGAGGCTCGACCAGGGCCAGCTCGACCTGGCGCTGGTGCATCTCGTGCGCAACGCGGCCGAGGCCATGCCGCAGGGCGGCAAGGTCACGCTGCGGGTGTGGAACTACCGCTCCTGGGAGCCGACGCAGGGCCGGCAGGGCCAGGGCTGGATCGAGCTGTCGGTGCGCGACGAGGGCGAGGGCATGGCGTCGCGCATCGTGCGCCAGGCGGCCGACCCGTTCTTCACCACCCGGAAGCAGGCCAAGGGCGTCGGTCTCGCCTTGGTGCAGGATTTCGTCGAGACGGCGGGCGGGCGGATGCAGATCGAGACCTCGCCCGGGCGCGGCACCACGGTCCGCCTCGCGTTCCCGCGCGTCGAGGAGCCGCTGTAGCGACTCCTGCCGTCACGACGGCAGCAGCGCGGTCGAGATCGCGGTCAGCAGCAGGCCGAGGCCGAAATCCAGCGCCACCAGGCCGGCGGCGCCGCTACCCGGCAGGTCGAGCGCCAGGCGGGTCGCGAACCACTCGATCCACAGCGCCCAGCCGACCGCGACCAACGACGCCGCCTCGCCGACCCAGGCCGGCGCCCCGAACGCCGCCGGCAGCGCGGACGCCACGGTCAGCAGGTACTGCGCCACGTTGCACCAGTTCCACGCCGCGATGAAGCGCCACCAGCGGTCCTGCCGGCCGGCGAGGCCGGCGATCCGATGCGACAGCAGCGCGAAGCCGACCCAGCCGATCACCCAGGTCAGCAGGTCGGCGGCCAGCGCGTGCCCCGCATGGCGCGGCGCGCCGCCGGCGAGCCAGCCCAGCAGGTCGAGGCAGATGAATGCCGGCAGGCACAGCGCCGCCGCCCAAAAGCTGCGCGCCGCGACCGCAGCGCGCTGCGCGACATCGGCGGCGTCGAACAGCTCCAGCGCCTCGGGCCGCCCGCGCGCCAGCAGCCAGGACGCGCTCAGGCCTTGCGCCACGCCCGCGATCATGTGCCGTTCGCCCATCCGTTCGCCCATCCCTGGGCCATGCGCGGCAGCAGCATCAAGACTCCGGTGCCGGCGTTGACCGCGACCACGAACAGCGTCGCCCGGGCGCGGCCGAGGTCGAGCGCCCGCCGCGCCAGGAACCAGTGCAGCGCCAGCGCGTAGGCGCCCACGCACAGCAGCGTCGCAGGCGCCAATGCCCGCTGCGGCAGCCCGAGTGCGGCCAGTACGGACATCGCCAGCACCGTCGCCATCGCGACCATTGGCAACGCCCACTGGCACCAGTTCAACGCCACCGCGTAGCGCAGCCAGCTCTCGTCGCGGCCCCAGCGCGCCGCCAGCGCCTGCGAGATCACCAACGGCGACAGCAGCGCCACCACCAGCGAGAGCAGGTCGGTCAGCGCCTCGCTGCCGGCGCCGTCGAGCAGCAGCAGCAGCGCCAGCACGACGGGGAACGCCAGCAGCGGCGCCAGGCTGTTCAGCAGGTCCGGGACGCTGGCGCCGAACAGGGCCAGGCCTGCCACGCGGAACCGCGCCAGCAGCAGCACGCCGCGCACGATCCCCCTCCCCTTCAGCACAGCACCGCGCGCAACATCGCGCCGTAGATGCCGGTGAGCGCGTGCAGGTCGGCCACCGGCACGCGCTCGTCGGCCTGGTGCATGGTGGCGCCGACCAGCCCGAACTCGGCGACCGGGCAGTGGCGTGCGATGAAGCGGGCGTCGGACGTGCCGCCGCCGGTGTCGAGCCGGGGCGCGTTCCCGGTCGCCGACGCGACCGCCGCCCGCACCGCCAGCACCAGCGGGCCGGGCTCGGTCAGGAAGCTCTCGCCGCTGATGACGACATCGAGCTCGAAGCGTTCGGCGTGCTGCGCCAGCACGGCACGCAGCCAGTCGGACAGGCCGGCCCCGGTATGGCGGTCGTTGAAGCGGATGTTGAGCACGGCCCGCGCGCTGGCCGGGATCACGTTGCTGGCCGGGTTGCCGACGTCGACGCTGGTGACTTGCAGGCTCGACGGCTCGAACCACTCCGTCGCCGCGTCGAGCGGCAGCGCGGTCAACGCCGCGAGTGCCCGCACCAGCCGATGCACCGGGTTGTCGGCGTGTTGCGGATAGGCGGCATGGCCCTGGACGCCGTGCACCGCGATGCGCGCGGTCAGGCTGCCGCGGCGGCCGACCTTGATGACCTCACCTATACGTCGCGGGTTGGTCGGCTCGCCGACCACGCACACGTCGGGGATGTGGCCGTGCGTCGCCATCCAGTCGAGCACCCGCGCGGTGCCGTCGGTGGCCGGCCCTTCCTCGTCGCCAGTGACCAGCAGGCTGACCGAGCCGGGATGCTGCGGCCAGCCGGCGCAGGCGGCGACGAAGGCGGCGATGGCGCCCTTCATGTCGACGGCGCCCCGGCCGTACAGCACGCCGTCGGCGATCTCGCCCGCGAACGGCGCGTGGCTCCAGCCGGCCTCTCCCGGCGGCACCACGTCGGTGTGGCCGGCGAAGCAGAAATGCGGCGCGCCCCGGCCCCTGCGGGCAAACAGGTTCGGCGTGGCGCCGAACGGCAGGCGGGTCACGGCGAAGCCGATCCGCTCCAGCGCCGTCGCCAGCGTGTCCTGCGCGCCGCCATCCTCCGGCGTCACCGAGGCGCAGCGCAGCAGCGCCTGCGTCAGCGCCACCGGGTCGGCGGGGTCGACCGAGCCAGAATTGACGTAGCCGGGGCTCAATCGCGCAGCAGCTCGTTGATCGAGGTCTTGGAGCGGGTGCGCTCGTCGACCCGCTTCACGATCACCGCGCACGCGAGCGACGGGCCGGGCGAGCCGTCGGGCAACGCCCGCCCCGGCAGCGCGCCCGGCACCACGACGGAATAGGCCGGCACCCGGCCCATGAACACCTCGCCCGAGGCGCGGTCGACGATCTTGGTGCTGGCGCCCAGGAACACACCCATCGACAGCACGCTGCCGCGCTCGACCACCACGCCCTCGGCAACCTCGCTGCGGGCGCCCACGAAGCAGTCGTCCTCGATGATGGTGGGGGCGGCCTGCAGCGGCTCCAGCACGCCGCCGATGCCGGCGCCGCCGCTGATGTGGCAGTTGCGGCCGATCTGGGCGCAGCTCCCGACGGTGGCCCAGGTGTCGACCATGGTGCCACCGCCGACGTAAGCGCCGACGTTGACGAAGCAGGGCATCAGCACGACGCCGGGGGCGATGTAGGCGCTGGCCCGCACCACGGCGCCCGGCACCGCGCGGAAGGCGGCCGCCTGGAACCGCTGCGCGTGCCAGCCGGCGGTCTTGAGCGGCACCTTGTCGAACGCGGGCGCGTCGCCCACGCCCGGCATCGGCTGGCTGTCATGCAGGCGGAACGACAGCAGCACGGCCTTCTTCAACCATTCGTGCACCCGCCAGCCGCCGGCGGCCGGCTCGGCGACCCGCGCCTCGCCAGACCCCAACGCCTCCAACACCGCCGCGACCGCCTCGCGCGCCGGCCCGCCGGTCGCGGCGGAGAGGGTGTCGCGCTGGTCCCACAACGCTTCGATGGCGCGCTGGAGCGTGGGGTCGGCCATGCGTCGCACCTCGGTCGGGGTTTGGCCGGACCATGCGCAGCGGCCTTTCGCGAGTCAATGTGACAGCCCCATCACGCCTGATTTTGCGTCGTCGTAACGCGGCGTTAACCTTGCCGGTGCTCTATGTCGGCGACAGCACAAGGAAACCGATGTCATGGAGGCGGCGATGGCGGCAGCGATGTTGGATGCGGACGCACCTGGCGACACGCTGTGGGCGGTGCCGCTCGACGGCGGCCGTCGCTGGCGCGAGCTGGTGGCGCTGACCGCGGACCTGGCGTTCGAGACCGACGCGTTCGGCCGCTTCGTGTTCGTGACGCCCGACCCCGCGCTGGGCTGGGGCGCCGAGGAGCTGCTGGGCCAGCCGAGCGGCACCTTGCTGGCGCCGACCGCGCCGTTCGATCCGTTCCGCGTCAGCGCCCCGGTGCGCGGCCGGCGGGCCTGGCTGCGGCGCCCGGATGGCGGCACGTCCTGCCTGTCGTTCTGCGCCGCTCCGATGCTCGATGCGGATGGCCGGGTAGTCGGCGCGCGCGGCGTGGGCCAGGACGTCACGGCGCAGGACCATTGGGACGCGGCGGCGTCCGCCACGCTGCGGCGTGCCGAGGTGATGGACCAGATCCTGCGGCGGATGCGCGAGGAGGTGATGGCGCCGCGCATGATGCGCGCGACGCTCGACGCGCTGTGCCACGCGATCGGGGCCGAGGGGGCCGCCGTGGTCGACTTGCTGGGCGACGGCGTCACGCCCACGGCACGCCACCAAACCGGCGCCGTCGGGCTGCAGGCGGTGCTGCCCACGGCGCTGGCGCTGCTGGACGGGGACCGCGAACACGCCATGGCGGCGGGACAGCGCCCGGTGATCGCCTGCCCGAGCCGCACCCGGTTCGGCGAGCAGACCGCGCTGGTGCTGTGGCGGCAGCCCGGCGGCCGGGCCTGGGACGCCGACGACACCGCGCTCGCGACCTCCGCCACGACGCTGATCCAGGTGATGCTGGAGCACGATTCGATCCAGCGCGAGATGGCGCGCCAGGCCCGCACCGACCCGCTCACCAACCTGCTTAACCGGCGCGCCTTTCTCGACGAGATCGCGCGCCGCGTCGACCGGCTGGACCGCGAGGCATTGCCGGGCACGCTGATCTTCGTCGACCTCGACCATTTCAAGCAGTTGAACGACGCGCATGGCCGCGACGCCGGCGACGCGGCGCTGTGCATCGTGGCGGCGCTGCTACGCGAGACGGTGCGGCCGGCCGACCTGGTGGCGCGGCTCGGCGGCGACGAGTTCGCGCTGTGGCTCGACGGCGCCGACGAGCTGACGGCGGCCGAGCGCGCGGAGTCGATGCGGGTGCAGACGCCGCGCGCCCTGGCGCACCTGATGGACGGCTCGTTCGGGGGCGCGGCACTCGGCATGTCGATCGGCATCGCGACCCGCTGGCCGGAGCTGGGCGAGGACATCGAGGCGTTGATGCACCGCGCCGACCGGGCGATGCACGAGATCAAGCGTGCCGGGCGCGGGCAGTGGAAAGTCTCGCAATCGGGCCGTCGGTGAGCGAGCCGGAGCCACACCCGGACGGGGCGGCGCGACTCTCGTCGGGGTGTGTCGCCCCGACGTTCCGCCACGCGCCGACGGCGTGGGCGGTTTCCCACTTGCTACCGCAGGGAATGCGCCCGCAGGCCGAACCGCTTTGCAACACCGGCCGAGGAACCGTGCGGAGTGACACGAATGTAAGCGCGTCGCAGCCCGCCGCCGATTGATCGCGGCGAGCGGACGGTCCATCACTGGCTACGCGGGCATGATGCGGGCCTCGTTGCGAATGGCACTTTTCCAAGGCGATACGACGGCATCGGGCGCGGCGGCGCGGCCGCAGCCGCGCCCTATCCCCCCCCAACCG
>CAXUHK010000103.1:10608-14142 GCA_964250775.1 uncultured Acetobacteraceae bacterium | reverse complement strand
CGCTGCGGGCGGAGATCGCCATGGTGACGCAGGACACCTCGCTGCTGCACCGCTCGATCCGCGACAACATCCGCTACGGCCGCCCGAGCGCCACCGAGGCCGAGATCGTGGCGGCGGCGCGGCAGGCCGAGGCGGCGGGCTTCATCGCGACGCTGGAGGACTGGGACGGCCGCACCGGGTTCGACGCCCATGTCGGCGAGCGCGGCGTCAAGCTGTCGGGCGGGCAGCGGCAGCGCGTGGCGATCGCGCGGGTGATCCTGAAGGACGCGCCGATCCTGATCCTGGACGAGGCGACCTCGGCGCTGGACAGCGAGGTGGAGGCGGCGATCCAGGACCAGTTGGAGCGGCTGATGCGCGGCCGCACGGTGATCGCCATCGCGCACCGGCTGTCGACCATCGCGCGCATGGACCGGCTGGTGGTGCTGGACCACGGCCGCATCGTGGAGCAGGGCACGCACGCGGCGCTGCTCGCCAGCGGCGGCGCCTACGCCCGGCTGTGGAGCCGGCAGTCGGGCGGGTTCACCCGCGTAGCCGCGGAGTAGGGCGCGGCCACGCCTCGCGGGGCGGCGCCGCCCTGTCGCGGGTCAGGGTCCCTCAGCCCGCCATCAGCATCTGCTCCAGGAACTCGCAGCGTCCCGCGAGGTCATCGGCGGCGATGACCGCCAGCGTCTCGACGCCGAAGCCGATCTCGCGCGGGTCGCCGCCGCCGGTGTGGTCGGCGAGGCCGTACAGCGGCGAGGCCAGGCGCACCAGCACCTCGCCCCCGGCCTGCCGGTCGAGCGGCAGGCGCAGCAGGCGGCGCTGGCCGGAATGCAGCTTCGCGACCCGCGCCGGGTGGTGGCCGATCTCGGCCTGCACCGAAAGCTCGTGCGGACCGCCGCGCAGCACCAGGTACAACGAAACCGCTGCGCCCGCGTCGGGCGGCAGGCCGAACAGCAGCTGCGCTTCCGACAGGCGCGACCAGCAGCCCCATGGCTCGCTGTTCCACCAGCCGAGGCCGTGCTGCATCCATTGCCCGCGGCGCGTCGCGTCGGCCGCCGGCACGCCGCGCCGAGCGGCCGCGAAGCTGTAGGTCGCGCCCAACTCCACCTGCGGCCCGGCCGCCGCGTCGGCGCGCTGGCGCATCGGCGCGTGCCGCAGCGTCGTCAGCATCTGGTCGAGCACGTCCTCCCAGGCGCGCGGGCGGAACCGCGCCTGGACCGCCGCCTCCAACGCGGCGCGATGCCGGGGGTCGAGCAGCCGGGTCGCCTGCTCGCAGAAGCTGTCGGCCGAATCGGGCACGTAGTAGGTCGCGAACGGCCCGCCGGCCTCGGGCAGCGAGGAATGCTGCGGCGCCAGCACCGCCCGCCCGTGGCTCAGCGTCTCGGTCACTGGCAGGCCCCAGCCCTCGTAGTGCGAGCAGTACACGCCGAACGCGGCGCTGCGGTACAGCACCGCGAGGTCGAGGTCGGGGACGCTGCCGACCAGGCGCACCTTGCCGGCGAGGCCATGATGCACCCGCAGCCAGTTCAGCGTGAACTCGACCAGCCAGCCCTGCTTGCCGACGCAGACCAGGTCGGGCACCGCGTCCGGCCCGTGCTGCTCGACCAGCCGCTTCCAGCACTGGAACACGAAGATGTGGTTCTTGCGCGCCTCGACGGTGGCGACGAATAGCGCGAACGGGCCGGCGAGGCCGTGCCGCGCGCGCACCGTGGCGCCCAGCCGGTCGCGCGCCGGCGGCTCGAACCGGGCGTCGAGCCGGATGACATGCGGCGCCGGCGCTGCCACGCCAAAATCGGCCGCCACCTGCGCCACGTCGCGGGCCGTGCATTCCGAGTTGGCCAGCACCAGGTCGGCGATCCGCATCGCCTCGGTGAACCAGTCGCCGAAGTCCGCCACCAGGTCGGAGGAGCAGTATTCCGGGGTCTTGATCGGGATGCAGTCGTGCACGAACGGCGCGTAGAGCAGACCCGACTCGCGCTGCTGGTGGCGCACGTAGCGCATGAAGTTGGGCACCCACCACGACGAGCCGACGTTGACCAGCACGTCGCCGGGCACGAACCCGGCCACCGGCGCCGTCGCCACGGTGCGGTCGAGCTGCAGCGTGAGCCGCTTCCAGGTGCCGGCCTGCGCGCCGCCCTCGGGCACGTCCGGCTGCACCGCGGCGGTGCAGACCGCGGCCAGCAGCGCCGGCGGCAGGCTCACCCAGCAGCGCCGCGCCGGATCGAACGTGCAGGCGACGATCCGGTCGGCTTCGGGACGCAGCAGCGACACGCGGAACAGCTCGATCTGCACGCGCTGGATGCCGGTCGGCTGCCGGTTCTGCGCGAAGTAGTGCACCAGGTCGGTGTAGTCGAACCAGATCGTGCTCGTGGCGGCGCGGGCCGGCGCCTTGCGCACCGGGCGGCGCTCGACGCGCAGCGCGCTCGCGGCCACCGGCTCCGAGTACAGCACGAGGTCGGAATCCGCCCGCGCCAGCAATTCGATGTCCCGCATGGCTGTCACCTCACCCGTCCCGCCAACAAGTTGCCGTGACGCAACAAACCACGTCGCGGGCGGAATTGGCAGGGCGGGGACGCGGCGCCGGCGCTAAAAAAGCATCAAAGCCGGAAATCATAACCTTATGTGATGTTGTTGCTCGGACCGGCGGCGGCTCACATGGCGCGGTCGCGACGGGTGGCGTCGAGGTCGTCCTCGACGAAGGCGCGCACCACGTCCGGCAACGGCTCGTGCGCCGCGAAACCGTGGCGTTGGCCGCGGGGGGGGTCTAACGCCGCCGGCCAGCCGGCGACGATGCCGGCGATGGCCGGGTCCTCGACCCTGCGGATCAGCGCCGCGGCGCCCGGCCGCGCCGCCTCCAGCGCCGCCACGAGCTGCGCCACGGTGACGCGCAGGCCGGGCGGGTTGATGCCGCGGTCGTGGCCCAGGGCGGCGGTGTCCATCACGCCGGCGTGCCGCAGCCACTCGACGGCGCACCGGGGGCTGGCGACCCATGCGGCGGTGTCGTCCGGCACCGGCAGCTCGGCGGGCAGGCCCAGCAGCGGCTCGCGCACGATGGCGCTGAAGAAGCTGCTGGCGGCCTTATTGGGGCGGCCGGGGCGGACCACGACCGTGGGCAGCCGCACGCACGCGGCGTCGAGGAAGCCGCGCCGGCTGGCGTCGGACAGGAACAGCTCGGCCGCCGCCTTCTGCGCGCCGTAGCTGCTGGCCGGCAACTGCCGCGCGTCATCGCCGAGCACCTGGCCGGGCGAGCCGGAGAAGCTCGCGACGCTGCTCGCGAACACCAGTCGCGGCGGGCGGGCGAGGCGGCGGCAGGCGTCGATCACCGCCTCGGTACCGCGCACGTTGACGCGCCGGCCCAGCTCGTAGTCGGCCTCGGCGGCGGCGCTGACCACGGCCGCGAGGTGGAACACGATGTCGGTGCCGGGTGGGATCGCCGCTTCCGGCAGCATCGCGACGTCGCCGCCCAGCGTGCGCACCGGGAACGACGCCGACGGCGCCGGCGGCGCCTGCAGGTCGAACAGCGTCAACGACGACACCGCCCGCCCGCCCAGC
>CAXUHK010000103.1:0-10598 GCA_964250775.1 uncultured Acetobacteraceae bacterium | reverse complement strand
CCAGCTCGCCGCTCGCGGGGAGGCCGCGGGCCAGGCGGCCGCCGAGGAACCCGCCGCCGCCGAGAATACTGATGTGCACGCCCACCTCCCGTTGCTTTCGCCCGCCGGATGGCCACAGTTCCGGTGCAACGAGGATAGACCGGGCATGGACGTCGCGCGAGGCGACACGGCCGCACAGGCGGGCGGCTGGCTCGAATTGGTGCGCGGCGCCAACGCCGCGCGCAGCGCGCTGGTCGGAGGCGGCATGGTGCTGCACGCCGTCAACGTGTTCATCGTGGCCACCATCCTGCCCTCGGTGGTGCACGACATCGGCGGCCTGCGCTTCTTCGCCTGGAGCACCACGCTGTATGTCGTGGCGTCGCTGTTCGGGGCTGTGGCCTGCGCCCGGCTGCTGCGCGACCTGGGCGCGCGCCCGACCTATCGGCTGGCGCTGCTGCTGTTCGCGCTGGGCTGCGCCGGCTGCGCCGCGGCGCCGTCGATGCCGGCGTTGCTGGCCGGCCGGTTCGTCCAGGGCCTCGGCGCCGGCACGCTGTCGGCGCTGTCGTTCACCCAAGTGCGGCAGCTGTTCCCGGAACGGCTGTGGGCGCGGGCGCTGGCGGTGATCTCGGTGTCGTGGGGGGCGGCGACGCTGCTGGGGCCGGCGGTCGGCGGCGTCTTCGCCGAGTACCACGCCTGGCGCGCGGCGTTCTGGAGCCTGCTCGCCGTGACGCCAGTGTTGCTGCTGCTGGTCGAGTGGGCGCTGCCGCGCGGGTTGGCGCCGCCGGCGGCGGCACGGCCGATGGCCTGGCTCAACCTGGCGCTGCTGGCCGGCAGCGTGCTCGCGGTGTCGGCCGGTGGGATGTCGCCGAACGTCGCCGTCAACGCGCTCGGTCTGGCCGCGGCCGCGATCGGCCTCGCGTGGTTCGCGCGGCGCGAGCGGCGACGGCCGGCTTTGCTGCCACGCGGCGCCACGCAGCCGACGACGCCGCTGGGCGCCACCTACGCCGCGATGGCGCTGTTGCTGCTCGGCCTCACCACCGAGATCTTCGTGCCGTATTTTCTGCAAGCGCTGCACGGCCTGTCGCCGCTGCACGCCGGCTATCTCTCGGCGCTGCTGTCGGGCGGCTGGACGTTGGGCTCGATGGCCAGCACCGGCCCCAGCCGCGCGCCGGGCCGGCTGCTGCGCTGCGGCCCGCTGGCGGTGGCGGGCGGGCTGCTCGGCCTGGCGCTGGCGATGCCGCGCGCGGGTCTGCCCGGGCTCGACGTCGCGGTGATGGGCGGCTGCCTGCTGGCGATGGGGTTGGGCATCGGCATGTGCTGGCCGCATCTGGGCACCAGCGTGTTCCGGCAGGCCGCGGAGGGCGAGCAGGCACTGGCGGCGGCCTCGATCACCACTGTGGTCATGGTCACCAACGCGCTCGGCAGCGCCTTGGGCGGCGTGCTCACCAACCTGGCCGGGCTGACCGCGCCCGGCGGCCCGACCGGGGCGGCGCACGCGGCTGCCTGGCTGTTCGCGGTGGCGGCCCTGGCGCCGGCACTGGCGCTGCGTGCGATGCGGCGTGTTGCGCGCCCGCTGGCGGCGGCGTAAGCGCCAGGGGACGCACGCGAGGACAGCCCATGCCGATCCCGACCCACATGACCGCGATCGGCTTCGCCAGCCCCGGCGGCCCCGAGGTGCTGGCGCCCACCACCCTCGCCACGCCGTCGCCGCGCGGCGACGAGGTACTGATCCACGTGCTGGCGGCCGGCGTCAACCGTCCCGACGTGATGCAGCGCAAGGGCAGCTACCCGCCGCCGCCCGGAGCCTCGCCCGCGACCTCCAGCCCGAGCACGGGCGAGGTGGTGGCGCGCGGCGATGGCGTGACCGGGTTCGCGGTGGGCGAGGCGGTCTGCGCGCTGACCAACGGCGGCGGCTACGCCGAGTATGCCGTGGCGCCGGCGGCGCAGTGCCTGCCCTGGCCGTCCGGCTACGACGCCGTGCGGTCGGCGGCGCTGCCGGAGAACTTCTTCACCGTCTGGGCGAACGTGTTCACGCTCGGTCGGCTCGCGGCGGGCGAGCGCCTGCTGGTGCATGGCGGCACGTCCGGCATCGGCGTCACCGCCATCCAGCTCGCCGTGGCGTTCGATGCCAGCGTGATCGCCACCGCCGGCTCGCCCGACAAGGTGGCCGCCTGCCGTCGCCTGGGTGCCGTCCATGCGATCGACTACCGGGTCGAGGATTTCGCCGCGGCGGTGCGGGGACTCGCTGACCGGCAGGACGTGGACGTGGTGCTCGACATGGTGGGCGCGCCGTACTTCGCGCGCAACCTGGCCTGCCTCGCGATGGACGGGCGGCTGGTGCAGATCGCCTTCTCGGGCGGCAGCAAGGCCGAGGCCGTCGACCTGCTGCCGATCATGCTGGGACGGCTCACCGTCACCGGCTCCACGATGCGGCCGCGGACGACGGCGCAGAAGGGCGCCATCGCCGACGAACTGCGCCGCCGTGTGTGGCCGCTGCTCGACGCCGGACGCTGCGCGCCGGTGATCCACACCGAGCTGCCGCTGGCGGAGGCGGCACGGGCGCACGTGCTGATGGAGAGCGGCGCCCATGTCGGCAAGATCGTGCTGCGGGTCGCCACCGCTTGATCCTGCACGCCGCGGAGCGCGGCGTCGGCGAGCCGCCGCTGGCGCTGCTGCATGGCCTGTTCGGCCGCAGCGCAAACTTCGCCGGGGTCGCGCACGCCCTGGCGCGCGACCGCCGCGTGCTGGCGCTCGACCTGCGCAACCACGGCGCCAGCCCGCACGCGGCAGCGATGGACTATCCGGCGATGGCAGCCGACGTGATCGAGACTCTGGCGGCGCTGGGCGCGCTGCCGTGTACGCTGGTGGGGCACTCGCTGGGCGGCAAGGTGGCGATGGCCGCGGCGCTGGCCGAGCCCGCGGCCATCGCGCGGCTGATGGTGGTCGACATCGCGCCGGTCGCCTACGAGCCGCATTTCCGCGAGATCGCCAAGGCGATGCGCGACCTCGCGTTGCCGCCAGGCCTGACCCGCGCCGCCGCCGGCGCCGCGTTGGCCCCGGCGGTCCCCGGTCCCGCCATGCGCGCGTTCCTGTTGCAGAACCTGCGGGTGGGCGGCGATCCCGGCTGGACCTGCGGGCTCGACGAGATTGCCGCCGCGTTGCCGCAGATCGGCACCTGGCCGGTGGCCGGCCGCTACGACGGCCCGACGCTGTTCCTGCGCGGCGAGCGCTCCGACTACATCCGTCCGGAACACCATGCCGCGATCGGCGCGCTGTTCCCCCGCGCCCGCTTCGCGGCGCTGCCGACGACGCACTGGGTCCATGCCGAGGACCCGGCGGGGTTCGTCGCCGCCGTGACGGCGTTCGCGGGCCAAGCCGATGAATAGGATTGCCAGGTTCGGGTGCATCGCCTTGGTTCTGGCGGCGCCGCCAGCCACGGCCGCGTCGCTGACCAGCGCGCCGTTCGGCACCACGACCGAAGGCGTGCCCGTCATGCGGTACACCATGGCCACCAGCGGCGGCCCCAGCGTCACGTTCATGGGCTACGGCGGCGCCATCATCGACGTGACGACGCCGGATCGGCACGGCCGCTCCGGACACGTCGTGCTCGGCTTCCCGACGCTGCGCGACTACGAGACCAAGGCCGCGCAAGGGGAACTCTATTTCGGCGCGCTCCTCGGGCGCTACGCCAACTGGATCGCCCACGGCCGCTTCAGCCTGGACGGCCACGATTACCAGCTCTCCTTGTCCGACCCGCCGCACACCATCCACGGCGGCAAGCGCGGCTTCGACAAGCGGGTGTGGGCGGTGCAGGAGCTGGCCACCTCCGGCCGAAGCGTCGGCGCGCGCCTGACCTACACCAGCGCCGACGGCGAGGAGGGCTTTCCGGGCACGCTGCGGGTCGCCGTCACCTACACGCTGAGCGAGGATGGCGCGTTCGCCATCCGCTACCAGGCAGTGACCGACAAGGACACGGTGGTCGCCCTGTCGAGCCACATGAGCTTCGACCTGGCCGGCGCCGGCTCGCCCGGCGGCGTGCTCGGGCAGGTGCTGACCGTGCACGCGGAGAGCTTCCTGCCGCTGGACAAGGGCCAAATCCCGTTGGGAGCGCCCGCTCCGGTGGCCGGCACCCCGTTCGACTTCCGCCGCCCGACCGCGATCGGCGCGCGCATCCACGACCGGGACGCCCAGCTCGCCATCGGCAACGGCGGCTACGACAACTATTGGATCCTGGACAGGCAGGGCGACGTGGCGCAGCCGCGACTGGCCGTGCACGCCCTCGATCCCGCAAGCGGCCGCACGCTGGACTGCAGCACCACCGAGCCGGGCGTGCAGATCTACACCGCAAACTGGTTCGACGGGTCGTACAGCGGGATCGGCGGCCGCTACGACAGGTTTGCCGCCTTCACGCTGGAGACCCACCACTTCCCCGACAGCCCGAACCACCCGGATTTCCCGACCACGGAGTTGATGCCGGGACAGGCGTTCGACAGCACGACCATCTTCCGCTTCGGCGTGCAGCGTTAGCCTGGGCGCGCCGACCGGGCCGGTCGAGCTCGGGACGCGTCGCAGCCTCAATCTACCCGAGCATCGGCCCCAGCGTCACGACGATCTCAGGCGCCAGGGCGAGGGCGAGTTCGTCGCCCGCCCGATGCACGGTTGTTCCGCCATAGCCGCTCCCGGAAGGTTGCCGGTAAGCGGTGAGGACGCCGCGCTTCAGGTCGACGATCCAGAACTCGGCAATGCCCGCCCTTGCGTACAGGGGCAACTTCACCGTGCGAGCGAAACGCAGCGAACTGTCCACCACCTCGACCAGGAGCAGGACGTCCGCAGGGCGGGGCCGCTTGCCGGTCGCGTAGAAATCGGCTCACCGCCGCAACACGGCCAGATCCGGCTGTGGTTCGCTCGATCGATCGAGCCGGACCGGGTTTTGGGGCCACACGATGGCGCGGCCCGCGCAGGCAATGACGAATATTTCGGTCAAACCACTCACGAGGGCCGCATGGCCTTGGCCGATCGGCGCCATGTCGATCAGCTCCCCGTCGATCAGTTCGATCCGCTTGTTCTCGCCGAAGATGCCGGCCTCGGCCATCCGGTGGTAATCGTCCACATTTAGTCTGTGCCGAGCTTGCAAGACGGCCACGTCGTCCATGCGCACCTCCATCCACCTGGTTCCGACCATACCACCGCTCCGGTCGGTTCGGCACAGCCGACTAACTCGGCTGCTTGATCGTCTTGTGCTCGTCGGCGGCGCGCCAGAGATACCAGGCGGCGGTGCTGCGATGCGGCGCCCACATCGCGCCGTGCTCGGCCAGCGCCCGCGGCTTCGGCTGCGCGTCGAGGCCATGCAGGATGCGGAAGCCCTCGCGGACCCCGAAATCGTCGACCGGCAGCACGTCCGGCCGCCCCAGCGTGAAGATCAGCAGCATCTCGACGGTCCAGCGCCCGACGCCGCGGATCGCCGACAGCCGCTCGATCAGCGTCGCGTCGTCGAGCCGCGCGGCCGCGCGCCGGGTCGGCACCACGCCCAGTTCGGCGTGGCGCGCGATGTCGCGGATCGCCGCCACCTTGGCCGCGGAGAAGCCGCAGCCGCGCAGCGCCGCCGCCTCGGTCGCCAGCACCAAATCGGGCGGGGGGAATGCCACGCCGGGGTAGAGCGCCGTGAAGCGGCCCAGGATCAGCTCGGCGGCGCGGCCGTGGAGCTGCTGGTGCGCGATGGCGCGGACCAGGGCCTCGTATGGCTCGCGGTCGCGCGCCACGCCGATGCGGCAGGGGCCGATCCGGGCGCACAACGCGGCCATCTCGGGCGAGCTGGCGATCACCTGGCGTGCGGCGGAACTCACGCCGTCGAGTGTGGCAGGCCGTCTCGCGGGACGCTACACTCCGCCTTGAAGGAGAGGCGAGATGACCCGCAATCCCGGCCTCGGCGCCTCGCGGCACGAGGAGCAAGCCGACCGCGACCGCCAGACCAGCAGCCTTGCGGCGATGGCCGTGGTGCTCGCGGTCGTGGTCGCCAGCCTGTTCCTGGTCCGCATCCTGGGCACCGAGGGGCGGGTCGAGGATTGCCTGCTGGCCGGCAGCCGCAACTGCGACCTGATCGCGCCGCTGCCGCGCGCCGTCCAGGCGTGGTAGCGACAGCGCTGCGCGGTTGACCTGCGCCCCATCTGTGGCAGCGTGCAGGCTGTGCAGCGACAGGGGGCCTCATGCGTATCGCCGACATGGACTGGCGGATGGTCGAGGACTGGGTGCGCCATGACGACCGGGCCGTGCTGCCGATCGGCAGCATCGAGCAGCACGCCACGCTGTCGCTCGCGGTCGACTCCATCCTTGCCGAGAAGATCGCGGTGGACGCCGCCGAGCCGTCCGGCGTGCCGGTCTACCCGGTGCTGCCGTTCGGGCTGACGCCGTCGTTCTCCGGCTTTCCCGGCACCGTGACGCTGCGGGTCGAAACCATGGCGGCGGTGCTGCGCGACGTGCTCGACAGCCTCAAGCGCAGCGGCTTCCGCCGCGTCGTGATCGTCAACGGCCACGGCGGCAACCATCCCGCCTCCTCGGTCGCGACGGAATGGCTGATGGACAACCCCGATTGCCGGGTGCGCTTCCACGACTGGTGGCGGGCACCGCGCACCTGGGCCGCGGTGCAGGAGACCGATCCCAAGGCCAGCCACGCGAGCTGGATGGAGAACTTCCCCTGGACCCGCCTCGCCGGCACCGAGGCCGAGGGCGACAAGCCGATGCTGGACCTGGCGCGCTTCCACACGCTGCCGCCGTTCGAGGCGCGCAACGTGCTGGAGGACGGCAATTTCGGCGGCCGCACCCAGCGCAGCGACAACGAGATGCTGGCGATCTGGGCGGTCGCGGTCGAGGAGACCCGGGAGCTGCTCGACGCATGGTGAGAGGAGCGGCGCTGGCGCTGCTCCTCTCCTGCGCCAGCTTCGCGGCCCGGGCCGAGACCTCGGTATTGCGCCTGGCAACGCCCCGCTACAGCGCCGCGACGCTGGCCTATTTCGCGCCGATCGGGGAGGATTTCGAGGCTGCCAGCCCGGGCGTCGAGGTCAAGATCGACGTGCTCGAGCCGGACCGAGTGCAGCCGACCCTGCAGTCCGAGATCGCGGCCGGCAGCAACCCGGACATCGCCGTGGTCGGCACCGACTGGCTGCCGGAGCTGGTGCGCGGCGGCGTCGTGCTGGCGCTCGACCCGATGGTGAGCGGCGAGTTCCGCAGCCGTTTCATCGGCGCCTTCCTGCAGCCCGGCCAGGTCGGCGGCAAGCTGTACGGCCTGCCGGTCGCGGCCACCGCCACCGCGCTGTTCAGCAACACCGACCTGCTGGCGCGGGGCGGGATCGTGGCGCCGCCGGCCACCCTGGACGCCCTGCTCGCCGATGCCCTGCTGCTCAAGGCGGAGGGCATCCGCGCGCTGGGCCTGCCCGGTCGCGCGGCCGGCGCGGTCACGCTGTGGTATTGCGGCCTGTGGTCGCGCGGCGGCGAACTGCTCGACCATGACGGCCACGCCGCGTTCGCCTCGCAGGCCGGAGTCGCGGCGCTGTCCGAGCTGCGGGCGCTCGCGACGGGCGGCGGCACCGAGGACGCGCCGGCCGAGCGCGACGTGGCCGATGTCGAGGGCATGTTCGTCCGTGGCGAGGTCGCGATGGCCCTCGGCACGCCGGCGCTGATCGAGCGGCTCGGCCGCGAGGCGCCGGCGCTGTCTTATGGCATCTCGGCGGTGCCGCAGGAGAAGCAGCCGGCGACCTACGCGCAGGCTGACGAGATGGTGCTGTTCAGCGACAGCCGGGTGGGACCGGCCGGTTTCCGCTTCATGGACTACCTGTTCACCCGCGCGCCGCGCCTCGCATTCGTCAAGGCGGAGCGGTTGCTGCCGACCACGGACGCGGTGGCGCGCGACAAGTACTTCACCAAGAACGAGCGGCTGCGCGCCTTCACCAAGCTGCTGCCGACCGCCCGGTTCACGCCGACCGTGGCCGGCTGGGACGTCGCCGCCGCGGCGCTGGAGGATGCGGTGCATTCGGTGCTGGCCGGGCAATCGACCCCGAAGCCGGCGCTGCAAGCCGCCGCCGCCCGCGCCGACGCGGCGATGGCGCGTTAGCGCCGGCTACGGCAGGCCACCCTACAACAGGCTGGCGCCGATGTTGACCGACAGCGCCAGGATCACCGTGTTGAACAGGAATCCGAGCAGCCCGTGCAGGGTCGCCAGCCGGCGCAGCTTGCGGCTGGTGATCTGCACGTCCGACACCTGGAACGTCATGCCCAGCACCAGCGCGAAGTAGAAGAAATCCCAGTAGTCCGGCGCCGGTTCGCTGGGGAACTCCAATCCGCGCTCGAGCTGCGCCGTGCCCGGCGTGAAACCGTAGTACTCGTGAGCGTAGCGTAGCGCGAAGATGGTGTGGGTGACGAGCCAGGAGGCGAACAGCGTCACCGCGACCAGCGCCACGTGCAGTCCGCGCACCGACGCGGCGACGTCCTTGCTGACCGAGAACTCGCCCAGGATGGCGGCGAAGCTCGCGATCACCGCGCCCACGGTGAGGAAGAACACCGTCCACTCGCCTTCTTCCTGCGCGGCCGCGTCGTGCGCCATGTCGCGTTCGCGGGTGAACAGGTCGGCCACCAGGGCCAGGAGCACGCAGCAGGCGACATCCCAGGACAGCACGCCGCGCGTCAGGCGGGACATCGGCCCTGGCAGCAGCAGCGCCGCGACCAGGCCGGCGGCGGCGGCAATGAAGAAGCGGGGCCGGCCGGCGACCACGTTACGGAGCTTGAACATCCGGCGTGCCTGCCACCGATGCGCCAGCCTGTCCACGCCGCGCCACCGCTCAGCCCGGAATCACTTGCAAACCGCCGTCCGGAGGGGCATCTCACGCGCCACGAGCGGATGCCGTGTCGTCGGTGTCGCTCCCATCAATTTGCCCGGCCCGCGATCTGCGCCCGCCCGAATGGAGGCTGCCGTGTCCACACCGTCCCTCGACAAGATCCGCAACATCGGGATCACCGCGCACATCGACGCGGGCAAGACCACCACGACCGAGCGCATCCTGTACTACACCGGCGTGTCGCACCGCATCGGCGAGGTCCATGACGGAAACACCACCACCGACTACATGGAGCAGGAACGCGAGCGCGGCATCACCATCACCTCGGCGGCGGTGACGTGCGAGTGGAAGGACCACCGCATCAACATCATCGACACGCCGGGCCACATCGACTTCAACATCGAGGTCAACCGCAGCCTGCGCGTGTTGGACGGCGCCGTGTTCATCATCGAGGGCGTCGCCGGCGTGCAGCCGCAGTCGGAGACCAACTGGCGCTTGGCCGACCGCTACAACGTGCCGCGCATCATCTTCATCAACAAGCTCGACCGCACCGGGGCCGACTTCTACCGCGCGTTCGACACGCTGAAGGAGAAGCTCGACATCGTGGCGCTGCCGCTGCAGCTGCCGATCGGCGTCGAGGACCAGTTCGTGGGCGTCGTCGACCTGGTCGAGATGAAGGCCGTGGTCTGGGAAGGCGGCGAGCTGGGGGCGAAGTTCCACGACGAGGAGATCCCGGCCGACCTGCTCGACCGCGCCAAGGAGGCCCGCCAGCTCCTGCTCGACACCGCGCTGTCGGTCGATGACGCCGCGATGGAGGAGTATTTCGACAAGGGCGACGTCTCGGTCGCGACGCTGAAGCGCTGCATCAAGGCCGGCACGATCAGCGGCGCGTTCCGCCCGGTGCTGTGCGGCACCGCGTTCAAGAACAAGGGCGTGCAGCCGTTGCTCGACGCGGTGCTGGACTACCTGCCGGCGCCGATCGACGTGCCCGGCATCTCGGTCGCGGCCGAGGAGGGCGAGGAGGACGGCGAGCACAGCGACCGCCGCCGCATCAAGGCCGATCCGAACGCCCCGTTCTCCGGCCTCGCGTTCAAGATCATCAACGACAAGTACGGCACGCTGACCTTCGTGCGGGTGTATTCCGGCACGCTGAAGTCGGGCGACACGGTGCAGAACACCACCAAGGAGCACAAGGAGCGCGTCGGCCGCATGTTCCAGATGCACGCCGACAAGCGCGCCGAGATCAAGGAGGTCCATGCCGGCGACATCGCCGCCTTCGTGGGCCTGAAGGACACCGGCACCGGCGACACGCTGGCCTCGTCCGACGACCCGGTGGTGCTGGAGCGCATGGCGTTCCCGGTCCCGGTGATCGACATCTCGGTCGAGCCCAAGACCAAGGACGGCGTGGAGAAGATGACCATCGGCTTGCAGAAGCTGGCCGGCGAGGACCCCAGCCTGCGGCTCAAGACCGACCAGGAGACCGGCCAGACCATCCTGTCCGGCATGGGCGAGCTGCACCTCGAGATCATCATCGACCGGCTGCGTCGCGAATACGGCGTCGAGGCCAACATCGGCGCGCCGCAAGTGGCCTATCGCGAGACCATCTCCAAGAGCCACACCGAGACCTACACGCACAAGAAGCAGACCGGCGGCTCCGGCCAGTATGCCGAGGTGAAGGTGCTGTTCGAGCCGATATAGCGCAACCCGGGCGTCGTGTTCGAGAACAAGGTGGTCGGCGGCGCGATTCCCAAGGAGTACATTCCGGCGGTCGAGAAGGGCATCAAGAACCAGTGC
>CAXUHK010000102.1:13504-14192 GCA_964250775.1 uncultured Acetobacteraceae bacterium | reverse complement strand
CGGGTCGTTCACCACCAGCGTGCGCGGGTGGATGTGCTCCAGCATGTGCGTGGCCGTGATGTACGCCATGTCGAACGGCGGGTCCTGGCGCATCAGCACCACGTCCATGATGGCGAGGTCCAGCGTCTCGAAATCGCCGAACCTGTAGTGGTCGCCGCGCACCCGCTGCACGGTGACTGGCCGGGTGCGGGCCATGAGGCGCTGCCCGCCGGCGCCCACTTCGAGCGTCATGGCGCGGAAATCGTAGTGCCACAGCGCGTGGCCGCGCGCTTGCGCGGTCAGCATCAGCGCGAAGCTGCTGTCGCCGTCGATGCCGACGCTCTCCATCGGGTCCATCTGGACCGCAACCCGCAAGCCCATCGCCGCCCTCGCCCCCGTTGCCGCTCGGACATCGCTCAGTTGAGGCGGGAGCGCAACTCGTCCAGGGCGGCGCGCGCCGGCTCGGAGTCGGGCGACAGCGCCAGTGCCCGCTCGTAGCAGCGCAGCGCCGCGGTGATGTGATCGAGTTGCCGGTGCAGGCTGCCGGCCTCGCGCCACAGCTCGCCAGCCTCGGGCGCCACGCGCAGCATGTCCTCGACGCAGCGAAGCGCGCCCGTGACGTCGCCGGCGCGGGCGCGGCGGGCGCGGATGTTGTTCTGCAGCCGCAGCAACACCGCGCGGTTCGGCATGGGCGCCAGCATCGCCGAGC
>CAXUHK010000102.1:3420-13494 GCA_964250775.1 uncultured Acetobacteraceae bacterium | reverse complement strand
AGCATCGCCGGGCGCAGCTCGGCGCGCGGGCCGGCGACGCGGCGCAGCAAGCCCTGCAACCGCGCCGCGTCGAGCGGCTTGCCGCCGGCGAACGGGTCGAGCACCACCTGATGCGCGTCGGCGCGCAGCGCCACCAGGAAGTGCCCGGGAAAGTCGATCCCAGCGGCCGACCAGCCGGCCGCCCCGGCGGCGTGCAGCCACAGTATGCCGAGCGCCACCGGCAGCCCGCGCCGTCGCTCGGTCACGCGGATCAGGTTGGCGTTGGCGAAATCGTCGTAGGTTTCAGCATCGCCGGCATAGCCGTGCCGCCCGGCCAACAGGCCGGCCAGCGCCGCGACCTGCCCGGCCAGGTCGCTCGGCCCGACATCCAGCGCCGCCGCGTCGCGCGCCAGCTCGGACAGATGCGCCCGCGCCGCCGGCCAATCGGCGTCGGGCAGATCGACCCGCGCCAACTGCAGGGCGGCGTCGGCCAGCTCGATCTCGTTGTCGGGCAGCTCGCCGATGGCGGTGAGCGCCGGGTGCGGGTCAGCCGCCAGGATCGCCCGCCGTCTCGGGGACGTAGAGCGCCGAACCGTGGGCCTTGAAGCTCTCGCTCATGGTCTCCATTCCCGCCGCGCGCTCGCTGTCGGCGCGGATGTCGTGCGATATCTTCATAGAACAGAATTTCGGCCCGCACATCGAGCAGAAATGCGCCACCTTGTGCGCCTCCTTGGGCAGCGTCTGGTCGTGGAACCGCCGCGCCGTGTCGGGGTCGAGGCCCAGGTTGAACTGGTCCTCCCAGCGGAACTCGAACCGCGCCCGGCTGATCGCGTCGTCGCGCAGCTTGGCCGCTGGATGTCCTTTGGCGAGGTCGGCGGCGTGCGCGGCGATGCGGTAGGTGATGACGCCGGTCTTCACGTCGTCGCGGTCGGGCAGGCCGAGATGCTCCTTGGGTGTCACGTAACACAGCATCGCGGTGCCGAACCAGCCGATCATGGCGGCGCCGATCGCCGAGGTGATGTGGTCGTAGCCGGGCGCGATGTCCGTGGTCAGCGGCCCGAGGGTGTAGAACGGCGCCTCGCCGCACTCGGCCAACTGCTTGTCCATGTTGACCTTGATCTTGTGCATCGGCACGTGGCCGGGGCCTTCGATCATCACCTGGCAGCCACGGTCCCAGGCGACGCGGGTCAGCTCGCCCAGCGTCTCCAGCTCGGCGAACTGGGCGGCGTCGTTGGCGTCGGCGTTGGAGCCGGGGCGCAGGCCGTCGCCCAGCGAGAACGACACGTCGTACGCCCGCATGATGTCGCAGATGTCGCCGAAGTGCTCGTACAGGAAGCTCTCGCGGTGGTGCGCCAGGCACCAGCGCGCCATGATCGAGCCGCCGCGCGAGACGATGCCGGTGGTGCGCCGCGCGGTCAGCGGCACGTGGGCCAGCCGCACGCCGGCATGGATGGTGAAGTAGTCCACCCCCTGTTCCGCCTGCTCGACCAGCGTGTCGCGGAACACCTCCCAGTCGAGCTTGTCCGGGTCGCCGTCGACCTTCTCGAGCGCCTGGTAGATCGGCACGGTGCCGATCGGCACCGGCGCGTTGCGCATGATCCAGCCACGGATGTTGTGGATGTTGCGCCCGGTCGAGAGGTCCATCACCGTGTCGGCCCCCCAGCGGATCGCCCAGACCAGCTTCTCCACCTCGTCGGCGGCCGAGGACGTCACGGCCGAGTTGCCGATGTTGGCGTTGACCTTGACCAGAAAGTTGCGGCCGATGACGACCGGCTCCAGCTCCGGGTGGTTGACGTTGGCCGGGATGATGGCGCGGCCACGGGCGATCTCGGAGCGGACGAACTCCGGTGTCACGAACTCCGGGATCGCCGCGCCGAAACTCTCGCCGTCGGCGCCGCGGGCGGCGGCCCCGGCGGCGGCGGCGGCGCGGCCGAGGTTCTCGCGGTGCGCGACGTAGACCATCTCCTCGGTGACGATGCCGGCGCGAGCGTATTCGTACTGCGTGACCAGCGCGCCGTCACGGCCCGCGAACACGGTGTGCGGCGCGGGGCACTCGGCCACCAGTTTCTCGGGGCCGATGCTGCCGTTGTCCTCGGGCTTCACGGCGCGCGGCGGGATCGCCCGCAGCCCGCGCGCGGCCAGCCATCGGGCGCGGATTCGCGGCAGGCCGGCGGTGAGGTCGATCGGCGTGCTGCTGTCGGTGTAGGCGCCGGAGGTGTCGTAGACCCGGAACGGCGGCTCGTCCGCGGTCGGGTGCAGGTCGATCTGGCGGAACGGCACGCTGATGTCTGGCCGCCCCTCGGGGCTGCTGTAGACCTTGCGCGAGCCCACGATCGGGCCGGTGGTGACGGTGGCGGGCTTGCTTTGCACGTTCACGCGGCGGTCCTCCTCGGCGAACCGGACGGCGAGGGGAGCGGGATCGCGGGCGATGCGGTTCCGTCCCTACGCCGGTACGAACCGGATCAGGTTGCTTAGGGTCATCGCTGCGTCGGCGATATCTCAGCCCCTGCCAGGGCACCCCTCGGATACCCGGACACTGTGGCAGTCGGAGAGGGGTGTCAATGCAATCCGCTGGAGGCCGCCATCACGGCCTCGACACGGCGCAGGCCGGCGTCGGGCAGCGGCAGGATCGGGCGTGGCGGCTGGGCGGCGCAGATGCCGAGCAGGTTGGCGGCCGCATAGACCACGCGCAGGCTGCCGAACTCGGTGAACAATTGCCACAGCGCCTGCATCCGGTTGTCGAGCCGGCGGGCTTCGGCGGCGTCGCCGGCCCGCACCGCCGCCACGATCTGCATACAGGTGACGGGGAACAGGCCGGCGGCCACGCCGTACCAGGCGTCGCCGCCGGCCAGCAACGCCTCGACGGCGTTCCAGTCGACGCTGTAGCCGAGCGAGAACCCTGGGGCCACAAGGCCGCGCAACTCGGCCAACTGACCGGCCACGACGTCCGCCGCCGGCGCCGGGTTCTTCACCGCCACGATGTCGGCGACCTGGCTGAGCCGCGCGATCAAGCCGGGAGAGAAGGTGAAGTGCGTCGTGCCGGGGTTGTTGTAGACGCACAACGGCAGGCCGGTTGCCTCGGCCACGGTCGCGAAATGGGTGAACACCTCCTCGTCGGTCAGCGGCGTGTACGAGACCGGGGCCAGCAGCCCCGCGTCGGCCCCCGCCGCCTTGGCGTCCTGGCCCAGCAGCACCGCCTCGTCGGTCCGCAGCGCGCCGATGCCGACCAGCAGCGGGGCGCGGCCCGCGACCTCGGCCGCCGCCGCCTCGATGGCGCGGCGCCGCTCGGCGCGGCTCAGGTAGGGGTACGAGCCGGTGCTGCCGAGCAGGCCGATCGAATGCACGCCGGCGTCGGCCAGGCGCGCCAGCAGCATCCGCAGCGCCCCGGTGTCGACGCGCCCGTGCTGGTCCGCCGGCGTGATCGGGAACGCGGACAGCCCTGACGGGAAGCTCATCCGTCAGGCCGCGATCATCCGGCCCAGCGCCTTGCCGCCGAACAGGTGGACGTGGAAATGCGGCACCTCCTGCCCGGCATCGACGCCCATGTTGGCCAGCGCGCGGTAGCCCGGCGCCTCCAGGCCCAACTCGCGCGCCACGGCGGCGACGGCGCGGAAGAACCCGGCGACCTCGGCGTCGGAAGCGCTCGCCGCGAAGTCGGCCAGCGAGACGTAGCGGCCGCGCGGGACCACCAACACGTGCGTCGGCGCCTGGGGCGCGATGTCGTGGAACGCCACCGCCCACTGGTCCTCGTAGACCCGCCGACTGGGGATTTCGTCGCGCAGGACGCGGGCGAAGATGTTGAAATCGTCGTAGGGGCCGAGGCCGGCGACCGGCATGGATGAGGCTCCTTCAGGGAATCTTGGTGGTCCGAACGCTGCGCCGTATCGCCAGCAGCTTGGCCCGCGCCGCCTTCTCGGCAATGCCGGAGACGCCCTCGCGGCGTTCGAGTTCGCTCCAGACCTGGCTCGGCTCGACTCCGGCCGCGACCCACATGACCATCAGGTGGTACAGCACGTCGGCGCTCTCGCCGACCAGGGCCGCGGGATTGGCGGCGACCGCCTCGATCAGGCACTCGACCGCCTCCTCGCCGAACTTCTGCGCCACCTTCGCGGTGCCGCGCGACAGCAGCCGCGCCGAGTGGCTGGTCGAGGGGTCGGCGGCGCGGCGGTCCAGCACCGTCGCGTGTAGGCGGTCGAGCACGCTGCCGGTCGGACCGGGCGCGTCGGGGATCGGCGGCAGCGGCGCCTTGGCCCTGGTGGCGCGCTTGGCGGCGGCCTTCTTCGCCATCAGGCCGCCGCCCGCGGCAGCCGCACCGGCAGGCCCGCCGCCGCCATCGCCGCCTTCGCCTCGGCGATGGTGAAGGCGCCGAAATGGAACACGCTGGCGGCCAGCAGCCCGGTCGCCCCGGCCCGTGCTCCCGCCACGAAATGCTCCAGCGTGCCGACGCCGCCCGACGCTACCACCGGCACCCGCACCGCCGCGCACACCGCGCGCAGCAGCTCGAGGTCGAAGCCCTGGCCGGTGCCGTCGCGGTCCATGCTGGTGAGCAGGATCTCGCCCGCGCCCAGCGCCGCGGCCTGCCCGCACCACGCCACCGCGTCCTGCCCGGTGTCCTGCCGGCCGCCATGGGTGAACACGTGCCAGGCGCCCGGCCCGACACGCTTGGCGTCGACCGCCACCACGACGCACTGGCTGCCGAACTTGCGCGCCGCCTCGCGCACCAGCTCCGGGCGGGCGAACGCGGCGGAGTTCATGCTGCACTTGTCGGCCCCTGCCAGCAGCAGTGCCCGCATGTCGGCCGTGGTGCGGACGCCGCCGCCCACGGTGAGCGGCAGGAACACCCGCGCCGCGGTGCGCGCCACCACGTCCAGCATGGTGTCGCGCCGCTCGTGGCTGGCGGTGATGTCGAGGAAGGTCAGCTCGTCGGCACCGGCGGCGTCGTACACCGCCGCCTGCTCGACCGGGTCGCCGGCGTCGCGCAGCGAGACGAAGTTCACGCCCTTGACGACGCGACCGTCCTTCACGTCCAGGCAGGGGATGACGCGCAGCTTCAGCAACCGACCGGCACCTTCATCCGCCTTACTTGGCGGACGTAACGTTCACGGACAACCGTTTATTGCGCCAGCGCCGCGAGCGCCGTGGCAGGCGTCACTTTCCCGTCGTATAGGGCCCTGCCCACGATGACCCCCTCGATCCGGCTGCCCCGGCTCGCGGCGCGCAGCGCCACCAGGTCGTCGAGGCCGCCGACCCCGCCCGAGGCGATCACCGGGGTCGAGACCGAAGCCGCCAACGCCAGGGTCTCGTCGAGGTTGAGGCCGGACAGCATCCCGTCGCGGCCGATGTCGGTGTAGACGATCGCCGCCACGCCGGCGTCCTCGAAGCGCAACGCCAGTTCGGTGGCGGCCAGCGTGGACGCCTCGGCCCAGCCTTCGGTCGCGACCAGGCCGTCGCGGGCGTCGATGCCGACCACGATCCGGCCGGGGTGGGCGCGGCAGGCGGCGCGGACCAGCGCCGGCCGCTTCGCCGCGGCGCTGCCCAGGATCACCCGGCGCACCCCGGCGGCGAGCCAGCGCTCGACCCCATCCAGGTCGCGGATGCCGCCGCCGAGCTGCACCGGCAAGGTGGTCGCCGCCAGGATCGCCGCCACCGCGTCGGCGTTGACCGCGCGGCCGGCGAAGGCGCCGTCGAGGTCGACGACATGCAGCCAGGCGAAGCCGGCGTCCTGCCAGGCCCGTGCCTGCGCGCCAGGGCTGTCGGAGTAGGTGGTGGCGTCGTCCATGGCGCCGCGCCGCAGCCGCACGCAGGCGCCGCCCTTGAGGTCGATCGCCGGGAACAGGGTGAGCGTCAAGCGATCCGCCCGTGCGGCTGCAGCGGCTTGTAGTAGTGGATGCCGCGCACGGTGCGCCCGCCGACCCGAGCGTAGGCCGGATGGATGCCCCAGCGGATGTAGCCCATGCTCTCGTACAGCGCGATCGCCGCCTCCTGCGTCTCGCGCACGTCGAGGTTGAGCGCGTGGTAGCCCAGCGCGCGCGCTCCTTCCTCGACCCGCGCGGTCATCATCCGTGCCAGGCCATGGCCGCGCGCGTAGGGGGCGATGAAGCTGTGCGTGAGGTGGGCGGCGAACGCCTGTGCCTCGTTGCTGCGCGGCGGGCGCACCAGTTGCGCCGAGCCGACCAGCGTGCCGTCGAGCCGGCTCGCGAACAGCTCGCGCCCGGGCACCAGCAGCACACCCTTGAAATACGCCTCCAGCGCCGCGCGGCCGGGCGGGCTGACCCAGCCGAAGCCGCCGCCGTCGATGATCGCCGCGTTCGCCGCCTCGCACAGCGCCGCGAGGTCCTCGTCGCTGAACGTGCCCAGCCGCTCGACGGCGACGCTGGTCATGGCGACCAGCGCAGGAAGTTGGCCAGGATGCGCAGGCCGACCGCCTGGCTCTTCTCGACATGGAACTGGGTGCCGGCGCAGGTGCCGCGCGCGACCATGGCCACCACCGGGCCGCCATAGTCGGTGGTGGCGATGCAATCCGCCGGATCGCCCTCGGCCAGCGCGTAGCTATGGACGAAATAGCCGTGGTCGCCGCGCCGCAACCCGTCCAGCAACGGGTGCGCGCCCGGCTCGAACTCCAACTCGTTCCAGCCCATCTGCGGCAGGCGGAATGCGGGCGGGGGCGCCATCGCGGCGATGTCGCCGGCGATCCAGCCGAAACCGGGGGTGACGTCGTGCTCCAGTCCCCGCTCGGCCATCAACTGCATCCCCACGCAAATGCCCAGGAACGGCTTGCCGCGCGCCACACCGTCCGCGACCGCCTCACGCAGGCCCGGGATCGCCGCCAGCCCGTGCGCGCAGTCGGCGAACGCGCCCTGGCCGGGCAGCACCAGCCGGTCGGCGCGCGCCACCTCGGCCGGATCGTCGGTGACGGCGACCTGCGCCGCGAGGCCGGCCTGGTCCGCTGCCGACGCCAGCGCGCGCGAGGCGGAAGCCAGGTTGCCGCTGCCGTAGTCGATGACCGCGACCCTCATTCCAGCGCGCTCTCGATCAGGTCGGGGCGGTTGCCGAGCAGACGGGCCAGCGCCTCGTCGCCGTCGCGCCCGGCGACCACGTGCGCCAGCAGGAAGCCGCGCCGCGCCAACGACCAGCGCACCAGGTCGTGCCCGAACAGGCCCTGTGCCCAGCCCAGCGCCAACGCCAACAGCAGCGGCCAGCCCCCATGCGTGGCGGCCGCCCCGACCGCCGCCAGCAGCCCCCGCCCCCCCGCCACCCAGCACCCCCCCCCGGCGCACCACAACCGCCCCCACCCCCCGCCCCCCCCCCCCCGGCGGGCCGCCCGCCGCGACGGCCGCCAGCAGCGCCAGCGCCGCCGCCACCCAGCAGCGCCGCCAGGCGAACCAGAACGGCCCGAACACCGCCGCCGCCCAACTGAACCCCTCGCGCACCAGAACCGGGGCGGACTCCAGCCGAGTGTGGGCCGTGAACAGCCTCATAGCGCGCCCTTGGTCGACGGGATCGCGTCGCCGGCGCGCGGATCGAGCTCGACCGCCTGGCGCAGCGCCCGCGCCGTGGCCTTGAAACAGGCTTCCGCTATGTGGTGCGCGTTGCCGCCGGCGCGGCCGATGACATGCAGGTTGAGCAGGCCGTTCATGGCAAAGGCGCGGAAGAACTCCTCGAACAGCTCGGTGTCCATGTCGCCGATCTTGGGATGGGCGAACCCGACCGACCAGGCGAAGTACGGCCGCCCCGACAGGTCGATCGCCGCCTCGGCCAGCGTCTCGTCCATCGGCACGACGGCGTGGCCGAACCGGCGGATGCCGCGCTTGTCAGCCACCGCCTGCGCCAACGCGGCGCCGAGCACGATGCCGACGTCCTCGGTGGTGTGGTGGAAGTCGATGTGCAGGTCGCCCTTGGCGCGCACCGTCAGGTCGAACAGCCCGTGGCGGGCGAAGCTGGTCAGCATGTGGTCGAGGAAGCCGATCCCGGTCGCGACCTTCGCCCGGCCGCTGCCGTCCAGGCCCAGGGCGAGCTCGATGTCGGTCTCGGTGGTGGTGCGGGTCAGGGTCGCGATACGGGGCATGGCGCACACCTACCCGACCGGGCCGGGCCGGGCAAACGACCAGGACGGCGGAGTCTTGCCGTGCCCTGCCGCTTTGCCCATGTGTCCGCGTCATGCAAGACAATTCGCACACACACGATCCGGTGGGCTGGCACGGCACCACGATCCTCTGCGTCCGCCGCGCCGGCGGCGTCGCCATGGCCGGCGACGGCCAGGTCACGATGGGGCAGACGGTGGTCAAGGGCAACGCCCGCAAAGTCCGCCGCATCGGCGCCGGCGGCGCCGTGCTGGCCGGCTTCGCCGGCGCCACCGCCGACGCCTTCACTCTGTTGGAACGCCTGGAGGCCAAGCTGGAGCGGTTTCCCGGCCAACTCGAACGCGCCTGCGTCGAACTGGCGAAGGACTGGCGCACCGACCGCTACCTGCGCCGGCTGGAGGCGATGATGGCGGTGGCCGACCGCGACCGCAGCTTCACGCTCACCGGCAACGGCGACGTGCTGGAGCCGGACGACGGCGTCATCGCCATCGGCTCCGGCGGCAACTACGCCCTGGCCGCCGCGCGGGCGCTGGTCGAGATGCCGGACCTCACCGCGGAGGAGGTGGCGCGGCGGGCGATGAAGATCGCCGCCGACATCTGCGTCTACACGAACCACAACGTGATCGTGGAAGCGATCGCCAAGGAATAAGTATGCAAGTCCCGACCTACTCCCCGCGCGAGATCGTGAGCGAGCTGGACCGCTTCATCGTGGGCCAGAACGACGCCAAGCGCGCGGTCGCCATCGCCATGCGCAACCGCTGGCGCCGGCAGCAGCTGCCGGAGGGGCTGCGCGACGAGGTGGTGCCGAAGAACATCCTGATGATCGGCCCGACCGGCTGCGGCAAGACCGAGATCGCGCGCCGGCTGGCACGGCTGGCGCAGGCGCCGTTCCTCAAGGTCGAGGCGACCAAGTTCACCGAGGTCGGCTACGTGGGCCGCGACGTCGAGAGCATCGCCCGCGACCTGGTCGAGGTGAGCTTGGCGATGCTGCGCGAGACCAGCCGCAAGGACGTGCAGGCGCGCGCCGAGGCCAACGCCGAGGAGCGGCTGCTGACCGCGCTGTCCGGCGAGCACGCGGCGGCCGACACCCGCAACAAGTTCCGCCGGATGCTGCGCAGCGGCGAGCTGGACGAGCGCGAGATCGAGATCGCGCTGGAGAGCGCCGGGCCGAACCCGATGGGGCAGATGGACATGCCGGGGATGCCGCCCGGTCAGGTCATCAACCTCGGCGAGATGATGAAGGGCATGTTCGGCCGCGGTCCGCAGCAGCAGCGCAAGCTCAGCGTCGCCGCCGCCCGCGCCGCCCTGGAGCGCGAGGAGGCGGACAAGCTGCTCGACACCGACCAGGTCAACCGCGACGCGGTGCGCCATGCCGAGGAGAACGGCATCGTGTTCATCGACGAGATCGACAAGGTGTGCGCGCGCAGCAGCGAGGGCGGCTTTCGCGGCGGAGACGTGAGCCGCGAGGGCGTGCAGCGCGACCTGCTGCCGCTGATCGAGGGCACCACGGTCAACACCAAGTACGGCCCGATGAAGACCGACCACATCCTGTTCATTGCCTCGGGCGCGTTCCACCTGGCCAAGCCGGCCGACCTGTTGCCGGAGCTGCAGGGCCGGTTGCCGATCCGCGTCGAACTGGCGCCGCTGTCGCGCGACGACCTGCGCCGCATCCTGGTCGAGCCGGAGCACTCGCTGTTGAAGCAATACGAGGCGCTGATCGGCACCGAGGGGGTGACGCTGGCGTTCGGCGAGGACGCGGTGGACAGCCTGGCGCAGCTCGCCGCCGACATCAACGAGCGGGTCGAGAACATCGGCGCGCGGCGGCTGTCCACGGTGCTGGAGAAGCTGCTGGAGGAGATCAGCTTCACCGCCAGCGACAGCCACGGCGCGTCGGTCACGGTGGATGCCGCCTACGTGCGCGACCGGGTGGCGCCGCTGGCGATGCAGGGGGATCTGAGCCGGTTCATTCTCTAGCGAAACGCTGGACACGTGGACACGCAAGTTATAACTTGCG
>CAXUHK010000102.1:0-3410 GCA_964250775.1 uncultured Acetobacteraceae bacterium | reverse complement strand
CCCTCCCCTATTCTCCTCTCTCCCCTTACCTCTCCCCGCGCGCCCCCCACGGAGGGGCTGACGATGGAAATGAAGCTGCGGGCGATCGGCAACTCGGTCGGTGTCGTGTTCCCCAAGGAGTTGCTGGTGAAGCTGGGCGTCGACAAGGGCGACTCCGTGTTTGCGATCGAGACGCCGGACGGCGTGCGCTTGACCACTGCCGATCCGGATTTCGAGGCTCAGATGGCGACGGCGCGCAAGCTGATGAAGCGTTGGCGCGGCGTGCTGCACGAACTCGCGAAGTGACGATCTGGATTTCGGACAAGGTCGCGCTCGCCATCCATGACGAACAGCTCGCCGAACATGGCGGAGCTTCTGGCGTGCGCGACCTCGGGTTGCTGGAAAGCGCGCTCGCGCGTCCGCTTAACCTCGCGAGCTATGGCGAACCGGACACGGCCGAACTCGGCGCGGCCTACGCCATCGCGATCGCCCGCAACCACCCGTTCATCGACGGCAACAAGCGCACGGCGTTCATGGCGATGGTCCTGTTCCTCGACCTGAACGGGATGCGGTTCGAGCCGTCCGACGGCGAGGCGGTGCTGACAACGCTTGGCCTGGCCGCCGGGCAGGTCACGGACGAGGCTTTCACGGAATGGGTGCGCACGAATGCCAGTGAGCGTGACTGATCCGTTCGTCGTGCCCGAGGAGCCGAGCGCCGCCGAGGCGATCGCCGCCGTCGGCGAGGAACTCGGCGTGTTCGACGACTGGATGGAACGCTATCAGTACATCATCGAACTGGGCCGCAAGCTGCCGGCCTATCCTGAGGACTGGGCCGACGACGCGCATCGCGTGCCCGGCTGCCAGAGCCGGGTGTGGATGGAGGCGCAGATGCGCGACGGCCGGCTCTATCTCGCCGGCGCGTCCGACGCCGCCATCGTCTCGGGGTTGGTCGCCATGCTGCTGCGCGTCTATTCCGGCCGTACGCCCGATGAGATCACCGCGACCGAGCCGCATTTCCTGACCGATCTGGGCTTGGTCCAGGCGCTCTCGACCAATCGCGGCAACGGCGTCGCCGCCATGGCGCGCAAGATCCGCGACGTGGCCGCCACACAGCCAACGCTTGCGTCAGACAAATAAGTTCGGCAAGGCTGCGCCCGGAACCGGCCGCACAGGCGGCTGGCGGATGGGGAGGATCGGATGACCAACGAACCTGTGACGGATGCGGCTGGCCTGCCGTTCGCCCGTCGCGCCATGCTCGGCGCCGCCGCCCTGGCGCCGATGCTGGCCGCCGCCGCGACGCTGCGCCCGGGCGCCGCACGCGCCGCCGACGCCGTGCCGTTCCCGCCGCATCCGCGCTGGAAGTTCGTGTTCGTCAACCACGTCACCACCAACCCGTTCTTCGTGCCGACCCAATACGGCATCCAGGACGCCTGCGGCGTGCTCGGCTGCGACTACCAGTGGTCGGGTTCGGCCAACGCCGACGTGGGCGAGATGGTCAACGCCATCAACGCCGCCGTGGCTTCCAAGGCCAGCGCCATCGCCACCTGCATCGTCGACCCGCACGCCTTCGACCAGCCGGTCGCCAAGGCCTTGGCCGCCGGCATCCCGGTGTTCTCGTACAACGCCGACGCGCCGGCCGGCGGCCCGAACAAGCGCCTCGCCTATATCGGCCAGGATTTGTACAAGTCCGGCGTGGCTATGGGCGAGCGCATCGTCAAGCTGGTCGACAGCGGCACCGTCGCCATGTTCATCGCGACCCCAGGCCAGCTCAACATCCAGCCGCGGCTCGACGGCGCGTCCGATGTGATTAAGAAGTCGGGCAAGCCGATCGACATCCAGGTGATCGCCACCGGCGCCACGGTCAACGAGGAGCTGTCCAAGGTCAAGGCGTTCTACCTCGGCCACCAGACCCTCAAGGGCATGTTCGCGGTCGACGGCGGCAGCACCCAGGGCGTCGCCGAGACCATGAAGCAGTATGGCCTGGCGGCGAAGGGCGTGCACGGCGGCGGCTTCGACCTGCTGCCGCGCACGCTGGAGCTTATCAAGGAAGGCCATCTCGACTTCACCATCGACCAGCAGCCCTACCTCCAGGGCATGTACACGGCGATGCAGATGTTCACCTTCCTGGCCTCGGGCGGCCTGGTCGGACCGGCCGAGACCAACACCGGCCTCAAGTTCGTCACCAAGGAGAGCGTCGGCCCGTACCTCGCGACCGAGACCCGCTACGAGGGCAAGTCCGAGGCGGCGCAGATCGTGCCCCGCAGCGGCGCGATCTGATGGGCGAGGCCGCTGCCGCCCGGGTGCAGCGGCCGAGCGTGTTGGACGTGTTCTTCCGCTTTCGGGAAGCCAGCATCCTGGTGGTGGCGGTGATCCTCGGTTGCTACTTCGAGTACCGCAACAGCGACTTCCTGACCACCAGCGCCAGCCTCGAGAACCTGTCGCAGTTCATCGCCCCCTGGACCATCATCGCCTGCGGCGAGATCATGCTGATGATCGGCGGCGAGATCGACCTCTCCGCCGGCATGGTGTTCGCCTTCGCGCCGTTCGTCATGCACTTCGCGGCTGTCGCCGGCATCCCCGTGTTTCCGGCGCTGCTGCTGGCGTTGCTGGCGTCGAGCCTGGTGGGCTTGGTCAACGGCATGGTCACGGTGCTGCTGCGGGTGCCGTCGTTCGTGACCACGCTCGGCACCATGTTCCTGCTCAACGGGCTGACGCTCACGCTGTCGCGCGGCACGCCGGTGTCGCCGCCGGGCGGAGAGGGGTTCGCGGCGTTGTTCGGCAACTGGGGCTACAGCGAGATCCTGTGGGCGCTGCTGGTGGTGGCGGTGATGCATGTCGTGCTGCGCCACACCCGATGGGGCCTGCACACCATCGCCGCCGGGGCCAACCCGCTGGGCGCGGCCGAGGCCGGCATCAACGTGAGCCGGCTCAAGATCGGCAACTTCGTCATCGTGGGCCTGCTCGCGGGCTTCACCGGCATCCTGGAGGGCTACCGGATTTCCTCGGTCGACCCGCAGGCTGGGGGCCCCACGCTGATGTTCCTCGCGGTCGCCGCCGGCGTGATCGGCGGCACGCCGCTGGCCGGCGGCTCCGGCACCATCCTGGGCGGGCTGGTCGGCGCCGTGGTGCTCGGTCTATTGCAGGATGGGCTGACGCTGATCGGCACCAACGCCTTCGTGTTCCCGACCATCCTGGGCGCCGCAATCCTGATCGCGATGCTGTTCAACATCCACGTGACACGGCTGCGGCGCACCGGAGCGGCTCCATGAGCGAGGTCTTGCGCGGTGATGGCCTGGTCAAGCGGTTCGGCGCGGTCACGGCGCTGGACGGCGTTTCGTTCACCCTGCAACAGGGCGAAATCCTCGGCATCCTGGGCGACAACGGCGCCGGCAAGTCGACGCTGATGAAGATCCTGACCGGCTTCCAGCCGC
>CAXUHK010000101.1:0-14372 GCA_964250775.1 uncultured Acetobacteraceae bacterium | reverse complement strand
TCATTGTGCTGCCAATGTCACCGCAACCCGTCCGCGGAGCAAGCGGGGTTGCCGGCGCGGCTGCAGCCAACTATGAGCCGAGGCCGTGCAGGAGACCTGATGGCGTCAACGGCGAAAATACAGGCCGCGGCCGGCTCGGCCGCCTTGCGCTCGCGAACCGAGATGCTCCCGGCCCATGTCGGCATCCTGGCCCGGCACGCGAGCCTCGAGGCGCAGCTCGGCGCCGCGGCCCGGGTGATGCTGGCGGCGGCCGGCGCCGCCATCCCGGCCACCGCCGAGGCGGTCGCGATGCTGTGGGCGCGGCACCTCAAGTTCGACGCGGCCGACCCGCGCTGGCCCGACCGCGACCGCTTCCTGGTGCAGCCCTCGGTCGGCGGCAGGCTGCTGGCGACGCTGCTGCACCTGACCGGCCATGACGCACCGCCCGATGCCGCCGACGAGCACGACCACCCGGCGTTCGAGCTGCCGACCGACGCGGCGGGCCAGGCGTTCGGCTGCGCCGTCGGGATGGCGCTGGCCGAGCGCCTGCTGGCGGCGCGGTTCGGCCGCAGCCTGGTCGACCACCGCACCTGGCTGGTGGCCTCGGGCCACGACCTCGCCAGCGGCTCGGGCCACGCCGCCGGCAGCCTCGCCGGCCAGTTGCGGCTCGAGAAGCTGACCGTGCTGTGGCACGACGAGGACGCCAGCGAGGAGCGGCTGCGGCGCTTCGCCGGCTATGGCTGGGCGACCCGCGCCGTCGACGCGCGCGACCCGCCGGCGCTGGCGTCGGCGATGGCGATGGCGATGCGCAGCCGCAAGCCGACGCTGATCGCCTGCCGCGCCGAGCCGTGGCCGCACGAGCCGTTCATGGCCGGCTCCGTCCCCGAGCACGTGCGGACGGTGCTGCGTTCCGCCGGACGGCGCGGCGTCACCGCCCGGCGCGGCTGGCTGAAACGGCTGGCGCGCCACCCGCAGCGTCCCGAGTTCGAGCGCAGCATCGCCAACCGGCTGCCGGAAGGGTTGCACGAGGCGCTGACCGGCCTGAAATCGGCCTGGTCCGAGGAGCGCGGCCTGCGCTCCACCAGCGCCGCCAACGCCGCCATCGTCGAGGCGCTGCTGCCGATCCTGCCGGAGTTGGCGGGCGCCGGGCCGCCGGCCGATGCCGGGCTGCACGAGGGCGCGCTGGCGGCGGTCGGCGGCCTCGCGGCGCATGGCGGCGTGGTGCCGCTGGGCCATGGCCCGCTGGCGCACGGCCACACCGCGCGCCCCGGCCTCAGCCTGTCCGGGCGGCTGCGCCGGCGCGCCATCCACGCGTTCCACGAAGGCGATGGCGGCGACGACATGGCGGTCGTCGCCGGCCTGCGGGCGATGCCCAACCTGGTGGTGTTCCGCCCGGCCGACGCGATCGAGGCGGTCGAGTGCTGGGACCTGGCGTTGCGCCGCGCCGAGGGTCCCAGCCTGATGCTGCTGACCGACTGCCCGGTGCCGCCGCGCCGCGCCGAGATCAGCGAGAACTGCTGCGCCCGCGGCGGCTACGTGCTGGCCGAGGCCAGCGGCGCGCGGCAGGCGACGCTGCTGGCGAGCGGGCCGGAGGTCGCCATCGCCATGGCGGCGCGCGCCATGCTGGACGGCGAGGGGATCACCGTGGCGGTGGTGTCGCTGGCCTGCTGGGAGCTGTTCGCGCTGGCAGACCCGGCGTACCGCGCCCAGGTCCTCGGCACCGCGCCGCGGGTCGCGGTCGAGACCGGGTGCGACTTCGGCTGGGAGCGCTGGCTGGGCGAGCGGGCCTTGGTGGTCGGGCCGGGGCTTGCGGCGGAGGCGCTGGCCGATGCCGCGGCGGCGGCGGCACGACGCCTGATCGCCGCGTGATTTTGTCATAGAAGCAAGGGACCATCCATGGCTGTGACAGTCGCCATCAACGGCTTCGGGCGGATCGGCCGGCTGGTGCTGCGGGCCATCGTGGAGAGCGGCCGCAGCGACGTCGAGCCGGTCGCGATCAACGATCTCGGCAGCGTCGAGGCCAACGCGCACCTGTTCCGCTACGACAGCGTGCACGGCCGCTTCCCCGGCGAGGTCGAGGTCTCGGGCGACAGCATCACCATCCGCCTGGGCGGGCGCACCTATGGCCCGATCAAGGTGTCGGCCGAGCGCGACCCGACCCGCGCGCCCTACCAGGGCATCGACGTCGCCATGGAGTGCACCGGGCTGTTCACCAGGAAGGAGACGGCGGCGCAGCTCCTGACCGCCGGCGCCCGCAAGGTGCTGGTCTCGGCCCCGGCCGACGGCGCCGATGCCACGGTGGTGTTCGGCGTCAACCAGTCGGTGATGACGCCCGAGATGACCGTCGTCTCCAACGCGTCCTGCACGACGAATTGCCTGGTGCCGCTGGTCAAGGTGCTGCACGACAGCTTCGGCGTGGTGCGCGGCTACATGGTGACGTGCCATTCCTACACCGGCGACCAGCGCACCGTGGACACGCTGCACAAGGACTTGCACCGTGCCCGCGCCGCGGCGGTGTCGATGATCCCGACCAGCACCGGCGCCGCCAAGGCCGTGGGCCTGGTGCTGCCGGAGCTGGCCGGCAAGCTCGACGGCACCGCGATCCGGGTGCCCACGCCCAACGTCTCCATGGTCTCGCTCGACGTCGTGCTGCGCGAATCGCCGACCAAGGACGCCATCAACGCGGCGTTCAAGGCGGCCAGCGAGGGCGCCCTGCGTGGCATCCTCGACTACAACGCCGCGCCGCTGGTCAGCAGCGACTTCAACCACGCGGCCGCGTCCTGCACCTTCGACGCGACGCAGACGGCGGTGGTCGACGGCGCGCTGTTCCGCGTGCTCGGCTGGTACGACAACGAATGGGGCTTCTCGAACCGCATGGCCGACACCGCCGCCCTGCTGGGCAGCCTGTAGCCGTGGCGGTGCGCACCCTCGACGGGATCGACCTCCACGGCCGCCGGGTGCTGCTGCGCGCCGACCTCAACGTCCCGGTGCGCGACGGCCGCATCACCGACATGACCCGCATCGAGCGGCTCTGCCCGACCATCCGCGAACTGTCGGACGCGGGCGCCAGGATCGTCGTGTGCAGCCATTTCGATCGCCCGAAAGGCACGCGGGTAGCGGCGATGTCGCTGGCGCCGATGGCGCTGGCGCTGGGCGAGGCGCTGGGCCGCCCGGTGTCGTTCGCCGAGGATTGCATCGGCCCGACGGCGCAGCACGCCATCGACCGGCTCGACGACGGCGAAGTGTGCGTGCTGGAGAACACCCGCTTCCACCCGCACGAGGAGCTGAACGATCCAGAATTCGCCGCCGAGATGGCGAAGCTGGCCGATCTCTACGTCAACGACGCGTTCTCGGCGGCGCACCGCGCGCACGCCAGCACCGAGGGCGTGGCGCGCTCGCTGCCGTCGTACGCCGGCCGGCTGATGCAGGCGGAGCTGGCGGCCCTCGGCGCCGCGCTGGAGACGCCGGCGCGGCCGCTGGCGGCGATCGTCGGCGGCTCCAAGGTGTCGACCAAGCTCGACCTGCTGGGCAACCTGGTCGAACGGGTCGACCTTCTGGTGATCGGCGGCGCCATGGCCAACACCTTCCTCGCGGCGCAGGGCGTCGCGGTCGGGCGCTCGCTGCAGGAGCGCGAGATGCACGCGACCGCACTGGCGATCCTGGCGCGCGCCGCCGCGGCCGGCTGCGCCGTGGCGCTGCCGGTCGACGCCGTGACCGCCGTGGAGTTCAAGGCCGAGGCGGCGACCCGCACGGTGCCGATCGACGCGGTGCCTGACGACGCCATGATCCTCGACGTCGGCCCGCTCACCGTGGCCAGCCTGGTCGAGCGCCTGGAGGGCGTGCGCACGCTGGTATGGAACGGCCCCCTCGGCGCGTTCGAGACCAAGCCGTTCGACGCCGCGACGGTGACGCTGGCGCACGCCGTCGCCGAGGCGACGCGGGCCGGGCGGCTGCTCAGCGTGGCCGGGGGCGGCGACACCGTCGCCGCCTTGCGCGCGGCCGGCGTGCTGGCGGAGCTGACCTACGTGTCCGCCGCCGGCGGCGCGTTCCTCGAATGGATGGAGGGCAAGACGCTGCCGGGCGTCGCCGCGCTGATGGTCTGATGGCGGCGCTGGACAGGGCAATCGTTTCGTATCATAAATAAGACATCGCCGCTTAACAGGTCATTCAGTCATGCGCGTCAGTCTGCGTCCCATGATCTCGCCCAGTTCGCTCCCGGCGTTCTCGACGCCGCCGATTTCGCCGCTGCCCCGCGCGCCCGGGGTGGCCACCCAGGTTGCCGCCAACGCGCCGGCCGCCACGCGGCCGGGACCGGTCGCGTCGCCGCCGCTGACCACGCCGCTGTCGCGGACCAGCCCACGCGGGTCGCTGCTCGACCTTAGCGTCTGACCGCGATGGTTGTGGCAAAACCGTCACCTGTCGCAGGCAAACGCACCAGGCGGTGAACCGCCGGTTGCAATGCCGCGTCGGACCACCCAGTGTCGGGCGCGACACGAGGGACCGTCCCATGCTTAAGACGATTTTCCTGGCTGCCAGTGCGATCGTGCTGTCAGCGGCCGCACCGAACAAGTATGGCAGCTTTTCCGCCCCGCTGTTCCAGGGCGTCACCGTGCTGCCACAGGGTGATCCGGGTTCCGAGCAGGTGGCGTCAGGTGGTTTCACTCCGGCGCCGTTGCCCGATTCCGAGGCCAGCGCCCCAATCCTCCGGGAGTTGGGTCCGGCGCAGGCTAAGTTCTCGCCAGGCCTGTTCAACGCCGGCCGCCGGACGCGCGGCGACGGCTACGTGCCTGGTTCCACAGTCGAAGGCAACGAGCAGAAGCGGTTCCACCCGGCGCCGGGCATCAACATGTCGGTGCCGCTGCAATAGGTCCGCGTGTCCCGGTTCAGACCACGATGACGCGCCTGCGCCAGTCGTAGCGCATCCGATCGAACAGCCGCGGCCCTTGTGACCATTTCTCCTGCGGCCGAGGCACCGTCATGGCGCGCAGGTCGATCAGGTCGCCGGCGATCTCAATCCGCAGGAAGCCGAAACGGTCGTCGAAGTAGTTCTCCAGGATCACCCCCGGCTCGTTAGGGACGCGATACGGCGTCGCGATGTCCTGCCCGTTTTCGCGCGCCATCTTGTGCAGGTTGTGGTAGCCGCCCATGCCGGCGACGATGAACGGCGTGATGCCGCCGTCGTCCATGGTGACGGTGAAGCGCTGGTAATTGTGCACGTGGGCGGCGAACACCATGTCCGGCCGCCGCCCTGATGCCTGCATCGCCTCCGCCAAGACCTTGGCCATGGTCTTGCTGCCGCTGTGGTGGGTGTCGAGCGAGTGGATCGGGTGGTGCATCGCGACCAGCAGTGGGACGTCGTGGCTGGCCGCTTTCAACTCGGCCGCGAACCACTCCTGTTGGTCCGGCTCGACGACGCCGCCCTCGGGCACGTTGGTGTAGAGGCCCACGAAGGTCGCGAACGGCGTGTTAAGGGTGAAGTAGACGTTGGGCTGCACCATCGCGGTGCGCGTCGCCTCGCGCGCCTCGTCCGTGCGCACGCCAGCGGTCGCGGCGCAGAAGTTGCGCACGAACGGCGCCAGAGACGGCTCGGCGTTGACCAGCTTGCCGCGGTCGTAGCGGTCCCCGTCGTGGTTGCCGGGGATGGCCAGGATCGGCTTCGGGTAGTGCTCGTACGGCTGGTAGAATTGCGGGAAGTACTCGCTGGCCTCGCCGTCGAAGTAGATCACGTCACCAAGATGGTAGAAGAACGCCGGCATTCCGTAGTCGCCGGCCGCCCCGGCGTCCTGCTCCAAGCCGTTGGCCACCAGTTGCTGCGGCGTCGGGTCCTGCACGCCGCCGGTGTCGCCCACCATGTGCAGCGCCATGCCACCGGCCTTGGTCATCGCCGCCACCGCGTCCGGCACGATGGCGGCCAGGTCGAGGCGGTATGGCGCCGCTCCGGTCGGAGCCGGCACCGGCTGCTGCTTGCTGCCGGCGTAGAGTGGGGATTGCTGGCTGTGGCCGGGGTCGGTCGACGGCCGCCGCTGGCCGAACTGGTGCGGGTTGGGCGGGGCGGTTGGCTTGCGTGTCATAGCGACGTTCAATGCCGGGCGCGGGGTCGCGTTGCATGACGGAACGGTGAATCGTGGCGTCAGCCCGCGCCGACCAGCCCGCGCGCGAAGTCCAGCGCGTCGAACGGCCGCAGGTCGCCGGCCTGCTCGCCGACGCCGACCGCGTGCACCGGCACGCCGAACGCCTCGGCCAGCGCCACGACGATGCCGCCGCGCGCCGAGCCGTCGAGCTTGGTCACGACCAGGCCGGTCACGTCCACCATCTCGCGGAACACCTCGACCTGGGCGATGGCGTTCTGCCCGGTGGTGGCGTCGAGCACCAGCAGCACCGAATGCGGCGCGCTGTCGTCGAGCTTGCGGATCACGCGGATGATCTTGCGCAGCTCCTCCATCAGCGCGGTCTTGTTGTGCAGCCGTCCGGCGGTGTCGATCAGCAGCACGTCGGTGCCGTCCGTCCGCGCCCGGCTCAGCGCGTCGTAGGCGAGGCCGGCGGGGTCGGAGTTGGCGGGGGCGGTCACGACCGGAGCGCCGGTGCGCTGCCCCCAGATCTGCAGTTGCTCGACGGCGGCGGCGCGGAACGTGTCGCCCGCGACCAGCATCGGGCGCAGGCCCTGCTCCTTGTACTGCAACGCCAGCTTGCCGATCGTGGTGGTCTTGCCGGTGCCGTTGACGCCTACGACGAGCATCACATGCGGCCGCAGCGTCGGGTCGGGCACCAGCGGTCGCGCCACCGGCTCCAGGATCGCCGCGATCTCCTCGGCCAGCGCGGTGCGGATTTCCTCCTCGGTCGCCTCGCGGCCGAACCGGCTGCCGCGGAAGTTGGCGATGATGCGCGCCGCCACCTCGGTGCCGAGGTCGGCCGCGACCAGCGCCGCCTCCAGCTCCTCCAGCGCCGCGTCGTCGAGCCGCTTGCGGGTCAGCACCGCGCCGATGCTGTCGCTGAACTTCTGCGTGCTGCGGGTCAGCCCCTGCTTCAGCCGCGAGAGGAAGCCGAGCGCCATCAGGCCGCCTCCGCCAGCAGGCCGCGCGCGTCCGCGCCGGTGATGCGGGCGCGCAGCAACGCGCCGGGTGGCGCGTCGGGCAGCCTGACCGGGGCGAAATGCTCGGTGTGCCCGGCGCCGTCGGCTTCCGCCAGCACGTCGGCAAGGCGGCCAGTCTGCGCCGCGTAGAACGCGCGGGCCTGCGCGATGCCGGCCGCGCGCAGCCGGCCGGCGCGCTCGCGGCGCAGCGGCACCGGCACCGCCGGCATCCGTGCGGCCGGTGTGCCCGGGCGCTCGCTGTACGGGAACACGTGCAGGAACGGGATCGCCGCCTCGTCCACGAACGCCAGGGTCTGCGCGAACAGCGCCTCGGTCTCGGTCGGGAAGCCGGCGATCAGGTCGGCCCCGATCGCCAGGCCCGGTCGCAGCGCGCGGGCGTGGGCGATCGCCGCCAACGCATCGGCACGCGAGTGTCGGCGCTTCATGCGCTTCAGGATCAAGTCGGAACCGGCCTGCACGGACAGATGCAGGTGTGGCATCAGGCGCGGCTCGGTCTCGATCAGCCGCCACAGGTCGGCGTCGATCTCGTTCGGGTCGAGCGAGGACAGCCGCAGCCGGGGCAGGTCCGGCACCAGCGCCAGCAACCGCCGCGCCAGTTGGCCGAGCGTGGGCGTGCCCGGCAGGTCGGGGCCATAGCTGGCGATGTCGACGCCGGTGAGCACGATCTCGCGGTAGCCGGACGCGACCAGGGTCCGCGCCTGGTCGACCACTGCGCCCATCGGCACGCTGCGGCTGGGGCCGCGGCCGAACGGGATGACGCAGAAGGTGCAGCGGTGGTCACAGCCGCCCTGCACCTGCACGAACGCCCGCGCCCGGCCGGCGAACTCGGTGACGAGGTGCGCCGCGGTCTCGCGCGCCGCCATGATGTCGGACACCGCCGAGCCGGCGTCCGGCCGCCAGTTCTCAGGGCGCAGCTTGTCGGCGTTGCCCAGCACGCGCGCGACGCCGGGCAGGGCGGCCCAGGCGTCCGGCGCGATCTGCGCGGCGCAGCCGGTGACGACGATGCGCGCCTCCGGGCGCTCGCGATGCGCGCGTCGGATCGCCTGCCGCGCCTGCCGCTCGGCTTCGGCGGTGACGGCGCAGGTGTTGACGACGATGGTGTCGTGGAGCGCCGTGGCGTGGCCGCGCATGACCTCGCTCTCGTAGGCGTTGAGCCGGCAGCCGAAGGTGAGGATGTCCACGCTCATCGCGGCAGGCCGTCTAGTTCGATGCTGCCGGTGAAGCTGGTGGCGACCGGGCCGGTCATCAGCACATGGTCGTCCTCGCGCCACTCGATGAGCAATTCGCCGCCGTCCAGCAGCATCGTCGCGCCGCGTTCCGTAAGGCCGCGCCGGACGGCGTTGACCAGGGCGGCGCAGGCGCCGGAGCCGCAGGCGCGGGTCAGCCCGGCGCCGCGCTCCCATACCCGTAGCCGGATGCGGTCGGGGGCCAGCACCTGGGCGAAGCCGACATTGGCACGCTGCGGGAACATCGCCGCGTGCTCCAGTGCCGGGCCGAGCGCCGCGACATCGAGCGTCTCGAGATGGGACACGAAGAAGGTCGCGTGAGGATTGCCCATCGACAGCGCCGCTGGGTCGCTGACCGGCCCCGACGCCAGGTCGAGGTGCAGCGTATCAGCGGCGCCTGCCAGCGGCACCTCCCGCCAACCGAAGCGGGGCGCGCCCATGTCGATCTGCACCCGGCCATCGGCCAGCACCATCGCGGGCAGCGGGCCGGCCACTGTCTCGACGACCACCTCGCAGGCGCCGGTCTCGGTGTGCAGCAGTTCGGCGACGCAGCGCGTCGCGTTGCCGCAAGCCCCGGCTTCCTGCCCGTCGGGGTTGCGGATGCGCATGAACGCGGCGCTGGCGCTGCCGGGAGGCGGTGGTTCGATGACGATGAACTGGTCGCAGCCGATGCCGGTGCGGCGGTCGGCGATCGCGGCGGCACGGGCCGGGGTCAGGCCGAGCGGACCGGCACGCTCGTCGAGCACGACGAAATCGTTGCCGCAGCCGTGCATCTTGGTGAAGGAGGCGCGCATCGGCGACATATACGCCGCCGCCGATGCGCCACCAAACCCGGGCGCTAGATCTCCCGGCGCTGCATCATGCCCGCCATGTTCTCCGCCTGGCGGATCGCCAGCGAGACGATGGTCAGCGTCGGGTTGCACGCGGCCCCGCTGGTGAACTGGCTGCCGTCGGAGACGAACAGGTTCTTCACGTCGTGGGTCTGGCCGAACTTGTTCACCACGCCGTCGCGCGGCTTCTCGCTCATCCGGTTGGTGCCCATGTTGTGCGTGCTGGGATAGGGCGGCGTCGGGATGATGCGGGTGGCACCCACCGCGTTGTAGATGGCGCTGCCCTGCTGGATGGCGTGGTTGCGCATCGCCACGTCGTTGTCGTGGTCGTCATAATGCACGCTCGCGACCGGCATCCCGTGCGCGTCCTTGGCGTGCGGGTCGAGCGTCACCCGGTTGGTCTCGCGCGCCATGTCCTCGCCGATCAGCCACATGCCGGCCATGTGGCTGTAGTCGTCCATGATCGAGGTGAAGCTGCGGCCCCACGCGCCGGGGTCGGCGAACGCCGCCATGAACGGCACGCCCAACGAGACCGTCTCCATCTCGTAGCCGCCGACGAAGCCGCGCTTGGTGTCGTGGCGGGCCTCGTCGCGGACGATGCCGGCCATGGTGGTGCCGCGGTACATGTGGACCGGCTTCTCGAACACGCCGTAGACGTTGCCGGTCATGTGCCGCATGTAGTTGCGCCCGACCTGGCCGGAGCTGTTGGCCAGCCCGTCGGGGAACTGCGCCGAGGCGCTGTTGAGCAGCAGGCGCGGGCTCTCGATCGAGTTGCCGGCGACCGCCACCACGCGCGCCTTCTGCCTCTGGGTGGCTCCCTGGTCGTCGACGTAGACGACGCCCGTGACCTTGCCGCCAGCGTCGTGCTCGATGTGCGTGACCATGCTGCCCGGCCGCACTTCGAGGTTGCCGGTGGCCTCGCCCTTGGGGATTTCGGTGTACAGCGTCGACCACTTGGCGCCCGACTTGCAGCCCTGGAAGCAGAAGCCGATCTGCTGGCAGGAGCCCCGCCCGTCGCGCGGCTCGCTGTTGATCGCCATGCGGCCGGAATGCACTTCCTTGTAACCGACCGCGTGAGCGCCGGCCTGCAACACCTTGAAGTTGTTGTTTCCGGGCAGGCCGGGGATGCCGTTGGTGCGGGTCACGCCCATCTTATACTCCGCACGGGCGTAGTACGGCGCCAGCTCCTGCAGCGTGATCGGCCAGTCGAGCAGGTTGGCGCCGGGCAGCGCGCCATAGGCGGTTCGGGTCCTGAACTCGTGCTCCTCGAAGCGCAGCGAGGCGCCGGCCCAATGCACCGTCGAGCCGCCGACCGACTTCACGATCCAGGCCGGCAGGTTGGGGAAGTCGCGCGCAACCCGCCAGGAGCCGGAGGTGGTGCGCATGTCGGTCCAGGCGAGCTGGGCGAAGCTCTCCCACTCGTTGTTAACGAAATCCTGGATCTCGTTGCGGGCTCCCGCTTCGAGGATCACCACCTTGACTCCCTTCTGCGCCAGTTCGTTGCCGAGCGTGCCGCCGCCGGCGCCGGAGCCCACTATGCAGACGACGCTGTCGTCCGACTTGTCGAATTGTGCCATGTGCGTTGCCCCTCAGACCGTCGGCAGCCAGTCGATGTCGTTGAAGCCACGGTGGATGTAGCCGCCGTGCTCGGCGGACGACCCCTCGTAGCCGAGCTTGGCCCACACCGCCGGCTGGTTGTACAGCGACACCACGAGGTCGCCGCGGCACTTCTTGAAGAACGGCGTGAACTCGATGCCGCGCAGCAGCGCCACGCGGTCGCTCTCCCAGGCGGTGGCCAGGTAGGTGCCGCCGGAGCGGTCGTGCGCGTCGGAGTCGAGGCGGGCGACGCCGCCCTCCAGCATCGCCTTGAACGCGGCGTCGTCGCCGGCCTTCTCGTCCCAGGGCTGGGCGGCGGCGACATACAACGCATCGGGAAAATGGTCGTGCGGGTAGATGTCGCGCGACATCAGCACCAGCGTCGCCATGGTGTGCGGCTGCACGTTCTTGGCTCCCTGCGCCCAGGCCGTCTGCGCCGAGACGCCGAGGCCGGCGCTGGCGAGGGCTGCCGCCGGCACGGCGGTCGAGGTGGCCTGCAGGAAGCCGCGCCGCCCGATCCGGGTGCGCTTGTCGACTGTCCTCATCGTCCGTCTCCCGTTGTTGTCTTGGCGAAGCGACCCTCGCGTTGCAGCACCTCGATGCGGTAGCCGTCCGGGTCCTGCAGGAAGAAGAAGCGCCCCAGCGTCTGCCCGCCGTGCTTCAGCTCACGGAGCGGCGTGGGGTCCAACCCGGCGGCTGCCACCCTGGCGTGCTCGGCGGCGAGGTCATCCACCACGACGGCAAGGTGGCCGTAGCCATCGCCCAATTGATACGGCTCAGTGCGACCTTGGTTAACCGTCAGTTCAACCTCGAAGCCGGAGGCGGCGTCGCGCAGGTAGACCAGGGTGAAATCGGGGAAGGCGAAGCGGTCGTCGACCTCCAGGCCGAACGCGGTGCGGTAGAACGCGACCGAGCGCGCCTCGTCGAGCACGCGCACCATCAAGTGGATCGGCCGCGCCATCAGCGCTGCGACTCCAAATAGGAGATGATGGCGTGGCGCACGTCGGCGTGTGGCTGCCGATACGGCATCACGGCACCGTGGATCACCGATTGCGGGTTGGTGAGGTAGGCGTCGAGATGGCCGTCGTCCCAGGCGAAGTCGGCCTGGGCGAAGCCGGCGGAATACTTGAACCCGGGGACCGAGCCGGCGTGGCGGCCGATGACGTGATAAAGCGTCGGTCCTTGCCGCGCCGCGTCGGAGGTGTTCAGCGAGTGGCAGGTGGCGCACTGGTTGGTGAACAACTTCTCCGGCGACGGCTTGCTGACCGGCACCGCGAACTGCGCCATCGCTGCCGGTGCCGCCAGCACCGCCGCCGCGAGCCACACCGCCATCCTGGTCCGATCCATCCCAGCCCCGCCTTTGTTCTTCGAACCAGACTGCGGGAGCAGGGCGGCGCTCGGGTAGTACCGGGCTACTACGCGGCGATTTTCGCTGACACCGCCCGGCGTGCCGTGATCTGCGACAGGTATTCGTCATGATGACGCAAGTAATGCAGGCACGTCACCCGCAGCATGGAGGCGAAGTTGCCAATCTCGTCGCCGCATTGCACCATCTCGTCATGCAGGACGGCGCAGAACTGCGCCAGCGACACGCCCTCGTGCTCGGCGATCTCCTGCAGGGTGGCCCAGTAGGCGGCTTCCAGCCGGACCGAGGTGGCGTAGCCATGCAGCCGCATCGCCCGGGTTTCGGCGGCGTAGGTCGCGGGGTCCTGGGACTTGAACAGGCGGCACATCGAGGTTTCGGCTCCCATGTTGTTGCTTGCCACAAGATTTGAGGGCTGCCGACGCTGGCGCAAGCGTGCGGTGATACTCAGTCAGGTCCGATGCCCGTCTTCAACCCAAGTAGGCTGCTTCGGAGCTGACCAGTTCGTCTCGAAACCCGGTCACGGTTCTCGCTGCGCAGCTTGGCATTGGCCCGAACTGTTAGCACTATGCGTACACCATGCGATCATTTTCTGCCGGAGCGAGAAGTGAGCAACCTCCTGGTCCGCAACATTGACCCTGCCGTGAAAGCAACCCTGCGCGCCAGGGTAGTCCAAAATGGCCGATCCATGGGGGCCGAAGCCCGCCGCATCGTTAGCAAGGCCGTAGCGGGCGATCAGTCGAGCAGCCCCAACCTGGCCGAAGCGATTCGTCGCCGGCTGGCACCATTCGGCGGCGTCGAGCTTGCGCCGCACCCACCGATTCCCGTTCGTGACCCGCCCGACATCGCTTGATGATCGTGCTCGACGCCAACGTGCTGTCCGAACTCATGCGGCCGCAACCTGATGCGGCTGTCGTCGCCTAGGTGGCGGCGCAGCCGCGCACGACGCTCCACGCCGCAGCGGTCACACAAACCGAAATTCTGTAGGGCATGGCCACCCAGCCTAACGGCAACCGCCGCGCTGGGCTCGCGGCGGCAGCGGAAGCGTATTTACCGAGGAATTTTCCGGTCGGGTTCTGTCCTACGATGCAGATGCTGCGGTGCGGCACGCCGAGATCGTCGCCGCGCGTCGGCAGGCGGGCAGGCCGGTCGAGACGTTCGACGCATCGATTGCAGCCACAGCCCTCGCTGCCGGCGCCGGCGTTGCGACGTGTGATGTGCGCGGCCCTGAAGGATGCGATCTTGCAGCACTGGTCAATCCCCTCGAGCGTTCGGCGTCATCAGGTGATTTACGTCAAGCGGGCGGGACTGCTGGACCCGTGCCAATGTTCACGTTCGACTATAGTTGGGCATTCAAGCTCACGACTAATTCGCCTGTAAGCAGACGCAGCTAAGCGTCGTTGAGGCGGCCGGAATTGCGTGAGGGCATCAACTCGGATCGTGTGGCGCCGCGCTTCTTCATCCATTCTCGACTTCACTACTCGGCTCATTTGTCAGGATCGCACTGGCGATGACGTCGAAGAGATGATCGGCGCGCGGCGCGAACGAGGGTTGATCGCCGAACCATCCCAGCGCCCCGATCAGGGCAAACAAATCGGTCCCATCCATGTCGGCCCGCGCCGTTCCCGCAGCCTGAGCACGGAGAAGGAGTTGTGCGCCTGCTGAACGCACCGCGATGCATGAGGCATGGAGAGCGGAATCCGGGTCCGCGATGGCGGCTGCCATCAAGTCCACCACGCCGTTGTAACTCCGTACAAACGCTACCCCCTCGCGGAGCCAAGACACGAGGGCCTCGTCAGGTGAATGCAGCCGTTCGAGATCACCTGCCCTTTGGGTTAGTTCGTCAAGCGTCGCGCGGAGCAACGCCTCGAGCAACGCCTCTCGCGTCGGAAAGTGACGGTACAGCGTGGCCAGCCCGACATCAGCCCTGCGAGCGATGTCGCGCAGCGACGCGCCGGCACCGCGCTCGGTTATGACCGCACGCGCGACCGCGAGCAGGTGGCTATGGTTCTTCCTGGCGTCGGCTCGCATAAACCCTTCTTGATAAGCGTAGCAATGATCCGCATATGTGGATCGGCGCTCCGTTATGCAACTCACATGCGCCAAGGATGCCGGCCAGCAGGCTGAATGCATTTGGCAGCATGTGTTCGGTGGCCCTGATGTGCCGCGTTGCGATGACGCCGGTGTCCGGATCGAGGGCGGGTGTCGCCGAATATTTTGGAAGGGACAATCATGGGAAAGCTTGACGGCAAGGTTGCCGTGGTGACGGGTGGATCAAGCGGCATGGC